>NZ_DAMCNG010000001.1:0-65726 GCF_032107865.1 Brevundimonas sp.
CCGCTATCCGCATCCTGCACGGCGCCGGTCAGGAGCGCGGCCTGCGCGCTGGAACCGAGAACGTGCCGGGCATCGCCGGCTTCGGGGTCGCCGCCGATTGCGCCGCGCGCGATCTGGACGTCGCCATGGCTCATGTCGCCTGGCGCGATGCGGCCGAGGCGAAGGTCAAGGCGGCGGGCGCGACCGTCATCGGCGGCGCGGTCGAGCGCCTGCCCAACACCCTGTTCATGGCCGTCGAGGGCTGGGACAGCCCGCAGCAGCTGATCACTCTCGATCTGGTCGGCGTCATGGTCTCGGCCGGTTCGGCCTGCTCGTCGGGCAAGGTTAAGCCGTCCAAGGCGATCAGCGCCATGGGCCTGCATCACCTGGCGACCGGGGGCGTGCGCGTCTCCGGCGGATGGGGCACGACCGAGGCCGACTGGGCCCGGTTCGCCGACGCCTGGGCCGCGGCTTGGGACAAGCACAAGGCGCGTTTGCAAGAACGCGCAAAGGAAGTCGCGTAAGTTATGGCTATCGTTCAGGAAACAATCGACACGGTCGCGGAGCTGGAGCGGTACAAGTACGGCTTTACCACGGACGTCGAACAGGAGTTCGCCCCCAAGGGCCTGAACCCGGACATCATCCGCTTCATCTCCGAGAAGAAGGGGGAGCCGGAGTGGATGCTGGAGTGGCGTCTGGCCGCTTATGAGCGCTGGCTGGCGATGGAGGAGCCGACCTGGGCGGCGGTGAAGTACGAGCCTGTCGACTATCAGGATCTCTACTACTACGCCGCGCCGGTGAAGAAGGAAGGGCCGAAGTCGCTGGACGAGGTCGATCCCGAACTGCTGGAAGTCTACGCCAAGCTGGGCATTCCGCTGAAGGAGCAGGAAGTCCTGGCCGGCGTCCAGGGTGCGCCCAAGGTGGCCGTCGACGCCGTGTTCGACAGCGTTTCGGTCATCACCACCTTCAAGGAGGAGTTGGCCAAGGCGGGCGTGATTTTCATGCCGATTTCCGAGGCTTTGCGCGAATATCCTGATCTTGTGCGTCAGTACCTCGGCACCGTTGTGCCGGTCAGCGACAACTATTTCGCGGCCCTGAACAGCGCGGTCTTTTCGGACGGCAGCTTCGTCTACATCCCGCCGGGCGTGCGCTGTCCGATGGAGCTGTCGACCTATTTCCGCATCAACGCCAGCCAGACCGGCCAGTTCGAGCGCACCCTCATCATCGCCGACAAGGGCTCTTACGTCTCCTATCTGGAAGGCTGCACCGCGCCGATGCGCGACGAGAACCAGTTGCACGCGGCGGTCGTGGAGATCGTCGCTCTGGACGACGCCGAGGTGAAATACTCGACCGTCCAGAACTGGTATCCCGGCGACGCTGAGGGCAAGGGCGGCATCTACAACTTCGTCACCAAGCGCGCCGACTGCCGCGGCGACCGTTCCAAGGTCAGCTGGACGCAGGTTGAAACGGGCTCGGCCGTCACCTGGAAATACCCGTCCTGCATCCTGAAGGGCGAGGAAAGCTCGGGCGAGTTTTATTCCATCGCCATCACAAACGGCCATCAGCAGGCCGACACCGGCACCAAGATGCTGCACCTGGGCAAGAACAGCCGCAGCCGCATCATCGCCAAGACGGTCTCGGCGGGTAAGTCGGACTCGACCTATCGCGGCCTGGTGTCGATCCACCCCAAGGCGACGGGCGTGCGCAACTTCACCCAGTGCGACAGCCTGCTGATCGGCAAGGAGTGCGGCGCCCACACCATCCCCTATATCGAGGTCCGCAACGGCTCGGCTCAGCTTGAGCACGAGGCGACGACGACCCGCCTGTCGGAAGATCAGCTTTTCTACGCCCAGCAGCGCGGCCTGTCGGAAGAGGAGGCCGTGGCCCTGCTGGTCAACGGTTTCGTCCGTGACGTCCTGCAGGAACTGCCGATGGAGTTCGCCGTCGAGGCCCAGAAGCTGGTGGCGATCAGCCTCGAAGGCTCGGTCGGCTGAGTGAGTTGAAGAAGAAAAACAATGCTTAAGATCAATAACCTCCACGTCTCTGTCGCCGACAAGCCGATCCTCAAGGGTCTGACGCTCGATGTGCCTGCGGGCGAAGTCCATGCGGTCATGGGGCCGAACGGAGCGGGCAAATCGACGCTGGGCTACAGCCTGTCGGGCCGTCCCGGCTATGAGGTGACGGACGGTTCCGCCTCGTGGAACGGCGTTGACCTGCTGGATATCGAACCGGCCGAGCGGGCGGCGGCGGGCCTGTTCCTGTCGTTCCAGTATCCGATCGAGATCCCCGGCGTGCCGGCCATGACCTTCATCCGCACGGCGCTGAACGCCCAGAAGCGCGCGCGCGGCGAGGAAGAGGTTTCCGCCCCGGCCTTCCTGAAGCTGGTCAAGGCGGCGTCGCAGGCGCTGAAGATGGACTTCGACATGTTGAAGCGGCCGCTGAACGTCGGCTTCTCCGGCGGCGAGAAGAAGCGGATGGAAATCCTGCAGATGGCCCTGCTGGAGCCGTCGCTGCTGATCCTGGACGAGACGGACTCGGGCCTCGACATCGACGCCCTGCGCATCGTCGCCGACGGGGTGAACGCTATGCGCAGCCCGGAACGGTCGATGCTGGTGATCACCCACTATCAGCGCCTGTTGGACTACATCAAACCGGACCGCGTCCACGTTCTGGCGGGCGGCCGCATCGTCGCCTCGGGCGGTCCTGAGCTGGCGCATGAGCTGGAGGCGGAAGGCTACGACAAGTTCCTGCCGGAGGCGGCATGAAGGCGCTGGCCCGGTTGGACCTGACCGATGCCGCGACCTTCCCCTCGCGGCGGGTCGAGGAATGGAAATACAGCGACCTGAAGCGCTTTCTTCGTGAAGCGCCTGAACCGTCTGGCACGGCGATCATCGGCGCGCCGGGGCCGTTCTATGACCTGGGCGGCGACGCCGTCGTCTTCGCCAATGGCCGTCCGGTCGGAGTGAAAGACTATATCGCCTCGGGCGATCAGACGCTGCGCTTGCGTTTCATCTCTGACGCCGTCGGTACAGGCCACACGGCGGCGGCGCGCATTGTCGCCCGGCCCGGCGCGCGCCTGCTGCTGCTGGAGACGCACGAGGGCAAGGGCTCGGCCTATGTCGCCCACAACAAGGTCGAGATCGACGTCGCAGCCGACGCTGAGGTGATCCGCGTCGTCCTGACCGACGAACCCGCCGACGCCATTTCCGTGGCCGAGGCCGAGGTGCGGCTGGAGGCGGGCGGTCGCTTTCGCCAGACGATTATCGCCACCGGCGCCAAGCTGCAACGCCACGAGACCCGCCTGCGGCACGGAGCTGAAGGCGCCGATGCGCGCGTGGACGGCCTCTACCTGCTGAATGGCGCGCGCCATTCGGATCAGACCTCGGTGATCGACCACGTTGCGGCCAGCGGCACGACCAGCCAGTTGATCAAGGGCGTGGTCCGGGATGAGGCGCGCGGCGTCTTTCAGGGCAAGATCCTGGTCCAGAAGGGCGCGGACGACACCGACGCCCGCATGGGCCACCACGGCCTGATCGCCTCGGATCGCGGCGAGATCGACGTGAAGCCCGAGCTGATCATCTACGCCGACGAGGTGCAGTGCGCCCACGGGGCGACCGTCGGGACGCTGGACGAAAGCGCCCTGTTCTACATGCAGCAGCGCGGCATTTCGGCCGATGAGGCCCGCGCCCTGTTGACCCATGCCTTCCTGATCGAGGTCGTTGACCGGATCGAGCACGAAGGCGCCAGAGAGGTGGTGCGGGAATGGCTGACGGCTCGCCTGTGACCCACGCATCCATGACGGGGTTCGACCCCTATGCCGCCCGTGCGCAGTTCCCGATCTTGTCGCGACAGGTGAACGGCAAGCCGCTGGTCTATCTGGATACCGCCGCCTCGGCGCAGAAGCCGCGCGCCGTGATCGACGCCCTGGTCGCGTCGATGGAGGGCAGTTACGCCAACGTTCACCGGGGGCTGCACACCCTGTCGAATGAGGCGACCGAGGCCTATGAGCGGGCGCGCGAGATCGTCGCCCGCTTCCTGAATGCGCCGTCGGCCGACAACATCGTCTGGACCAAGGGCGGGACCGAGGCGATCAATCTGGTCGCCAACGGCGTCGGCCTGTCGATCCAGCCGGGCGACGAGATCATCGTCACCGAGATGGAGCACCACTCCAACATCGTGCCGTGGCACTTCCTGCGCGAACGGCGTGGGGCGGTGCTGAAGTGGGCGCCGATCAAGGACGACGGCTCGCTGGACATGGAGGCCTTCGTCGCCCTGCTGGGCCCGAAAACGAAGCTGGTCGCCGTCACCCATATGTCCAACGTGCTGGGGACCATCAATCCGGTCGCCGAGATCACCCGCCTGGCTCATGCTGCCGGGGCGCGCGTGTTGATCGATGGCTGCCAGGGCGCAGTCCATGCAGCGCCGGACGTTCAGGCCATCGGTTGCGACTACTATGTGCTGACGGGGCACAAGCTGTTCGCGCCTACGGGCATCGGCGTCCTGTTCGGCACGGCCGAGGCGCTGGACGCTCTGTCGCCGTATCAGGGCGGCGGCGAGATGATCGTGAGGGTCGAGAAGGAAGGCGTGACCTACGCCAAGCCGCCGCATCGGTTTGAGGCCGGCACGCCGCCGATCCTGGAAGCCATCGGCATGGGCGCAGCGGTCGAATGGTTGAGCCAGTATGATGCGAAGGCGATCCAGGCGCATGAAATGGCCCTGTATCACCATGCGGTCGAGCGTCTGCGGGGCCACAACTGGCTGCGGATTCTGGGCGAAGCGGAAGGGAAGGGCGCCATCCTGACCTTCACCGTCGAGGGCGCGCACGCTCATGACGTGGCCCAAATCATGGACCGCTACGGCGTCGCCGTGCGCGCCGGGCTGCACTGCGCCGAGCCGCTGGCGAAAAGACTGGGCGTGAGCGCAAGCGCGCGCGCCTCCTTCGCCCTATATAACACCATGGAGGATACAGACGCCTTCGTGGACGCGCTGATCAAGGCGCGGAACTTCTTCGTGTGACGAGTATGGACGCCAAGACCGACAACGCGATCAGCGACAGCGACGCCTTCGCCGCCAGCTGGGACGAGCCTCAAAAGAGCGCCCTGTCTCAGGCAGAGCTGGACAAGCTGACGGATGACCTGATCGAGGCGCTGAAGACGGTGTATGACCCGGAAATCCCGGTCGACATCTATGAGCTGGGCCTGATCTACAAAGTCGACGTGTCCGATGACCGCGACGTCCTGGTCGAGATGACGCTGACGGCGCCGGGTTGCCCGGTGGCGGGCGAGATGCCCGGCTGGGTCGAGACGGCGGTGGCCAAGGTCGAGGGCGTGCGCAGCGCCAAGGCCAATCTGGTGTTCGACCCGCCGTGGGACTCTTCCAAGATGAGCGACGAGGCCAAGCTGGCCCTGAACATGTTCTGAGGATGCAGCCATGACCGAGCTTCAGACGGCGACGACCCGACCCCGGCGACCCCGGCCCAAGGCGGTGACCCTGACGGACGCCGCCGCCGCGCGCGTGCGCGAGATCATGGACAACGCTGAGAAGGACTACGTCGGCTTGCGCGTCGGCGTGAAAAACAGCGGCTGCGCCGGGCAGGAATACACCTTTGCCTATGCCGAAGAGGCCCTGCCGCTGGACGAGGTGGTCGAGGACAAGGGCGTCACCATCCTGATCGAGCCCAAGGCGGTGCTGTTCCTGATCGGCACTGAGATCGACTATGAGGTGACGAAGCTGGCCTCCAAATTCGTCTTCCGTAATCCGAACGAGACGGACGCCTGCGGCTGCGGCGAGAGCGTCACCATCATTCCCGCCGCTGCTCTGGACGCCGACTGACATGATCCAACTGGAGGGGGTGACCCGGCGCTATCGCAGCGCGGCGGGCGACCGCACGGCGCTGGACGCCGTCGACCTGCATGTCGCGCGCGGCGAGGTGTTCGGCGTAGTGGGGCGTTCGGGGGCGGGCAAGTCCACCCTGATCCGCGCCATCAACCGGCTGGAGACGCCCGACGCGGGCAAGGTCTTCGTCGATGGGCAGGAAATCACCGCCCTGAACCCCGCCGAACTGCGGGCGGCGCGACGCGGCATCGGCATGATCTTCCAGCACTTCAACCTGCTGAACGCCAAGACGATCGAGGACAACGTCGCCTTTCCCCTGCGGCTGGAAGGGCGGCCTGAGGCTGAGGTGAAGGCCCGCACGACGGAACTGCTGGCCCAACTGGGGCTGGCCGACCACGCGAAGAAGCATCCGTCCCAGCTGTCGGGCGGCCAGAAACAGCGCGTCGGCATCGCCCGCGCCCTGGCCTGCGGCCCCAGCGTCCTCTTGTGCGACGAGGCGACCAGCGCCCTTGACCCCGAGACGACCGAAGACATCCTGACCCTGCTGGACGGGCTCAACCGCGACCTCGGCCTGACCATCGTCCTGATCACCCACCAGATGGAGGTGGTGCGCCGGGTCTGCGATCGCGTGGCGGTGCTGAAGGACGGCAGGATTGTGGAGCAGGGCGCGACGGCCGACGTCTTCCTGCATCCGCAGCACGCTGTGACCCGCGCCATGCTGGCCGAGGGCGAGGAAGCGATCGACGCCTCGGTCGCGCCCGCCGGGGCGCGCATGGCCCGCCTGACCTTCCGCGGACCATCGACCTATGAGCCGGAATTGAGCCGTGTGGCGCGCACTGTTGGCGTGGATTATTCGATCCTGTCGGGCCGCATCAGCCGCATCCGGGGCGAGCCCTATGGCCAGATGACGGTGGCCTTCACTGGGGGCGACGCTGAGGCGGCTCTGGCGCAACTGGCTGCGCGCGGCGTCGTGGTGGAGACGGTCTGATGTTCGCCAATGTAGACTGGGCCGATATCGGCAAGGCGACGATCGACACCCTGCTGATGCTGGGCGGATCGATGGTGTTGACCGTGATCCTGGGCGTACCGCTGGGCGTGCTGCTCTATCTGTCGGGCAAGGGGCGGCTGGCGGCCAATCCAATGCTGAACGCCGTGCTGTCTTTCGTCGTGAACGTGCTGCGTTCTGTGCCTTTCATCATCCTGCTGATCGTCATGCTGCCGGTGACGGTGCTGCTGGTCGGCACTTCGTTGGGCGTAGCGGGCGCCATTCCGCCGCTAGTTGTCGGAGCTGCGCCCTTCTATGCGCGCCTGGTCGAGACGGCGCTGCGTGAAGTGGACAAGGGCGTGGTCGAGGCGACCCAGGCGATGGGCGGCTCAACCTTCCAGATCGTGACGCGCGCCCTGTTGCCCGAGGCTCTGCCCGGCATCATCGCCGGCGCGACCGTCACCGTCATCGCCCTGGTCAGCTACACCGCCATGGCGGGCGTGGTGGGGGCGGGCGGTCTGGGCGACCTGGCCATCCGCTTCGGCTATCAGCGGTTCCAGACCGATGTCATGGTCGTGACCGTAGTTCTGCTGCTGATCCTCGTACAAATTCTGCAGATGATCGGCGACCGTCTGGTCGCTATGGTCTCGCACCGCTGACGTTTTAAAAGAGCCTGCCTCATGATCCGCCGTTCGCTGCTGCTGTCCGCCGCCGCTGTTTTGACGCTCGCCGCCTGCGGTCAGGGCGCGGACAAGAAGGCGGGCGCCGAGGGCGCGCCTCTGCTGGTCGGCGCCACTGCAGTGCCGCACGCCGAAATCCTGGAGCAGGTAAAGCCGATCCTGGCCGCACAGGGCGTGCCGATCGAAATCAAGGTCTTCAACGACTACGTTCAGCCTAACGTGCAACTGTCTGAAAAGCGGCTGGACGTGAACTATTTCCAGACCAAGCCCTATCTGGACGAGTTCAACACGGCGCGCGGTACGAGCCTGGTCACGGTCGCCGGGGTCCACGTCGAGCCGCTGGGGCTCTATTCCCGCAAGCACAAGGCGCTGGCCGACCTGCCGAACGGCGCCCAAGTGGTGCTGCCTAATGATGCGTCGAACACCGGCCGCGCCCTGCTGCTGCTGCAGGCGGCGGGCCTGATCACCCTGACGGACCCGCAGAACCCGCTGCAGACCGTGCGCGACATTGCGACCAACCCCAAGGGGCTGAAGTTCCAGGAGGTCGAGGCCGCCACCATCCCGCGCATCCTGCCTCAAGTGGACGGCGCGGTGATCAACACCAACTACGCCCTCGACGCCGGGTTGAAGCCCAAGACGGACGCGCTGTCGCTTGAAGGCGCCGACAGCCCTTATGTGAACCATCTGGTCGCCCGCCCGGACAATCAGAACGATCCGCGCATTCAGGCCCTGGCCAACGCTTTGCGCGGTCAGGCGATCAAGGACTTCATCGCCGCGAAGTATGAAGGCGCAGTGATCCCGGCGGCCTGACAGGCTGTATTGCCGTAACGTTGTTTTGCAATTAAGCCTCGCTCTTTATTCGGGAGGCCGCATTGTGACGTCTATGAAGCGCAGCGTTGTTCTTGTTTTTGCAGCCATCGGGGCCGCCATTGGTCCGCTTGTCGTTCTGAGGGACGCGCTGTTCAGCTCCGAGACCGACTGGAGCGGGCACTGGTGGATCTTCGCCGCGCTGACCGCAGCGGCAGTGTGCTCAGTGATTGGCGGGCTGGTTGGCTTGGCCGTGAAGACGATCCTGGCTCGGATTCAGCCTCAGTAGACGCCTCACGCTGCGGTGGATTGCTGCGGTTCAAGCGTTTTGCTCATTTCGTTCGGGGGCAGCACTAGGATAGCCGGCGTGACCGGCTGTCCTGTCGCTTTGGCGATCAGTTCGGCTGTTCGACCTTCCACGGCGGATTCCAGTCGCGCCAGGAACTCAGCCTTAGGCAGCCCGGTCGGGATGGGCTCGAGGAATTCCAGCATCGCCGTGCCGGGGGTCTTGCGGAACGCTTCCAGCGGCCAGAACAGGCCCAGGTTGGTCGCCAGCGGCACGACCGGCATGTCGAAGTCGCGATACATGTGCCAGACGCCCGAGCGGTAACGGTACTTCTCGCCGACCTTGGCCAGATGGCCTTCCGGATAGATCAGGATCTTGCGGCCCTCGCGATTGGCGTCGGCGGCGCGTTCCTTGAGGGCGGCGCGGGCGGCGTGACCGCCGCAGTTGTTGACGACGATGGCGCCCAGTTTCTTCAGCACCGTTCCCAGCAGGGGGAACTTCTCCAGATGGTCGCCGGTGACGAAGGCCACGTCGTCGAACTGGTCATAGGTGGCGAAGCCGTCGCCCCAGCTCTGGTGCTTTGAGGCGATGATGAAGGCGCCCTGCGGCAGGCGTTCCTTGCCGCGCGTCTCGATTCGGATGCCCGCGAACAGGCTCATGGCCTGCACCATGCGCCGGACATAGCGGCGGATGATCCAGCTTGTGGCCTTGCGGCCGGGCGCCAGGGCCGCAAAAGCGGCGGCCAGGCCGTAGGTGATTGAAAGCGCCCAATAGGCGATGTTGAACAGCAGGCTTCGCATTTGGCGACTATGCCAGCCTGCCGTTCAGAGGCGAGCGTAAAGTGAAGCCTGAAGGATCAGCGCAGCGGTTGACCCGCACGGATACGGGCGATGACGGCTTCCAGTTGCGCCTGAGGCATGCCGCCGGGGATCAGATTGCCGTTGATGATGAAGGCGGGCGTTCCGCTTAGGGCCAGGGCGGAGGCTTCGCGGGTATTGCGCAGGATCACGGCGTCGATCTCATCGCGATGCGTGGCCAGGTCACGATCCAGCTGGTTCATGTCGACCCCGGCTGCACGGGCAAGGCTGCGCGCCTGCTGGTCGGTCTCGATGCGGCCCTTGGTGCTCATGAAGGCCTTGTGCACCTCGTGATATTTGCCCTGGTAGTTGGCGGCCATCGCCAGGCGGGCGACGTTCTCGGACACGGCGCCGAAGATCGGCCATTCCTTGTAGAGGATCCGCACCTTGGGGTCGGCCTTCATCAGGCCTTCCAGCTCCGGGATCATCATTTTGCAGTAGGGGCAGTTGTAATCCATGAAGCCGATGATGATGACGTCGGCGTTCTCGGCGCCGATGAACGGCGTTGCCGGATCGCGCAGCAGGTCGCTGAAGCCGACTTCCGTCACCATGGGCAGGTCTTGGGCGCCCGAAGCCCCTGCCGCAGCGGCTGCCGCAGGCGCATTGCCAGCGTCGGCCGGACCGCACGCCGCCAGGGTCAGGGCGACAGCGAGCTTCATGGCGAGGGCGGGGTTCTTCATCGGGTCAGGCTTTCCTGCTTCGTTCGGCGCATGGCCGCACGGTTAGGCGGGGGAGGGGCCGCGCCAAGGCGACGGTTGATGCTTCTTGGTCGAGGCGTCCGCTTAAGTCACGCTTAAGGCGCCGGGCGAAGCCTTGTTCAGGCGGGCGATCTCTGCGGCGATCTGTTCGGGTGCGATCTCGCCCATGTGCGCCTTCGCCAGGCTGCCGTCCGCATGAAGGAAGAGCGTCACCGGAATGCCGACCGTGCGATAGTGACGCGGCAGGGCCATGCCGGTGTCGAGCAGGACGTGTCGCAGGGATAGGCCCTCGTGCGCCAGATAATCGCCGACCGTCTCCCGGCTCTCGCCCTGATTGATGAACAGGAACCGGATGTCGGGGTGAGACTGCTCGGCCTGCGCCAGGGCCGGCATCTCGCGGCGGCACGGCGGGCACCAGGTCGCCCAGATGTTGATGACGGTGGGCTGGTTGATCGGCTGAGCCAGGTCGACCGGCGGGCCTTCCAACTGGAGCAGGGTCAGTTCGGCGGGCGGCAGGGGCTCTGTGGCCGAAGCCAGCTGATGCGTCGTAACCCAGACCAGCGCCGCCGCCGCCGCTGGAGCGATGGCCCAGGCGCGTTCCTGCCGGGTCTTCAGAAGCAGGACGGTGGCCAGAGCGACGAAGGGCAGAACCCACAACCAGGCGAACCCGCCCTGCCACACGGCGAAGGCGCGCATGGGATCGCCGCTGAAATACTCCCAGTTGGCGACGACATGGGCCAGACGGGCGACGGCGACGCCGCCGATAGCGACGACCGTGCTCCACAGATTGAAGCGGCCGCTGATCCGGCTGACCAGAATGCTGGAGCCGATCATGAAGACGATGACGCCGATGATGATGGCGAAACGCTCGCCGGACAGGACCAGAGGGCCGAGCGACAGGCTGTTCATTCGGCCGCTCCCGCACGTTCCAGCGAGGCCAGGACAACGCGCGCCGGAACCTCGCCGACCAAGCGGCTGTCAGGCGCTTCCTTTGAAGTCTTGGACAGGAAGATCATGGTTGGCGGCCCGACCACGCCATAGCGGTCGAGCAGATCGCGCACCTCGGGCGTGCTGTGGGTTGCGTCGACCTCGATCAGATCAACGGCACCGAGTTCGGCCAGGACTTCGCCATTCTGGAAAACCTCGCGCTCCATGACGCGACAACTGACGCACCATTCCGCAGTGAAATAGACGAGGGCGGGCCGGGATTTGGCGGCGGCCTGGGCGACGGCGGTCTCTAGCGCAGCGTTATCGACGACCACCGCCGCCGGAACGGCTGCGAGCGGCGAGGCGCCGTTAGCCGCGACCGCAGGACGAGCCAGCGGAGCCAGAGGACGCCAAGGGCTGACGGCGTCAAGGCTCACGCCGATCAGCAGCAGCACGCCCCAGACGGCGGCGATCAGGCCAGCGGCGCGCGCGACGTTGGTCAGGACGCCCGACGCCGCCGGACGGAACAGGCCAAGAGCCGCTGCGGCCGCGAAGCACAGCACCGCGCCCAGCGCCAGGGTTGCGACAGGCGGCAGGATACGGCTGGCCAGCCACCAGGCCATGCCCAGGAAGATGAAGCCGAAAACGATCTTCACGCGGTTCATCCATGCCCCGGCCCTGGGCAGGAAACGCGCGCCAGCGGTCCCGAAGACGATCAGCGGCACGCCCTTGCCCAGCCCCAGGAAGAACAGGGCGGCGGCGCCCAGGACGACATCACCGGTCTGCGCGATATAGAGCAGGGCGCCGGCCAGCGGGGCGGTGACGCACGGCCCGGCGATGAGGGCCGAGAGGAAACCCAGGCCTGATGCAGAGGCTACGGATCGACGCCCCGTTCCGGCGTCGCGCGACAGGCGGCTGGTCCAGGCTGAGGGCAGCTGAAGCTCGAACGCGCCGAACATCGAGACCGCCAGGATGACGAAGAGGACGGCCAGGCCGCCTACGGCCCATGGCGATTGCAACACCATCTGCAGGTTCTGGCCCGACCAGGCGGCGGCGACGCCGAGCAGGGCGAAGGCTATGGCCAGGCCCAGGACATAGGCGACCGAAAGCAGTAGGCCGCGTCGCGTGCCTTGCCCGTCGACGCCTCGTCCGATGACGCCAGCCAGGATCGGGTACATGGGGAAGACGCAGGGCGTGAACGCCAGCAGAACGCCGAAGCCGAAGAAGGCCAGTAGCACCCAGGCCGTTCCCCCCTGACCCGCCAATCGATCGACGAAACCCGGACTCTGCTGAAGTTGGATGGCGGACGTGGGCAGTGCGACGCCTGCGTCAGGCGCAGCATCCAGCAGTGGCTCTGCTTCAGTAGTCTCGGCGGCCTGGATCGCCGGAGCTTCAGTCGTCTTCTGCCACGCGAGTACGGCGGCGGCCTGAGCCGTCGCGGCCTCGGCCTCGCGCGAAGCGATCCGAGCGCTCGGCAGGGCGGGGACGTCCACGGTGCGGGTGGTCGGCGGGTAGCAGATCGAGTTTTCTAGGCACCCCTGGTAGGTGATGTTGATCGACGCGGGATCGTTCGCGCGCTTCAGCGCATCCGCCGACAGAACCGCGCGCCCGGCGTCACGCCAAATGTCGACGACGCCGAAGCCGGGGTCGTCCTTCTTTTCTCCAGCCTGAAGGCGGAGAGGAAGCCCGGTCTTGCCGTCGGGCGCAGTGGCGGCGGTGTGATCCTTGTAGAGATAGTGGCCCGGCGCGATTTTCCAGGCGAACACCATGTCGCCGTCGGCCTCTCGCGAGATCTGAAGGGTGAACGCCTCTTCGGGGGAAAGCAGCGGCTGACCGAAACCTTGCCCCAGCCCTTGCCCCAGCCCTTGGGCCAGGCTCGGCGCCGGAGCTGACAGCATGAGAACGGCCAGGGCCGCGAGGAGGCGTGCGAGAATGATCTTCATACCTGTCAGGTCGGAGAATGAGCTTAAGTCAGGCTTAAGCCGAGCTTCGCATCAATAGCCAATGAGATTGCTCGCTGTAGAAGACGATCCGGTGCTGGCGGATGGATTGCGCGTCGGCCTGGGGGCTTGCGGCTGGACCGTCGAGACGGTCGCCAGGGTCGAAGACGCCCTGGCCGCACTGGAAAGCTCGACCTTTGACGCGGTCGTTCTGGACCTGGGTCTGCCCGATGGCGACGGGTTGGAAATCCTGCGCTTCGTGCGGCATCGTGACATGGACGTGGGTGTGGTGATCCTGTCGGCGCGCGACGACAGCCGCGACCGAATCGCCGGTCTGGATACGGGAGCCGACGACTATGTCGGCAAGCCGTTTGATCTGGATGAACTGGCGGCGCGTCTGCGGGCGGTTCGTCGGCGCCTGCTGGGCCGTTCGCAACCGGCGCTGTCGCATGAAGGCGTGACGCTTGACCCCAAGTCGCGGCTGGCCTGGCGCGGGCAGGGCGACCTTCACCTGTCACGACGCGAGTTCGCCATCCTTGAGGCCCTGATGGAGCGCCCGTCCCACGTTCTGTCTCGCAGTCAGCTGGAGGAGCGGCTCTACGGCTGGCAGGAGGACATCGGCTCGAACGCCGTCGAGGTTCATATCCATCACCTGCGCGCCAAGCTGGGCGCCGACTTCATCCGCACCGTGCGCGGCCTGGGATACACCCTCCAATGATGTCCATTCGGATGCGGTTGTTCGCGATCCTCGCCCTGGTCACGGCGTTGGTGTGGGGCGGCGCGGTCGTCTGGGTCGAGTTTCAGACGCGCCATGAGGTGCAAAGGGTTCTGGATCGCCGCCTGATGGAATCGGCCCGTCTGGTGTCGTCCATGATGCGGCCGGGCAGTCTGTCTCCCGTCGCCAATGAAGACGTGGGCCGCCCGCTTACCGCCTATGAGCGGCAACTGGCTTGTCAGATCTGGTCGATGCAAGGCGAACTGATCGCGCGTTCGCGGAGCGCCCCGACAGAAATGCTGGCGGATGGCGAGGACGGCTTCTCAGAGCGCGTGCTCGATGGCGAGCGCTGGCGCGTCTATACCGTCCATATGCCTGAAAGCGGCTATCGCGTGATGGTCGGCGACAATCTGGCGATCCGCGAACACCTGGTCGGCAGCGTCGTCACCGGCCTGCTGGCGCCGGCGGTGCTGGGTTTGCTGGCGCTCGGCGTCCTGATCTGGTGGTCGGTGGGGGCGGGCCTGCGGCCGATCCAGCAGATGACCCGGACGCTCGCCAGTCGTCAGGCTGACGATCTGACGCCGATCGACGTGGCCCCGGGCGGCAAGGATCTGCAACCCTTCGCTTGGGCGCTGAACGATCTCATCTCGCGCGTCAGCGAAGCGCGCCGTCGAGAGACGGAGTTCACCGCGGCGGCGGCTCATGAACTTCGGACGCCGCTGGCCGGCCTTCGGGTTCAGGCTCAGATCGCGGCCGCCACGGACGATCCGGCCGTGCGCAAGCATGCGCTGGAGCAGATCCAGACCTCTGTTGACCGGACGGCGCGTCTGGTCACGGGGTTGCTGACGCTCGCCCGTGAGGACGAGGCGGCGGTGGACGACGCCGCCAAGCGATGGATCGATCTGCGCAGTCTGTTTCAGGCGACGGGCGCCGACGACCGCCTGCATCTGCCGCATGAAGAGTTTCAGCTTCACGTTCAGCCGGACCGCTTTGAGACGGTCGTCGCCAACCTGATGGCCAATGCGCGCGGCGCGGCGCGGGGACGGATCAATGTGTCGGTCGTCGGCGAAGGGGCTGACGCCGTTCTGGTGATCGAGGACGACGGCCCCGGCGTGGCCGCGGATGATCTGGAACGCCTGGGGCGACGCTTCTTCCGTACGGCGGAGGCTCCTGTCGGCGGCAGCGGTCTGGGCCTGTCCATCGTCCTGTCGACGATGAAGGCGCATGGCGGGACCGTGCGCTTTACACCTTCGGCGCTGGGCGGTTTGCGGGTCGAACTGCACGGCCTGCCGATCCAGCCGGCCTGATCGAAGGTTCAGGCGGGCATTTCGATTGCAGCCACGGCCTGCGCCGCCAGGCCTTCATTGCGGCCGACGAAGCCCATTTCCTCGCTGGTGGTCGCCTTCACGCTCACGGCGTCCAGCGGCAGTTTCAGCAGGTTCGCCAGCCGCTCGCGCATAGCCAGCCGGTGCGGTTTCACCTTGGGTTGCTCGCAGATCAGGGTCACATCGACATTGATGATGCGCCCGCCGCGCAGGGCCACCCGTTCGGCGGCGTAGACCAGGAAGCGGTCGGACGAAGCCCCCTTCCACTGCGGATCGCTGGGGGGGAAGTGGTCGCCAATGTCGCCGTCGGCGATGGCGCCTAGAATAGCGTCGGTCAGGGCGTGCAGGCCCGCATCGGCGTCCGAATGGCCGATCAGGGTCTGGTCATGCGGAATCTCGACCCCGCAGAGCCAGACCGACGAGCCCGGCCCCCAGCGATGGACGTCATAGCCCTGGCCGATGCGGGTGACGGTGCGGGCAGGCGACAGGGCCTCGGCCATGGCGAAATCCTCTGGATAGGTCAGCTTCATCAGGCGCGGATCGCCTGGGATCAATCGGACGCGACCGCCTGCACGCTCGACTACGGCGGCTTCGTCGGTGGCGGCTTCGTCAGCGGGCCAGGCGGCATAGGCGTCGCGAATGGTCTTGAGGCGGAAAGCCTGCGGGGTCTGGGCGCGCCACAGATTTTCGCGGTCCACAGCGCCGACGACCATGTCTCCATGCCCTTGGCGCAGGCTGTCGGCGACAGGTAGGGCAGGCAGGGCGCCGTCAGCGTCGGCCAGCCCCGACAGCAACCGTTCGATCACTTCGGCACTCAGGAAAGGACGGGCGGCGTCATGGATCAGGACCGGCTCGTTGTCGCCTCCGGTCAGCGCATCCAGTCCAGCGCAAACTGACTGGGCGCGTGTCGCGCCGCCGGAAACGGCGCGCCATCCAGTCAGGCCGGCCAAGACAGCTTCAGCTTCTTGCTTGGCGTTTGCGGAGATCACCAGGACGACTTCGCGGGCCCCGGCGTCCAGCAGAGCCTCGACCGACCAGCGCGCGACCGGCTTGCCGCCGACCCTACGCCACTGCTTGGCGCCGCCCGCTCGAGAACCCGAGCCGGCGGCCACGACGATCGCTGAGAATCCCATGCGGGTCTTCTAGGCGTCCCGGTTCCGCTTGACGAGAGGGGCGTTCATCGGTGCTAAGGAGCCTCATGACGAACGGGTTGCAGATTGGCGATGTGAAGATCGCGGGGCGGGTGCTGATGGCGCCCATGACCGGGATCACGGACCTGCCGTTTCGGGTGCTGGCCTCGCGGCTGGGCGCCGCCTATGTGGCGACGGAAATGGTGGCCTCGGCCGAACTGGCGCGTGGGCGACCCGATGTGGTTCGGCGCGCCGCCGTGGGCGGGGGGTTGCCTTTGACGGTGATCCAGCTGGTCGGCGGCGACCCGGCCGTCATGGCTGAAGGCGCGCGCATGGCCGAGGCGGCGGGCGCAGACCTCATCGACCTGAACTTCGGCTGTCCGGCCAAGGAAGTCACCGGCGCCGCCTGCGGTTCGGCTCTGATGCGCACGCCCGATCAGGCCGCGCGGATCATGGAGGCGGTCGTCGGCGCCGTCAGCCGCCCGGTCAGCGTCAAGATGCGGCTGGGCTGGGATGAGAACAGCCACAACGCCGCCGATCTGGCGCGTCGCGCCGAAGGGCTGGGCGTGGCCGCCGTCACCGTGCATGGCCGTACCCGTAAGCAATTCTATACAGGCGTTGCTGACTGGGACGCGGTCGCAGAGGTCAAGCAGGCGGTCGCCATTCCCGTTATCGTCAACGGGGACATCATCACGGCCGAACAGGCGCGCGAGGCCCTGAATCGTTCTGGCGCTGACGCCTTGATGCTGGGGCGCGGGGTCTATGGTCGGCCTTGGCTGGCGGCGCATCTGGAGCGCGCCCTGATCGACGGGACACAGCTTCAGGAGCCGGATCGCGAAGAGCGTCTGGCCATCGTCATCGAGCATCTGCGGGCGTCCGCTGCCTTCTACGGCCTGCCGCTGGGGCTGAAAATGTTCCGCAAGCATCTGGGCTGGTACATCGAACAGGCGCCGTGGCCTGCCGATCCGGGCGAGCGCCGTGCCGCCAAGGCCCGCCTGTGTCGCCTGGAGACGCCAGAAGAGGTCGAGGCCGCTCTGACCGACCTTTGGCTAGGTGTGACGCATTTGAGCAACTTCGATGTTGAAAACGAGCCACAGGTGTTCGAAGCTGTGGCCTGATGTCGGACACGCCCGTTTCCACGGCTGAGCAACAGACCTCAGAGCGCTCGCTCTGGGGGCGTTTGGCTGATGGTCGCGCACGGGCCTTGTTCGGCACCGCCTACGCCATCGCCTTTCTGATCACGGCCGCCGCCATTTGGCTCGTGGCGATCGCGCCTGGAGCGACGGCGGGCGGCGATGCGCGCACGGCGGCCAGTCAGGTCGTACTCTTCATTCTTCTGGCCAATCTGATCCTGATCGCGGGTCTGGCGGCAGTGATCGGCGGGCGGGTGCTGCGCCTGACGCGCAATCGGAATGATCCCGGCGCGCGCCTGCATCTGCGTTTCGTCACCCTTTTCTCGCTCGTCGCGGTCGTGCCGGCGGTGCTGATCGCCCTGGTGTTCGGCCTGCTGGTCAACCGGGGGGTGGATCAGTGGTTCAGCACAAACGTTCGTTCGGCGGTCGAGAACGGCGCCGAGATCGGCCGCGCCTATGTCGCCGACGTGGGCGCAGGGCTGGAGGTTGATCTGGAGACGATGGCGACTGAACTGGGCGGAGTGCGCGACCTGTTCGACAACCGGATCCAGTTCTCGCGCGCCCTGTCGCAGATCGGCGACTTCTTCGGCTATCCGGCGCTTTATATTCTGGATGAAGAGGGGCGCGTTCTCGCCAGCGGCGAACAGCCAGGCGCACCGCCCTATGTTGCGCCGCCGCGCGAGGCTTTCGAAACCGTGGCCGGCGGCGAAGTGGCGCCGACGACGGTGACAGAGAACCCGGACATGGTGCGGGCCCTCTATCCGTTGCCGGATTACGGTCACGCCTACCTCTACGTCGTGCGGCCGCTGGCGCCGGGTCTGATCCAGCGGATGCGCAACGGCGAGGAGTCCATCACTGCCTATCGCGCCGCCGAGGAAAGCCGGGCGCGCATTCAGGCGGCCTTTGCGCTTAGCTATCTGGAGACGGCCCTACTGGTGCTGGTGGGTGCGGTCTGGCTGGCCATGTCGGCGGCCAGTTCGATTTCTGCGCCGATCGGGCGGCTGGTGAAGGCGGCGGATCAGGTGGCTGGCGGCGATCTAGACGCGCGCGTCGACAACTCAGGGGCGCCGTCCGAGATCATCGTCCTGTCCGAGGCCTTCAATCGGATGACCGAGGACATCAAGACCCAGCAGGCAGCGTTGAAGACCGCGTCAGATGAGGCGCAGGGGCGCAGCCTGTTCATTGAAACCGTGCTGTCGGGCGTCAGCGCGGGCGTGATCGGCCTGGACCGTATGCGGCGCATCTCGGCCATCAACGACAGCGCCAGTCAGTTGCTGGGTCTCGACCCGGAGCAGGTGCAGGGCCTGCGTCTGGCCGAGGTTGCGCCGGAGCTGGGCGAACTTTCCGAGCGTGGCGAGGCGCACATCGAGGAAGACATCGATGTCAGCCGCGATGGCGAAGCCATGCGTCTGCGTGTCCGCATCGAGGGCGGGCAGGGCGGCGAGATGGTGCTGACCTTCGACGATATCACCCGTCTGGTCACGGCTCAGCGCAACGCGGCCTGGCGCGACGTGGCGCGGCGCATCGCCCATGAGATCAAGAACCCCCTGACGCCGATCCAGCTGTCGGCCGAACGCCTGCGTCGCCGCTATCGCGAGCGCGTCGGCGACGACGTCGAGGTGTTCGATCGCTGCACCGAGACCATCATCCGTCAGGTGGGCGATATCGGTCGAATGGTGGACGAGTTCTCGTCCTTCGCGCGTATGCCCGCGCCGCGTTTCTCGATGGAGAACCCGGCTGAAATGCTGCGCGAGGCGGTATTCGCCCAGCGCGTCGCCATGCCCGACATCGGGGTGGAGCTGGTTGAGCCGCTGCCCAGCGTCGTCCTGCAATGCGACGGCCGCATGGTGGGACAGGCTCTGGCCAATATCCTGAAGAATGCGGGCGAGGCCGTCGGCGCAAAGCGCGCGCGCGACCCCGTTGCTGAAGGGACGCTGGGCATCATCGCTAGGCTCGACATTGAAGATGGACGCGCGATCTTCACGATGGAAGACGACGGCGTCGGCCTGCCGGCCAAGGATCGAGATCGGCTGACTGAGCCTTATGTCACTACGCGCGAGAAGGGCACAGGCTTGGGCTTGGCCATCGTCAAGCGCATCTGCGAGGACCACGGCGGCGAGTTGCGGCTGGCTGACGCGGAAACACTGTCGGGCGCGCGCGTAAGCCTGATCTTCCCACTGACCCAGAACCATAAGTCCGCTCAACGCGCGTCCAGCGCGGCGAGCGCGGCGAGTTAAGCGAGGCGTCATGCGTAATACTGGTGCTGATATTCTGGTCGTTGACGACGAAGCGGACATCCGCGACCTGGTCTCTGGCCTGCTTGAGGACGAAGGCCATTCAGTCCGCACGGCGGCCAATTCGGACGAGGCTCTGGCCGCCATCCGGGCGCGCAAGCCCTCCTTGGCCGTCCTCGATATCTGGATGCAGGGCGGCGGTCTGGATGGGCTGGAACTGCTCGATGTCGTGCGCGAGCTGGATCAAGACCTGCCGGTCGTCATGATCTCGGGGCACGGCAATATCGAAACCGCCGTCAGCGCCCTGAAGCGTGGCGCTTATGATTTCATCGAAAAGCCGTTCAAGTCCGACCGGCTGGTCGTGGTGGTGGAGCGCGCCCTGGAGGCGGCGGCGCTGAAGCGTGAAAACCGGCGCCTGCGCGCCCAGACGCTGACGCCCAGCGGATTGATCGGCAAGTCCGTCGCCGCCCAGACCCTGCGCAGCACCATTTCCAAGGTCGCGCCGGCCAACAGCCGTATCCTGATCTCGGGGCCGCCGGGTTCTGGCAAGGAGTTGGCGGCGCGCCAGATTCACGAAGCGAGCCCGCGCACCAAGGCCGAGTTCGTGGCCATTTCCGCCGCCGGGATGGCGCCCGAACGTCTGGACGTTGAACTGTTCGGCGAAGAAGGCGTCGATGGCCGCCCGCGCAAGATCGGCGTCTTCGAGCAAGCTCATAACGGCACTCTGTTCCTGGATGACGTGGCCGACATGCCGCGCGAAAGCCAAAGCCGCATCCTGCGCGTTCTGGTCGAGCAACGCTTCCGGCGGGTTGGCGGCGAACAGGATGTTCAGGTCGATGTGCGCGTCATCAGCTCGACCTCGCGCGACCTTCGAGTAGAGATTGGCGAAGGCCGGTTCCGCGAAGACCTCTTCCACCGACTGAACGTGGTGCCGATCCGGGTGCCCCCTCTGTCTGAACGACGCGAGGACATCGCCGAACTGGTCGAGTATTTCGTCGACAGCCTGTCGGCGTCCCAAGGGCTGCCGCACCGCCGTATCGCCGACGACGCCCTGGCCGTGCTTCAGGTTCATCCTTGGCCAGGCAATGTGCGCCAGCTACGCAATAACGTCGAACGCCTGCTGATCCTGGCGACCGGCGGCCCGGACGAGCCGATCACGGCCGACATGCTGCCGCAGGAGGTGGCGTCGTCCGCCAGCCCGTCCTCTCTGGGCGCTGACCGCATCATCGCCCTGCCGTTGCGCGAGGCGCGTGAGGTGTTCGAGCGGGAATATCTTTCGGCGCAGATCATGCGGTTCGGTGGAAACATCTCGCGCACCGCGGCCTTCATCGGCATGGAAAGATCTGCGTTGCATCGCAAGCTTAAGTCGCTGGGCGTGTCGCCCGCACGCGGCGGAGACGAAGAAGGAGAGGGCGCCTGATGTCCAGGGTCGCCTACGTAAACGGCATCTATCAGCCGCACGGTCAGGCCGTGGTCCATATCGAGGATCGCGGGTTCCAGTTCGCCGACGGCGTCTATGAGGTCTGGTCGGTCTTCGACGGCAAGCTGGCCGATTATCAGGGCCATCTGAGCCGACTGGCTCGCAGTCTGACCGAGCTGCGGATCGACATTCCCATGTCGGCCGATTCCCTGGGCATCGTGCTGCGCGAGACGATCCGCCGGAACCGGGTGCGAAACGGCATCGTCTATATCCAGATCACGCGCGGCACGGCCCCGCGCGACCACGCCTTCCCACAGGACGTGGCGCGCAGCGTCATCATCACCGCCAAGTCGATTGACCTGAGGAAGGGCGAAGCTCTGGCCGCCAAGGGCGCCGCTGGCGTCACCCACCCGGACATGCGCTGGGGCCGCTGCGACATCAAGACGGTCGGCCTTCTGCCCAACGCCTTGGCCAAGCAAGCGGCGCGTGAGCGCGGCGCCTATGAGGCCATCTTGTTCGATGAAATGGGCATGGTGACCGAGGGCTCTTCGACCAACGCCTGGATCATCGACGAGAACGGGAAGCTGCGGACCCGCGACACCCAGGCCAACATCCTGCGCGGCATCACCCGCGCGGCGATCCTGAAGCTGGTCGAGGCCGAGGGTATCGAACTGGAAGAGCGCGCCTTCAGCGTCGAGGAAGCCAAGCGCGCGCGCGAGGTCTTCGTCACGGCGGCCAGTTCCTTTGTCATGCCGATCGTCTCTCTTGACGGAACCCGCATCGGCGACGGCAAGCCCGGCCCGGTGGCGACCCGCCTGCGCGAGATCTATCTGGAACAGGCGCGGCGCGACGCCGTCTAGTGGTGAGCATGTTTAAGAGCTTGTTCTCGCGTAAAGCTAGGGTAGAGGCCGACGCCGAGGTCGGGGCTGAGGGCGATGCTGATGTTCGTCCGCGCGATACCGATGCGGATTGGGAGGAGATTGGGCGCACCAATCCCTATTTCGGGGTGCTGGCTGATCCGCGCTTCAAGACCGAAAACCTCACCGAACAGGCGCGGACAGAGTTTTTCCAAACAGGAGAAGGCGACGTTCGAGGCCTGATGGAGCATTTTCGTCGGCGCTATCCTGATTTTGCGCCGACGTCCGCGCTTGATTTTGGCTGTGGCGTCGGTCGGGTGACTCGGGCGCTCGCCGCTGCCACGGGCGACGCCTTTGGTGTCGATATCGCCGAATCCATGCTGGCCGAGGCCCGGCGCACACCGGTCGTCGGAGCGGCGTTCGGCCAGGAGATGCCGGATCGCCTGTTCGACTGGGTTCTGTCGGTCATCGTTTTCCAGCATATCCCCCCAGAGCGCGGCTACGCCTTGTTGAAGGAACTGATGAAGCGCCTGGCTCCAGGCGGCTTCGTCACTCTGCAGTTCGCCTTGTACCGAGATCCGGCCCTGGCCGCCGCGCCTGGCGGGCGTGTGCTGATGAGCGAGGGGCTGCCGGTCATCACCAACGACGCCGCCTTGAACGCCCTACCCAAGGGCGAGATGGTGATGTTCGACTATGATCTCACGGTGATCGCGGCCATTCTGTTCTCGGCGGGAGTGGTGGATTTCGAGCTGACCCACACGGACCATGGCGGTTTTCACGGCGCCACCATTCAGGGACGTAGAGCGCCAGCGTAAACCCCGAACTCAAACGATTTCTGCAAAACCGTCTTCTGCTGTTGCGGCCGCGCTAGAGCCGCGTTTAAGGTCTTCTAGGCCGTACCGGCCTGCGCCGTTCTGCGGTGCGAAAAACCAAGAACAGGATCAACCTGCCATGTCGCAAGACAAACGACAGAACCTCCAGGACACCTTCCTGAACAGCGTCCGCAAGACGAAGACCCCGCTGACCATCTTCCTGGTCAACGGCGTCAAGCTTCAGGGCATCGTTACCTGGTTCGACAACTTCTGTGTGCTGCTGCGTCGCGATGGCCAATCGCAGCTGGTCTACAAGCACGCCATCTCGACCATCATGCCGTCCGCGCCCGTGCAACTGTACGAGCCCGACGCCGAAGAAGACTGATTGACCTCCAAACTCATTGACCACGCCGTCCCGCTGATCCGGGCCGTCGTCATCCACCCCGACCGCCGCGGCGACAATGCGCGCCACGCGACCGAACGCCTGGAAGAGGCCGTGGGCCTGGCCCAGGCGCTGGACCTCGACGTGCGGGCGCAGGAAATCGTGCGCCTGCGCTCCGTCACGCCCGCCACCCTGATTGGGCGGGGTAAGCTAGAAGAGATTTCGGCCCTGATCCTGGCCGCCGACGCCGAGGCGGTCGTCGTCGACGACCAACTGACGCCGGTGCAGCAGCGCAACCTGGAACGCTTCTGGGACATCAAGGTCATCGACCGTACCGGCCTGATCCTCGAGATCTTCGGCCGCCGCGCTCGCACGCGAGAAGGGCGATTGCAGGTCGAGCTGGCGCGACTGGAATACGAACGCTCTCGCCTGGTGCGCACCTGGACCCACCTGGAGCGCCAGCGCGGCGGTACGGGCGGCACGGGCGGCCCTGGCGAAACCCAGATCGAGTTGGATCGGCGGATGATCGCCGACCGCATCGTGCGGCTGAAGGCCGAGCTGGAAGAGGTGCGCCGCACGCGCGGCCTGCACCGCAAGGCGCGCAAGCAGGTTCCGTTCCCTTCGGTCGCCCTGGTCGGCTACACCAATGCGGGCAAGTCGACGCTGTTTAATCGGCTGACCGGCGCCGAGGTGATGGCCAAGGATCTGCTGTTCGCCACCCTGGACACGACCCAGCGCACCATTCGCCTGCCGCAGGGGCGTCCCGCCATCATCGCCGACACCGTGGGCTTCGTTTCCGACCTGCCGCACGAGCTGGTCGAGAGCTTCCGCGCCACGCTGGAGGAGGTCGGCGAGGCCGATCTGATCCTGCACGTGCGGGACATCGCCTCGCCTGACAGCGCCGCCCAGGCCAAGGACGTCGAAGCGGTGCTGGAACAGATACCCACGCCCGAAGGCAAGACGCGCCGCATCCTCGAGGTCTGGAACAAGATCGATCTGCTGGAGCCGGAAACGCGCGAGACCGTCGTCGGCCAGGCCGAACGCCTGTCGCGCGAGGGGCAGGCCGTGGCCGTGTCCGCCTGGACCGGCGAAGGGATCGAGGCGTTGCGCGAAACCATCGCGGGCCTGATCGATGATGATCCGGAGACGCATCTGACGGTCGAGCCGCATCGCGGCGACCTGCTGGCCTGGCTCTACGCCAACGGGCGGGTGACAGGGCGCGAGACGGACGCAGAAGGCCGGGTTCACCTGACGGTTCGCCTGCATCCCGCCGCGCTGGGGCGGCTTGAACGACTGTATCCGGACGTGATCGACTGATCCTGTCATGCACCTGATCGAGACCGTCCTCTTCCTGTTGCTGGCCGTGGTGCTGTCGGGATGGGTGGCTCGCATCACGCGCATCGCCCTGCCGCTGGTGCAGATCGCCCTCGGGGCGGGGGTCGTGCTGATCACGGGCCAGTCGGTCGACCTGAAGCCGGATGTCTTCTTCCTGCTGTTTCTGCCGCCGCTGTTGTTTGTGGACGGCTGGCGTATCCCCAAGGAGGCCTTGTTCCGGGACAAGGTGGTGATCCTGGAGCTGGCGCTTGGGCTGGTGGTTTTCACCGTTCTGGGCCTGGGCTTCCTGATCCACTGGATGATCCCGGCCATGCCGCTGGCCGTCGCCTTCGCCCTGGCGGCGATCCTGTCGCCGACGGACCCGATCGCCGTGCAGACCATCGCCGGGCGGGCGCCGATCCCCAAACGCCTGATGCATATCCTGGAAGGCGAGTCGCTGCTGAATGATGCAACCGGCCTGACCTGCATGCGGATCGCCGTGATCGCGGCGACGACCGGCGCCTTTTCCTTGTCCAGCGCCTTCGGAACGTTCGCCTGGCTGGCGGTGGCGGGCGTGGCCGTCGGCATCGCCGTCACCCTGGCCATCGGCTTGGTGAAAGCCTTCATCAGCCGCCGTTGGGGCGAGGACGTCGGCGGCCAGATCCTGATCAGCCTGCTGATGCCTTTTGCGGCCTATCTGGCGGCCGAAGCGATCCACGCCTCGGGCATTCTGGCGGCGGTGGCGGCCGGCGTGACCATGAGTTTCACCGAACGGCAGGGCTCGGCGCTGGCCGCGACGCGCATTCGCCGCGCCGTGGTGTGGGATACGGTGCAGTTCGTCGCCAACGGCCTGATCTTCGTCATCCTGGGCGAGCAGATGCCGTCCATCCTGGCGCGAGCGGCCGAGGTGATCCGCTCCACGGACCATGACGAGATCTGGTGGCTGGCCGTCTATGTCTTCGCCATTGTCGCGGCCCTGGCGATCCTGCGCTTCGTCTGGGTGTGGACGTCGTTGAAGCTGACCCTGTTCCGTCGCAAGGGCCGTAGCGCGCCGCCCAAGGTCGGACTGAGGCTGGTGGCCGTCATGTCGTTGGCCGGGGTGCGCGGGGCGATCACCCTGGCGGGCATCCTGACGCTGCCGTTTTACCTGAGCGACGGTTCGGCCTTGCCGGCGCGCAACCTGGCGATCTTCCTGGCGGCGGGCGTGATCATCGTCTCCCTGGTGCTGGCGACGGTGGCCCTACCGCGCCTGCTGAAGGGCGTGCAGCTTCCGCCCGAAGATGACCATCAGGCCCAAGAAAGCCGGTCCCGCGTCGCCGCCGCTTGGGCCGCGATCCGCGCGATCGAGGACGCTCAGCACGCCATGGCCGAGGGCAAGCTGGACCCTGACTTCTACGCCGAGACGGCGACGCGGGTGATGGAGGTCTATCGCCACCGCATCGACATGCGCGCCAGCATGGAGGCTGACGCCGTGGTTCAAGCCCGCCGCGCCGACGAGATCGAGCGCCGTCTCCGTCTGACCGGTCTTGTCGCTGAACGTGAGGAACTGGTCCGCCTGGGCCGTCAGCGGCTGATCGATGAAGAGACGGCGCGCAAGCTGATCCGCGAGATCGACTTGCAGGAATTGCGCTACGTCTAGGCGGCGTCAGCGATCCAGGCCGCCAGGTCAGCGTAGCTGTCGAATACCTGGTGGGCTCCGGCTTGAGCCAATCGTTGCGGGTGATCGCCGCGGATGTGGCCGCCCGCGCACAGGCCGACGACTGTCATGCCCGCCGCGGCTCCCGCCAGAACGCCTGTCGGGCTGTCTTCGATCACCAGGGTGCGTTCAGGCGCGGCCTTCATGGCGTCGGCGGCGTACAGAAACAGGTCGGGGTGCGGCTTGCCCCGGCTCACATGGACCGCAGCGCTGAAGATCGGTCCGGCGAAGACGTCATGGGCGCCGAAATGGCGAAGCCCCAGTTCGATCCAGTCGGGCGGGCTGGAGGAGGCGATGCAGCGCCGTTCGTCGCGTCCGGTCAGGAAGGCGTCGAAACCCGCCACCGCCGTCAGGTCACGCCGGGCGCGCTCGTGGCAACGGCGCGTCCATTCGTCTTGAACGCCGGGCGGGCAGGGCGCGCCCAGGCGTTCCGCAATGATCGGCTCGCAGTCCAGCCAGCGCTTGCCTAGATAGGTCGCCAGAGCGTCGTCCAGCGTGGTCGGCAGGCCGATCTCGCTGAGCAGTTCGGCCATCACCGCATTGTTCAACAGCTCACTGTCGGCGATGACCCCGTCGTAGTCGAAGATGATGAGGTCGAACGGACCTCGGTTCATGCCCGTTCGGCCGCTTTTGCGGCGTCCCATAGGGCGTCCATTTCAGGCAGATCGGACTGCTCCGGCGTGCGGCCGTCCTTCTTCAGCTCAGCCTCGATGAATGCGAAGCGGCGCACGAATTTGGCGTTGGCGGCGCGCAATGCGTCTTCCGGCTCGACCTCCAGCTTGCGGGCCAGGTTGGCGACGACGAACAGCAGGTCGCCCAGCTCCTCGCGCGCCTTTTCCTTGTCGCCGGCTGCGATCTCGACGCGCAGTTCCTCAACCTCTTCGGCCAGCTTGTCGAAGACCTCATCGGTCGAGGGCCAGTCGAAGCCGACGCGGCCAGCGCGCTTGGTCAACTTGGCCGCGCGGGTCAGGGCGGGCAGGCCGACCGGAACGTCGTCCAGCACGCCATGCTGTTCCTTGGCCTTGCGCTCGGCGGCCTTGATGTCTTCCCAGCGGGCCTTCTGGGCCGGGCCGGTGGCCTTGGCCGCCTCGTCGCCGAAGACGTGCGGGTGGCGCCGGATCAGCTTGTCGGCCATGGCCTCGGCCACGTCTTCCAGCTGGAAATGTCCCGCCTCTTCGGCCATGCGCGAGTGGAAGACGACCTGGAACAGCAGGTCGCCCAGTTCGACCCTTAACTCGTCCATGTCGCCGCGCTCGATGGCGTCGGCGACCTCATAGGCTTCCTCGATCGTATAGGGGGCGATGGTCTGGAAGGTCTGCTCCACGTCCCAGGGACAGCCGCCGTTCGGATCGCGCAGGCGAACCATGATGTCCTTCAGGCGGTCGACGGGATGGGTCATTCAGGCGGGTCCGGCGTCTCTTTGCGCCAGGGCGGCGCGGATTTCGTCATGCCGCTGCGGCGTCAGGGGATAGCCCTTCAGCACCCAGGCGGTGGCCGCCAATAGCAGGCCCGGCACGGCGATGAACAGGATCTGCAGGATCAGCAGCGAGAACTCGCTGTTCCCCTCCGGCCCCGGCAGCGCCTTGAACCCGACCAGCGGCAGGATGGCGTAGGGGATCAGCGCGAAGACGTGACCCATCTTGGTCGTGGCCGACAGGATGGAGAACATTAGGCCGGTGCGGTCCACGCCCGTCTCCAGCCGCACCTCGTCGCCCGCGTCCGCCATCATGGCGCGCAGCAGGAACAGGCCCGCCGCATAGGGCAGGCCGGCGATGAACATGGCGACCGCCGTCAGGGCGAAGTTGCCGCCGGGAACCAGGGTCGCGCCGACGTAGAAGACGGCGAAGATCAGGCTGGCCACGGCCAGGGCGCGATCCTTACCGATCTTGGTCGCCAGCCAGGCCCAGATGGGCGCCCCGACCAGACCGGCCATGAAGTAGATCAGCATGAACAGCGACGCCTGGGTGTGGTCGTAGCCCTTGATCTGGCCGAAGAAGAAGAATAGCAGCGACCCTGTGATGCCTGGCGCGATGCCCAGCAGCAGGTCGGCGATCAGCAGCTTGCGCACCGTCTTCATCTTGAACAGGGCCAGGTAGGCGCTCGGCCCGCCGTGCGGCGCGGCGCCGGCGTTGACCGGCTCGGGCACGGCGACCATGGCCAGGCCGATGGTCAGCGGCAGGGCGATGATGATGGCCCAGCCCATAATCCGCACGCCGTCGGCGTAGTCGCCGATACCCGTCTTCACCACGATGGTCGGCAGGATCAGGATCAGGATCACGCCGATGATGTTGAACACCTGCCACCAGCCATAGACCCGGCTGCGCTGGTCATACTGCGGCGCCAGGACGGCGGCCCAACCCAGTTGGCCCAGCGTTCCCATCGAAAAGCCGAGGTAGAGCACCAGCAACCAGGCGAACAGATAGATCGGCCCCGCGCCCGGCTGGACCGTCACGAACATCATCAGCGCCGCCAGCATCAGGATCGGCGTCGCCACGGCCATCCACGGGCGATAGCGGCCCAGGCGCGTCCGCGTCTTGTCCATGCCCCAGCCGATGAAGGGGTCGAACACGATGTCGATCAGCCGCACCGCCATGAAGACAGCGGCCACCATGCCCATCTCGATGCCGACATGGGTGGCGTAGAATTCCGGCAGAGTGACGGGCAGAGCCACGCCGAAGGCCGCCAGCGGCAGGCACGGGCCTGAAAAGGCGGCCAGGATGGCGTTGGACCGGCGCGGCGCGTCGGGCGCGGCGATGGCGGACGAAGGCGCGGCGGTTGCGGTCATGCGGTCACGGCCCGATCGCGGCGCGAGTCGGCCGCAACCGTCACCATGCAGGTTTTCGGAGCAGGCGCGAAGACCGGCGGAAGGGGTTGCGGCGACTCTTATCCTGAGGCCTGCTGCGCTTATGTGGAAAGCGTCCGCCTCTCTCTTCGTCGCCCTGACCGCCGCCGCCTTCGCCGGACAGGCGCGCGCCGAGGCGCCGGAACCGGTTCCGACAGCCCAGATCTGCGATCGCGCGCCAGGCGCGTGGGACGATACAGCCGAGGCGAACGCCATATCGCTCTACGCCTTGGAGTGGACGCCGTTCGGGCCTTCGGAACTGGGTTGGGAAGCCTATGTGCCGCTGATGCAGCAAGAGGTCGGTTCGCCCTGCGATCCGACGTCGGCGGGTTTCGCCGAGGCCCTGGCGGCGTTTCAGGGACGGTATGGGCTGACGGCCAGCGGACGGTTCGACCAGGCGACCTTCCAGGTGCTGCGCGGCCTGTGGCAGGAACGGAGGCCCTTCGTCATGGCGCGGGTGAGGGGGGAATGTCCCGATCCGCCGCCCGTCGGCGACCTGGCCTATCTGACCACAGGCGAGGAACACGCCGAGCGCCTGACGCGCCTGCTGCGCCGCGATGTGCTGGACGCCTATCGCGCCATGGCGGCGGCCGCTCGCGCTGAGGTTCCTGAGATCGCCGCCGAACCGGAACTGCTGCGTGTCTTTTCCTCTTTCCGCGATCCCGAAGCGGATGCGGCGCGATGTGCGCGCGACGGCAATTGCGACGGCCTGAGGCGCGCCGTCTGTTCACCGCACAGGACGGGCACGGCGGTTGATCTGTATGTCGGCCACCTGCAAGGCATGGGGGTTGATTCCACCGACGTTCACAGCCGTCGCCATATGAGCCAGACCCCGACCTATCGCTGGCTGGTCAAGAACGCCGGGCGGTTCGGCTTCGTCCCCTACGTCTATGAGCCCTGGCACTGGGAATGGGTCGGGCGATGATCCGACCGCTGGCGCATGGCGAGGCGGCGCTGGCGCGCGAGGTGTTCGGGCGCGACCTGCGGCTGGACGACATCCGTTTCCTCGGCTCGCCCTGGCCGTTCGACCGCGCCTTCGTGCCGGGGCGCTGGTTCGGGCGCGACTGGATCGTCTGGCCCAAGGCGGCCCTGGCTCCGGATTTGTCGCAGGCGTCGCTGCGCACCCAGGCGGTCTTCATTCACGAACTGGTTCACGTCTGGCAGGCGCAGAACGGCGTCAACCTGTTGACTGGAAAACTGAAAGCGGGCGACGGACCGGGCGCCTACGCCTATCCGGTAGACGATCGCTGCGAGTGGATCGGTCTGAATATCGAGCAGCAGGCCATGGTGGTCGAACACCGCTTCCTTCAGTCGCGCGGCGCGCGCGTTCCGGCCGATCCCGCCTTCTATGCACGGGTCTGTCCCATCGGCTTGTCGGATTTTTGAGAGAAGGGACTTGCGGCGGCGCAGCATGACGCTAAATCAGACACTGATGCAGTTACTGTATGCATCGTTTCAGATTCAACCGGAGCCGTGATGCCCAAGATTCTCGTCCTTTACCACTCGACCTATGGCCATATCGAACGCATGGCCGAGGCCGTCGCTGAAGGCGCGCGCCAGGTCGAAGGGGCCGTGGTGGACATCAAGCGCGTGCCGGAAACCGTGCCGGAAGAGCTGGCCCGCAGCTCGGGCTACAAGATGGACCAGGCTGCGCCGGTCGCCACGGTGGCCGATCTGGCGAACTATGACGCCATCATCATTGGCGCCGGCACCCGCTTCGGCACGGCCGCGTCGCAAATGCGCGCCTTCCTGGATCAGACGGGCGGCCTGTGGGCTCAAGGGACGCTGCTGGGCAAGGTCGGCGGCGCCTTCACCGGCTCAGCCACCCAGCATGGCGGTCAGGAAACGACCTTCGCCGGTCTGCACAACTACTTCCTGCACCACGGCATGCTGGTCGCGGGCTTGCCCTACGCCTTCGCGGGCCAGATGCGCCTTGACGAGATCACCGGCGGCTCGCCCTACGGCGCCACCACCATCTCGGCTCCGGACGGCTCGCGGATGCCCAGCGAAACGGAACTGGACGGCGCGCGCTTCCAGGGCAAACATATCGCTGAGACCGCCAAGAAACTTCACGGTTAAGATCATGCGCCAGCCCGCACTCTTCTTTGGTCACGGCTCTCCCATGAACGCCTTGGGCGGTCCCTTCGCGGACGCCTGGCGCGCGCTGGGAGAGGAGATCGGCAAGCCGAAAGGCGTCGTCATGGTCTCGGCCCACTGGGAGACGCGCGGGCTGGGCGTGACGGCGCAGGAGCAGCCGGAAACCATCCATGATTTCGGAGGTTTCCCGCCTGAACTTCACGCCATGCAGTATTCTGCGCCCGGCTCGCCCTCGCTGGCGAACCGGGTGGCGGAGCTGACCGGCGCGGTGCAGACGACGCAGTGGGGTCTGGACCACGGAACCTGGTCCGTGCTGGCCCATGTCTGGCCGGAGGCTGACGTGCCCGTGGTGCAGCTGTCGCTGGACCGCACCCTCGACGCTCGCGACCATTATGAACTGGCCAAGCGGCTGCGCCCCTTGCGGGAAGAAGGCGTGGTTATCGCCGGCTCGGGCGACTTCGTGCACAATCTGCGGACGTGGAAACGGGCGGGCGGCGAACCCTATGACTGGGCCGTCGACTTCAACGAGGCGGTCAAGCGCGCCTTCACGGCGGGCGACCATGATGCCTTGGTCGACTGGGTCCATCTGGCCGAGCAGGCGCAGCTCAGCGTGCCGACGGACGAACACTATCTGCCGCTGCTCTATGTCGCCGCCCAGCAGGCGCCGGGCGAACCCTTGAGCTTCTTCAATGATGTGATCGAGGGCGGTTCGATCTCGATGACGGGCGTCCGGATCGGCTGACCGGACGCCGCGTCACGTCTCTTAGCGACGGCCGCCGCGCAGGGCGTTGTCCAGCGACCACGGCCCCGGCCCGGCGAAGACCAGATACAGGAAGACGAAGCAGTAGAGCGCCGCCAGCTCGCCGCCGTTGTTGATGGGGTAGGGGCTCTGCGGCGCATGCACCATCCAATAGGCCACGGCAGTGAAGCCCGACAGGATGAAGGCGGTCGGGCGGCTGAACAGGCCCAGCACCAGCAGGACGCCTCCGACCAGCTCGATCGGGCCGGACCAGCCCGCCAGCGTCGACAGATCGACCACACCGGCGCGCCCGCCGGGCGGGAAGCCCAGGATTTTCTGCGCGCCGTGCTGGAGCAGCAGCAGGCCCGAGACGATTCTCAGGATGCTGAGAAAATGCGGTTCCCAATTGGCCAGGGATGTCGAACGTCGGGCCATGAAGTCTCCTCGGCCGTGGCGCCCCGCGAACGGGGCTGGACGGCCGAGGTTATGACACTTGCGCCGAACGGCAAGCGCCTTGTCAGGCGCGCTTCAGTTCATCCTCAACCATCTTCTGGATGGTCACATAGTCGGTCTTGCCGGTGCCCAGGACCGGGATGGTCTCGACTTTGATGATCTTCTTAGGCACGGCCAGTTCGGGCGCCCCGTTGTCGCGGGCCCACTCCGTCAGGCGAGCAGATTCGGCTTCCGCGACGTCGGTGACCAGGACCAGGCGCTCGCCCTTCTTGCTGTCGGGGACGGCGACGACGGCGTGGTGGCCGGTCGGCCAGACGCCGCCGGCCATGCCCTCGACCGCCGTCAGGGACACCATCTCGCCGCCGATCTTGGCGAAGCGCTTCGCCCGCCCCAGGATGGTGATGTAGCCCTCGGCGTCGATGTCGACGATGTCGCCGGTGTCGTGCCAGCCGCCGGCCAGAGGCTCCAGATTGTCGGGATCGTTCGGCGAGATATAGCCTTCCATAACGTTCGGCCCGCGCAGGTAAAGGCGACCGCCGACCTCGATGCCTTCAACCGGTTCGATCCGGTATTCCATGCCCGGCAGGATCTGGCCCACCGTGCCCGGCCGGTTGCGATCGGGGTGGTTCACCGCCACCACGGGCGCCGCCTCGGTGGCGCCGTAGCCTTCCAGCAACTCGACGCCGCCGAACTTGGTGTTGAACATCTGGCGAGTCTCGTCGCGCACCTTTTCCGCGCCCGCCACGGCGAACTGCAGGGTGGCGAAGTCGCCCGGTTCGGCCACGCGGGCGTACTGGTTCAGGAAGGTGTCGGTCGCGAACAGGATCGACGCCTTCACTTGGGGCAGCAGGTCGGTGATCTGCTTGGCGTGCAGCGGCGACGGATATTCAAACGCCTTCAGCCCTTGCAACAGAGGCAGCAGCACCCCGCCGGTCAGGCCGAAGCAGTGGAAGGTCGGCAGCGGGTTGAACATGACCCAGTCGGGGTTCAAGTCGATGTGCGCCGCCACCTGCCGTGCATTAGCGACCAGATTCTTCTGGCTCAGCACCACGCCCTTGGGCGCGCCGAAGCTGCCGGAGGTGAACAGGACCACGCCCGCCGAATCCGGATCGGTCTTCACGCGGAACCGCTTGGGGGCCATGCCGGCGCTGAGGCCGTACATCTTGTCGGCAAAGCCGATGGTCTTGCGGATGTCGTCCAGCCAGACGATCTCGGAAACCTCGCCCAGGGCCTCCATCAGGTCATCCAGCTTGGCCTGGGTGACGAAGCGCTTGGCCGACAGGATCTTCTTTACGCCCGCGGTTTTCAGCGCAGCCTTCAGATTGGCCTCGCCCGAAGTGAAGTTCAGCATGACCGGCACGCGCCCAAAGGCGTGCAGGGCGAAGAAGGTCACGACCACGCCTGCGCTGGACGGCAACAGCACGCCGACGCGCTCGCCCGGCTGGGTCAGTTTGGAGATCTTGCGGCCCAGCACGAAGGCGGCGCGGATCAGGCCGGTATAGGTCAGGGGGTGGCGATCCTGGTCTTCCAGAATCTCCTTGTCGCCATAGCGGGCGCGCGCGTCGATCAGCGCGTCGAACAGGGTCTCTTCATAGACCTTGGGGTCCAGGGCTGTTCGCAGCAAGCACGTCCTCCTTCAGAGAGCTCTGAAAGCGGCTCCCTTGGTTAAGAGGCCGGAACCTAGTGACGCAAGGGCGCCTTGAAAAGATGCGTAACGTCGCGTGAGGCTGTTCCGATGCCGGACTGAAACCGTCTGTGCCTTGCCTTTGCCCCACGGAAAGCCGACATACCGCCTTCAGAAACAGGAGCCAGACCGCCGGCGATGGTCACGCTGATCGACACCCTGCAGAAGAAGCCGTCCGAGCTTCGTCACCCGGAAAAGCAGAACCGCCCGGAATCGGCGGTGCTGAAGAAGCCCGACTGGCTGCGCGTGAAGGCGCCCGGCTCGGGCCAGTACAACGCGACCAAGGACATTGTCCGCTCCAAGGGATTGGTGACGGTCTGCGAAGAGGCCGCCTGTCCGAACATCGGCGAGTGCTGGAGCCAGAAGCACGCCACCCTGATGATCATGGGCGACACCTGCACGCGGGCCTGCGCCTTCTGCAACGTCAAGACCGGCCTGCCGCAGCCGCTGGACCCGGAAGAGCCGGGCAAGGTCGGTCTGGCCGTCGCCCAGATGGGGCTGAACCACGTCGTCATCACCTCGGTGGACCGCGACGACGTGTCGGACGGCGGCGCCGCCCACTTCGCGGAAGTGGTGCGCCAGATCCGCCTTCAGGCGCCGAACACCACCATCGAAATCCTGACGCCTGACTTCCTGCGCAAGGACGGCGCGGCCGAGGTGATGATCGACGCCACGCCCGACGTCTTCAATCACAACCTCGAGACGGTTCCGCGCCTCTATCTGAAGATCCGCCCCGGCGCCCGCTACTTCCACTCCCTGCGACTGCTGCAGATAGTCAAGGAGCGCGACCCGAACCAGTTCACTAAGTCCGGCATCATGGTCGGCCTGGGCGAGACCAAGGAAGAGGTCATGCAGGTGATGGACGACATGCGGTCCGCCGGCGTCGACTTCATCACCATCGGCCAGTATCTGCAGCCGACGCGCAAGCACGCCGCCATCGACCGCTTCGTCACGCCTGAAGAGTTCAAGGCCTATGAGGCGATCGCGCGGGCCAAGGGCTTCCTGATGGTGTCGTCGTCGCCGCTGACGCGCTCGTCGCACCACGCGGGCGACGACTTCGCCCGGCTTCGGGCGGCGCGTGAGGCCCAGTTGTCGTCCCGGAACGGCCGCTGATCCTTTGGCCGTCCATCGCGTAACGCGCATCCTGCCCTATGCGCCCGAGCAACTCGCCGCCATGGTGGCGGACGTGCGCGCCTATCCCGACTTCGTGCCGTGGATCACGTCCATGCGCGTCTGGAACGTGCGGGACGAGGCGCCGGGCGTGCATCTGTTGGACGCCGAGGCCGGGGTCGGCTTCGCCTTCCTGACTGAAAAATTCTCGACCTGGGTGCGTCATGACGTGCACGCACCCAAGGTCGAGGTCGGCCTGATCCGCGGGCCGTTCAAGCATCTGAAGAACCGTTGGGAGTTTCATCCGCATCCGCAGGGGACGCGGCTGGAATTCTCCATCGACTTCGCCTTCAAGTCGCGCATGCTGGATATGATGCTTCAGGCGAACTTCGACCGGGCGGTCGACAAGCTGATCCAGTGTTTCGAGAGCCGGGCCAAGGCTCTTTACGGCAAGAGGTAGGACCATGGGCGCGCCTTTCGACTTCGATGCGACGGTCGTGGGCGCGGGGGCTGTGGGGCTGGCCTGCGGTCGAGCGCTGTCACGACGCGGCCTGACGGTGCTGGTGCTGGAGAAGGAGCCGCATATCGGCCAGGGCGTCTCCTCGCGTAATTCCGAGGTGATCCATGGTGGGCTCTATTATCCGACCGGCTCGCTAAAGGCGCAGTTCTGCGTCGAGGGGCGGCGCGCCCTCTATGATTTCCTGGAAAGCCGCAAGGTCGACCATTGGAAGTGCGGCAAGCTGGTTGTGGCGACTGAAGAGACCGAGACCTCGCGCATCGAGGCCATTTTCCAGCAGGCGACGACCAACGGCGTCGAAAACCTGGAGCATCTGACCGGGGCCCAGGCCCGGGCGCTGGAGCCGGAGCTGAACGCCCACGCCGCCATCCTGTCGCCCGAGAGCGGGGTGTTCGACAGTCACGGCTATATGCTGGCCCTACAGGGCGAGATCGAGGACGCGGGCGGTTCGGTCGTGATCTCTGCGCCGTTCGAGGGCGCGGAGGCCCTGCCGGGCGGCGGTTTTTCGATCCGCGTGGGCGGCGAGGGGGCGATGACCCTGACCAGCCGCCTGCTGGTCACGGCGCCGGGCCTGTCGTCTCAGGACGTTGCGGCGCGAATCGAAGGCTATCCGGCCGCCGATATTCCGGCGCGCCATCTGGGCAAGGGAATCTATTTCCGTCTGACGGGCCCGGCGCCGTTCAACCGCCTGATCTATCCGCCGCCGATTCCCGGCGCACTGGGCACTCACTACCGCAAGGATCTGGGCGGGCAGGGCGTGTTCGGCCCCGACCTGGCCTACGTCGAGACCGAGGACTATTCGGTCGATCCGGCCAAGGCGGAAGAGTTCGCCCGCTACATCCGCCGTTTCTGGCCGGGCGTGACGGTGGAGCGGCTGACGCCCGACTACGCGGGCATCCGGCCCAAGCTGCACGGACCGGGCGAGCCGCAGCCGGACTTCCAGCTTCACGGCGTCGCGAATCACGGAATGGAGGGATTGATGGCCCTGTTCGGCATCGAAAGTCCCGGCCTGACCAGTTCGCTGGCTATCGGCGAGGCCGTGGCGGAAAGCCTTGCGGCAGGGGTTTGACGTCTATTCCGCCGACCTGCGCCGAGACCCTTGAAATCGGTTGCGTCTTCATGCATAAGCCCGCCCTCGCGTGGCGGCTCTTATCGGGGGGCCGCCGCTGTTGTTTTCGCGTCTTCACCGGCGCACCGACTTAGAGATTGAGACGGACATGGCCGTTCCGAAGCGCAAAGTATCCCCCTCGCGTCGCAACATGCGTCGTGCTCATGACGCCCTGGGCGCCAACACCTATGTCGAAGACAAGGACACCGGCGAACTGCGTCGTCCCCACCACATCGACCTGAAGAGCGGCATGTACAAGGGCCGTCAGGTTCTGACCCAGAAGGAAGACTAAGGTCTCTTCTGGCGATCCGGCTTCGGCCGGGCGCATGTTCAGCGGCGCGCGAGCTTCTCGCGCGCCGTTTTCGCATATGTTCGCCAACGCCTCGGCTGTGGCGATTCAAGCGGGTCTGGTCTAAACCGGCCCGACCTTTCCCAACTCAGTCAGAGCGCAGAGTTTCATGACCGACATCGTCGACATCGTCGCCCGCCAGATTCTCGACAGCCGTGGCAATCCGACGGTTGAAGTGGACGTGATGCTGGAAGACGGCAGCTTCGGCCGCGCGGCGGTGCCGTCGGGCGCCTCGACCGGCGCGCACGAAGCCGTCGAACTGCGTGACGGCGACAAGGATCTGTGGGGCGGCAAGGGCGTCGAGAAGGCGGTCGACGCCGTCAACGGCGAGATCTTCGACGCCCTGTCCGGCATGGACGCCGAGGACCAGCGCCGCATTGACGAGGCGCTGATCGAACTGGACGGCACCGAGAACAAGTCGCGCCTGGGCGCTAACGCCATGCTGGGCGTGTCGCTGGCCGTGGCCAAGGCCAGCGCCATTTCGGCCGGCCTGCCGCTGCACCGCTATATCGGCGGCGTTTCGGCCCGCATCCTGCCGACGCCGATGATGAACATCATCAATGGCGGCGCCCACGCCGACAACCCGATCGACATCCAGGAATTCATGATCATGCCGACGGGCGCCGAGAGCTTCTCGGAAGGCCTGCGCATGGGCGCCGAAATCTTCCACGCGCTGAAGAAGGCGCTGAAGGACGCCGGCCACAACACCAACGTCGGCGACGAGGGCGGCTTCGCCCCGAATCTGGCCTCGGCCGATGAAGCCCTGACCTTCATCACCAAGGCGGGCCAGGCGGCCGGCTATCTGGCGGGTGAGGATTTCCACCTGGCGCTGGACGTCGCCTCGACCGAGTTCTTCAAGGACGGCAAGTATGAGCTGGTCGGCGAGGGCAAGTCCTTCGACGCCGAGGGCATGGTCAACTATCTGGCCGACCTGGTCGAACGCTTCCCGATCGTCTCGATCGAGGACGGCTGCGCCGAGGACGACTTCGACGGTTGGAAGCTGTTGACGGATCGCCTGGGCGACCGCGTCCAGCTGGTCGGCGACGATCTGTTCGTGACCAACCCGCGCCGTCTGGCCGCGGGCATCGGCGAAGGCCTGGCCAACTCCATCCTGATCAAGGTCAACCAGATCGGCACCCTGTCCGAGACGCTGGACGCGGTCGATATGGCGCACCGCGCGGGCTACACCGCCGTCATGTCGCACCGCTCGGGCGAGACCGAAGATTCGACCATCGCCGACCTGGCCGTGGCCACCAACTGCGGTCAGATCAAGACCGGCTCGCTGGCTCGCTCGGACCGCACGGCCAAGTACAACCAGCTGCTGCGCATCGAAGAGATGCTGGGCGACCAGGCCGCCTATTTCGGCGACGGCATGCTGCTGAAATAAGCTGCATCACGAAGATGTGCTGGACGCCGCCTCCGAACCTCGGGGGCGGCGTTCGCAATTACGGCCAAGCTACGGTTCGTTAGGCATTTTCGCTCACTGATAGGTCACTGTGTTTATGCGCGCTCAGAAGGAGCGTCCGTCGTGCCCGAGCAGATGAAGCCTTACCTGCCGTCCGTGCTGTTGTTGTTGCTGATCGCCTATCTGGGCGTGCAAGCCCTGACGGGTGAACGCGGCCTGCTAAGTGGCGGTGAACGCGACGCTTTGCTGGCGCAGCGCCAGACGCAACTGAGCCGCCTGGCCGAGCAGCGCCAGGATCTGGAAGTCCGTGTCCGCTATCTGCGCACAGAGAGCCTGTCGAAGGATCTGCTGGAAGAGCGGGCGAGGGCCGTGATCGGCTTCGCTGACCCGCGCGACTATGTGGTGCGGCTGAATGGTCCCGCTGGCCACAACCCTGACGCGACACGCGCCTCCTGAACTATTGTTACAGCCTGGCTGGCCGCTTTGCGTTTCGGGAACGAAGGCTGCTAAAGCCCCTTCCTGTAACGATAAGAGTCCCTGAAACAGGGGTGTAAGCCGGGAGATGCCGGATGGCGAAAGCCGCCGCTCAGAAAACCTCGCCCAGCACGGGCGACAAGATTCCGAACACGCCTCAGGCTTCCAAGGAAGACCTGCTGCGTTTCTATCGCGAGATGATCCTCATCCGCCGCTTTGAAGAGCGTGCGGGCCAGCTGTACGGCATGGGCCTGATCGGGGGCTTCTGCCACCTGTACATCGGTCAGGAAGCCGTGGCCGTCGGCATTCAAGAGAGCGTCAAGCAGGGCTACGACAAGATCATCACGGGCTATCGCGACCACGGCCACATGCTGGTCGCGGGCATGGACCCGAAGGAAGTCATGGCCGAGCTGACGGGCCGCATCGGCGGGTCGTCCAAGGGCAAGGGCGGGTCGATGCACATGTTCGACGTGCCGACCGGCTTCTACGGCGGTCACGGTATCGTCGGCGCCCAGGTGGCGCTGGGCACGGGCCTGGCCTTCGCGGGCAAGTACCGCGGCGACGACTCGGTCAGCTTCGTCTATTTCGGCGACGGCGCCTCGAACCAGGGTCAGGTCTACGAGAGCTTCAACATGGCCCAGCTGTGGAAGCTGCCGGCCATCTACATCATCGAAAACAACCAGTACGCCATGGGCACGAGCATCGAACGCTCGTCGTCCACGACCGAACTGTATCAGCGCGGCGCCAGCTTCGGCATTCCGGGCGAACAGGTTGACGGCATGGACGTGCTGGCCGTGCGTGACGCCGCCGCTCGCGCCGTGGCCCGCGCCCGCGCTGGCGAAGGCCCCTACATTCTGGAAGTGAAGACCTACCGCTATCGCGGCCACTCCATGTCTGACCCGGCCAAATACCGGACGAAGGAAGAGGTGGACGAGGTCAAGAAGACCCGCGACCCGATCGACCACCTGAAGATGCTGCTCGCCGCCGCCAAGGCGACTGAGGACGAACTGAAGGCGATCGACAACGAAGTGAAGGCCATCGTGGCCGAAGCCGTGCAGTTCGCTCAAGAGAGCCCTGAGCCGGATCCGTCCGAGCTCTACACCGACGTCTACGTGGAGGCCTGATACGTGACGGACATTTTGATGCCGGCGCTGTCCCCCACGATGGAAGAGGGCACGCTGACCAAGTGGCACATCAAGGCGGGCGACGTCGTGTCAGCCGGCCAGGTGATCGCCGAGATCGAAACCGACAAGGCGACGATGGAAGTCGAAGCCGTCGATGAAGGCGAAGTGCTGGAAATCCTCGTCGCCGAGGGTTCTGAGAACGTGAAGGTCAACACGCCGATCGCGCGTCTGGCCGGCGAAGACAGCGCCCCTGCGCCCGCACCCAAGGCCGCCGAACCGATGACCGCCGTCGAAGCGGAAGCGCCTGTCGCCGTCACGGCCGCCGCGACTCCGGCTCAGCCCAAGGTCGAACTGCGCGACCCGGAAATCCCCGCCGACGCAAAGCTGGTGAAGACCACCATTCGCGACGCCCTGCGCGACGCCATGGCCGAGGAAATGCGCCGCGACGAGGCCGTCTTCCTGATGGGCGAGGAAGTCGCCCAGTATCAAGGCGCCTACAAGGTCAGCCGCGACCTGCTCCAGGAATTCGGCGACCGTCGCGTGGTCGACACCCCGATCACCGAGCACGGCTTCGCCGGCCTGGGCGTCGGCGCCGCTATGGCGGGCCTGAAGCCCATCGTCGAGTTCATGACGTGGAACTTCGGCATGCAGGCGATCGACCACGTGATCAACTCGGCGGCCAAGACGCTGTACATGTCGGGCGGCCAGATCCGCTGTCCGATCGTGTTCCGCGGCCCGAACGGCGCGGCCGCCCGCGTGGCCGCCCAGCACAGCCAGGACTATTCGGCCTGGTACGCCCAGGTGCCGGGCCTGAAGGTCATCGCACCCTATGACGCCGCCGATGCGAAGGGCCTGCTGAAGGCCGCCATCCGTGATCCGAACCCGGTCGTCTTCCTCGAGCACGAGATGATGTACGGCCACGAGTTCGACGTGCCGGACGTTGAGGACTACGTCGTGCCGATCGGCAAGGCCAAGGTCCGCCGTGAAGGCGCGGACGTCACCATCACGGCGCACAGCCGCATGGTCGGCTTTGCTCTTCAGGCCGCCGAAAAGCTGGCTGAAGAAGGCATCTCGGCCGAAGTGGTCGATCTGCGCACCCTGCGTCCGCTGGATCATGAGACGATCATCGAGAGCGTCAAGAAGACCAACCGTCTGGTCTCGGCCGAAGAGGGCTGGGGTCCGATGGGCGTCGGCGCCGAAGTGGTCGCCCGCGTGATCGAACACGCCTTCGACTACCTGGACGCCCCGCCGCTGCGCGTGCACCAGGAAGACGTGCCGCTGCCCTACGCCGCCAACCTGGAAGCCCTGTCCCTGCCGGGCGTCGACAAGATCGTCGCCGCCGTGAAGAAGGTGATGGCATGACGGAGGCCCTGGAAGCCAAGGCTCTGTCGATCCCTGAAGGACTCGACGGCGCCGACGAGCAGGTGCTGGAACTGATCCGCGTGTGGTGGAACGTCGACGGGCCGCGGATGAACATCCGCCCGGCTCTGCGTGAACCGGCGAACATCGGCGTCGTGCTGGCCGAACTGGCCTGGCATTTCTCTCACGCCTACGCCGACATGCACGGTTTCGATCAGACGACCGCCTTCAAGGCCATCCGAGACAGCTGGGACGCCGCGCACGAAAAGGCGGCTTCCAGCCAGCAGACGGAGACCGCTCAATGACCGACATCCTGATGCCCGCCCTGTCTCCGACCATGGAAGAGGGCGTCTTGGCCAAGTGGCATGTCAAGGTTGGCGACACCGTCTCGGCTGGCGATGTGATCGCCGAGATCGAGACCGACAAGGCGACGATGGAAGTCGAGGCCGTGGACGAAGGCGAAGTGCTGGAAATCCTCGTCCCGGAAGGCGCTGAAGGCGTGAAGGTCAATACGCCGATCGCCCGCCTGTCCGGCGACGCCGTGGCTCCGGCGCCCAAGAAGGCTGACGCTCCGGCTGAGACGCCTAAAGCGGAAACGCCCAAGGCGGATGAGGCTCCGAAAGCTGCAGCCGCGCCCGCTCCGGCCGCACCGAAGTCTGACGACGGCGGCCGCATCTTCGCCTCACCGCTGGCGCGCCGCCTGGCTGCCCAGGCCGGCCTGGACCTGAAGAGCGTCGCCGGCACGGGCCCGCATGGCCGTATCGTCAAGCGCGACGTGGAAGCTGCAGGCAAGGGCGGCGTCAAGCCGGCCGCCTCGACCGCTTCTGCCGCTCCAGCGGCCGCCGCCGAGCCGCGCAAGGTTCTGTCTCTCGCCCAGATGGGCATTCCAGACGGCAGCTACGACCTGATCCCGCTGGACGGGATGAAGAAGGCTGTGGCGCGTCGCATGGTCGACAGCATCCAGAACGTGCCGCACTTCCCGCTGTTCATCGACGTCGAGATCGACCAGCTGATGGCCGTTCGGGCGAAGGTGAACAAGATGCTGGAGCCGCAGGGCGTCAAGGTCTCGGTCAACGACTTCGTCATCAAGGCCGCTGCGCTCGCTCTGAAGATGGTGCCGGAAGCGAACGCCTCCTACACTCCCGAAGGCATCGCCATGCACCACAACGCCGACGTCTCCATGGCGGTGGCGATCGACGGCGGCTTGATCACCCCGATCATCCGCAAGGCCGAGACCAAGGGCCTGGCGCAGATCGCGACCGAGTCTAAGGATCTGGCCAAGCGCGCGCGCGAACGCAAGCTGAAGCCCGAAGAGTTCCAGGGCGGCACCTTCTCGGTGTCCAACCTGGGCATGTTCGGCATCAAGTCGTTCAGCTCGATCATCAATGAGCCGCAGGGCTGCATCATGAGCGTGGGCGCCGGCGAGCAACGGGCTGTCGTCAAGGACGGGCAACTGGCCGTGGCCACGGTCATGACCGTGACCCTGACCTGCGATCACCGCGTGGTCGACGGCGCGACGGGCGCCCGCTTCCTGCAGGCGTTCAAGCCGCTGATCGAAGATCCCGTGGCGATGCTGGCTTAAGGGAGGAGAGGGGTCATGACCTCGGTCTATGACTTCTCCGCCCGGGCCATCAATGGCGCGGACGTGTCGCTGGACCGCTTTCGCGGCCAAGCGTTGCTGATCGTCAATACAGCGTCCAAGTGCGGCTTCACCGGTCAATATGACGGGCTGGAGAAGCTGCACCGCGACTTCGCCGATGCGCCGTTCGAGGTTCTGGGCTTCCCCTGTAATCAGTTCGGCCAGCAGGAGCCGGGCAGGGCGTCGGAAATCGCCGCCTTCTGCGCCAGCAGCTTCGACGTGACCTTCCCCTTGTTCGACAAGATCGAGGTCAACGGGCCGAACCGCCATCCCCTCTATGCGTGGCTGGCCCGGCAGAAGCGCGGCTTCCTCGGCTCCCAAGCCATCAAATGGAACTTCACCAAGTTCCTGACCGACCGCGAAGGCCGCGTCATCGCGCGCTATTCGCCCCAGACTGAACCCGAGGCCATCAAGGCCGACATCGAGAAGTTGATCTGATCATGGCTGCTGAATTCGATCTCGTCGTCATCGGCTCGGGCCCCGGCGGTTACGTCGCGGCCATCCGCGCCAGCCAACTGGGCCAGAAGGTCGCCATCATCGAGCGCGAGAACCTGGGCGGCATCTGCCTGAACTGGGGCTGTATCCCGACCAAGGCCCTGCTGAAGTCGGGCGAGAAGTTCGAAAGCCTGTCGCACCTGAAGGACTATGGCCTGTCCGCCTCGGGCGCCTCGTTCGACTTCGGCGCCATCATCCAGCGCTCGCGCGGCGTGGCCAAGCAGCTGAATCAGGGCGTCGGCTTCCTGATGAAGAAGAACAAGATCGAGGTCATCGAGGGTTCGGCCAAGCTCGAAAAAGGCACCGCTGCGCCGAAGGTCGTCGTGGCCCTGAAGGCCGGCGGCTCGCGCACGATCGAAGCCAAGACCGTCATGCTGGCCGTCGGCGCTCGCGCCCGCGCCCTGCCGCAGATCGGGCTTGAGGCCGACGGCGACAAGATCTGGGCCTATCGCGATGCCTTGGCGCCGAAGAAATTGCCCAAGACCTTCGTGGTCATCGGCTCCGGCGCTATCGGCATCGAGTTCGCCAGCTTCTACCGCGCTCTGGGCGCCGAGGTGACGGTCGTTGAGGCCGTCGACCGGGTCATGCCGGTGGAGGACGAAGAGGTCTCCAAGGCCGCGCAGAAGGGCTTCGAAAAGCGCGGCATCAAGTTCAAGCTCGGCGCCAAGGTGACGAAGGTCTCCAAGGATTCCAAGGGTGTGAAGGTCGATCTTGAAGTCAACGGCAAGGCCGAAAGTCTGGAGGCCGAGGTCTGCATCTCGGCCGTCGGCATCACCGCCAACACCGACGGCATCGGTCTGGAGGCGCTGGGCGTCGAACTGGACCGCGGCCACATCAAGACCGACAGCCATTGCCAGACCAATGTGAAGGGCCTGTACGCCATCGGCGACTGCGCGGGGGCCCCCTGGCTGGCGCACAAGGCCTCGCACGAAGGCATCCACGCCGCCGAGCACATCGCCGGCTACAAGACGCCGAACGTCCATTCGCCCATCGCCGGCTGCACCTACGCCCAGCCTCAGGTCGCCTCCGTCGGGGTGACGGAGCAGGGCGCTAAGGCCGAGGGGCGCGAGGTCAAGATCGGCCGTTTCCCCTTCAAGGTGAACGGCAAGGCTATCGCGGCGGGCGAGACCGAAGGCTTCGTCAAGGTCATCTTCGACGCCAAGACCGGCGCACTGATCGGCGCCCACATGATCGGCGCCGACGTCACCGAAATGATTCAGGGCTACGTCACCGCCATCACCATGGAAGCGACCGAGGAAGACATCCACGGCATCGTCTATCCGCACCCGACCATGTCCGAGGCGATGCACGAGGCCGCGCTGGACGCCTATGGTCGCGTCATCCACATCTAAGGCTGGTTGTTAGAAAATCTGAACTGTGGCTAAGAGGATCGCTCCTCCCCATGGTTCGGATTTTCCATGATTGTCGCGCCTGACGTCCTCGGCCTGATCGGCAACACGCCTCTGGTGCGCCTCAAGCGCGCCTCGGAGGCGACCGGCTGTGAAATCCTGGGCAAGGCCGAGTTCCTGAACGTCGGCGGCTCGATCAAGGATCGCGCGGCGCTCAGCATCATCCGCGCGGCGCGCGATTCTGGTGCGTTGAAGCCCGGCGGGACGATCGTCGAGGGCACGGCGGGCAACACAGGCATCGGCCTGGCCTTGGTCGGCGCAGCGCTGGGCCATCCGGTCGTCATCGTCATGCCGCGCACCCAGACGGAAGAGAAGAAGCGCGCCGTCCGCCTGCACGGCGCCCGCCTGATCGAGGTCGATCCGGCGCCCTTCGCCAGCCCGAACCATTTCGTCCATTTCTCGCGCCGCCTGGCCGAGGAACTGAACGAGAGCGAGCCGAACGGCGCCTTCTACGCCGATCAGTTCGACAATCTGGCCAACCGTCAGGCCCATTATGAAGCCACCGGGCCCGAAATCTGGAAGCAGACCGACGGCCGGGTCGACGGCTTCATCTGCGCTGTCGGCTCGGGTGGGACACTGACCGGAACCACGACCTATCTGCGCGAACAGAACCCGGCGCTGAAAATCGGACTGGCCGACGTGCCGGGCGCCTCGCTCTACAGTTGGTTCACAGAGGGCGTGCTGAAGGGCGAGGGCGGTTCGGTCGCCGAGGGCATCGGCGTCAATCGCATCACCGGCAACCTGAACGGCCTGTCGGTCGATCATGCCTATCGCATCGAGGACGCGGAGTTTCTGCCCATCCTGTTCGACCTGGTGCGGGAGGAGGGGCTGTCCCTCGGCCCGTCCAGCGGCGTCAACATCGCCGGAGCCATCCGTATGGCGCGTGATCTCGGCCCCGGCCATACCATCGTGACCGTGCTGTGCGATGCGGGCCAGCGCTACGCGAGCAAGATCTACGATTCTGGCTTCCTGAACGCGCGCGGCCTGCTCACGCCCGAGTGGCTCAGCCGATGACCCGCCGCAAGGAGGTCGCCGCCGAAAGTCGGATCCCGCCGCTCAACGCCCTGAAGGCGTTCGAGGCCGCTGCGCGTCGTCTCAACATCACCCGCGCCGCCGAAGAACTGTCGGTCACGCCTGGCGCCATCAGCCAGCAAATCCGTATCCTGGAGGAACACGCCGGAGCGCCGCTGTTCCATCGTGAAGGTCGTCAGATCGCCCTGACCGAGCTGGGCGCCGAGCTGTACCCCTTGCTGCGTGACGGTTTCGACTATCTGAAACGGGCAGGGGATCTGCTGTATCGTCCTGACCGCCGTCACGCCCTGGCGGTCAGCGTGCCGCCGTCCTTCGCCTCGAAATGGTTGGCGCCGCGCATCGCCCGGTTCGCCGCAGCACATCCCGAAATCGAGGTGTGGATGTCCGCAGACATGCGCTTGGCGGACGTCAGCGGCGGCCGTGTTGACGTGGCTGTCCGCTATGGCCGGGGCGACTATCCCGGCGTGCGATCCGAAAAACTTCTGGATGCCGACGTAACGCCGGTTTGCGCTCCGTCGTTAACCCTGGGCGAGAACGCCTTGCTTCGTCCGTCAGATCTGGCGCGCCATGTGCTGATCCACTTGCGACCCAGCGAGCTTGAGGAACCACGCCCGGACTGGGCGGCCTGGTTCAAGGCGCGTGGACTGACGAACATCGACGCCCAGGCAGGGCCGCGCTTTGATCAGACCGCTTTGGCCATTGAGGCGGCTGCACACGGCCAGGGTGTAGCCCTGGCGCCGTATGCCTTCGTGGCCGAAGATTTGGCGTCTGGTCGTCTGGTGGCGCCGTTCGCCGACGGCGCGCTGAGCACGGCGCTGGCTTACTATGTCCTGATCAAACGCAGCGGCGCGTCAACGCCCGCCAGAGCCTTCGCCGCTTGGTTGAAGGAAGAGGCGCAGGCCGCGGCGGCGGCGAGCGTCGATGATCTGTGATGCGGGGTCGTGATTTCCGCCTAAGATATATTATGCGAAATATAATATCGAACTTCTTATGCGACGCGGGCCCATAGCCTAAGCGCTCACGCCGTTGTACGGCTGGATGCGCCATGAAAAACACACTCCTCGCGTCCGTGATCACCTGCATCATCCTTGCTCTGGGTGCGCCGGCTCAAGCTCAGGCCGTAGCCGGCTATGGAGCTTTCACGCCTCTGCCTCAGGCTGGCGAGCAGCCTGATCCTCAGCGCGACTATCGCGTCATCGTGGACCTGACCCAGGGCGGTCCTGACGACAAGCCGTTGAAAGGGCTGGAACGTGTCGCGCGCCTGACCAATATGCTGGCGGCGAACGGTGTTCCTGCTGAGCGACGGAAGATCGTCGTGGTGATGCACGGCGGCGCGTCTCTGGCCTCTCTGTCCGATGCAGCGTGGGCGGCGCGTGGCAAGGGTGAGACAAATCCGAACAGCGCCCTTGTTCGGGCCCTGACGGCCGCGGGTGTTCAGGTGCGACTTTGCGGACAGTCCATGGTCGCCAACGGCCTGACGGAGGCCGATCTGGAGCCGGGCGTGCAGGTCGATCTCGCGGCCTTGATGACGGTCATTCATCACCAGCAGGCGGGCTACGCCCTGATCATGAACTGACCGGACGCCCTGCTCGCGCGCGCTTCTTAAAGCGCGAAATTTCCTCGCCAACCATCAAACGCCACCTCGATATTCGAGGGAAGAGATTCCGACAAGATCTTGTAATCTAGATCAATATGGAGATTGGTCAGCACGGCTTTGGCAACCTTTGCACGTGCGATCCACTCCAGGGCTTGATCAACGTGAGCGTGCGTTGGGTGCGGCGTGTAGCGCAGCGCATCGACGATCCACAGCTGAGCGCCGCGTACGGCGTCCAGAGCAGCGTCGTCCAGGCCCGAGACGTCACTTGAATAGGCGACGGGCCCTAGGCGGTATCCGACCGAGCGGATCGGCCCATGTATCTGGTCAAAAGTGGTGACCGGTATGGCGCCGCCCGGCCCTTCGATCTGCCATGGCTGGCCGTGCGGCGGGAGGTGATGCGCCTCTACGATAGCCGGATAGCCGTGATGACTCTCAAAGATGTAGTCAAAGCGCTGCGTCAGGGCGTGGTGGGTGGCGGCGTCCATCCAGGCGGGAATACGTCGACGCGCGTGGGCGGCGAAGACACGAAGGTCGTCGATGCCGTGCGTCTGATCCGCATGGTCGTGGGTGTAGAGAACTGTGTCGACGTGGCGGACCTCGGCGGCCAGCACCTGCTGGCGGAAGTCGGGCGAGGTGTCGATCACTACGCTGGTCACGCCATCCGGGCTGTATCGGCGCGCCAGCATGGAGCAGCGTGTGCGCCGATTGCGCGGTTCGGACGGGTCGCAATCACCCCAGTCCCCGTCGCCGCGCGGCACGCCGCCGGACGAGCCGCAGCCGAGTATGATGACTTCCAGCTCACCCTGCACGCTCATTGGGCGGGCCTGGGAATGCGATCGAACAGGTTGAAGAAGGCCTCGGTCGTCAGCTCATCGGCTTGTTCGGGCGTCCAGCCGCGTATCTCAGCCAGCTTTTCCAGTACAAGGCCGACATAGGCGGGTTCATTCCGGCGGCCACGATGCGGGATGGGCGCCAGATAAGGGCAGTCGGTCTCAACGATAATGCGGTCTTCAGGCATTTGACGGATGATCTCCCTCACCTCCTCGGCCGCCTTGAAGGTGGCGATGCCTGAAACCGAGAACCATGCGCCGAGTTCCATCGCAGTTTCAGCCAGTTCCAGGCCGCTGGTATAGCAATGCATCAGGAGGTTGAACGGCGCGTGGCTGTGTTCCTCGCGCAGGATGTCCGCCATGATCTCATCGGCTTCGCGCGTATGGACCACGAGAGGCAGGTTAGTACGGCGCGCCGCCTCGATGTGCTGACGGAAGACCGCCGCCTGTACGTCACGCGGGCTGAGATCGTAGTGGAAGTCCAGGCCGCATTCGCCGATGCCGATGACGCGCGGGCGATCCGCCAGCTCAACCAGCCGATCAGCAGTCAAGTCGGCGTAGTCCTTGGCCTCGTGCGGATGAACGCCGACCGTGCACCAGATGTCGGCGTTGTTCATCGCCAGGGCGTGCGTCGCCTCGAAGGTCGACAGCTTGTCGGAAATCTCGACCATCAGCCGCACACCTGCCTGGCGCGCACGGTCGATCACCGCCTCGCGATCCTCGTCGAACTGAGGGGCGTGCAGGTTGACGTGACTGTCGATGAGCATATCAGGCGGCGGCTTTCGTGCGGGCGATGTCGGCCAGGGCTCCGGCCAGGACGTCTCCCTTATCAAGATTCAGCCCGATGGCGCGATCCGGCAGGTCGGATAGCCGCCCCCAAAGCTCGGCCCAGCGGGCGCCGTCACGGCCGCCAGATTCGACGGCCCGCCGTTTCACCGCGGCGATCAGGCGATCCATCAAGGCTTCGAACCGCGCCTGCCCTTCAGCGCCACGGAAGCCGTCGGCGATAGCCAGTTGTTCCGCGCGATCAATCTCTGGTCCATCGACCCAGGCGCGGGCAAGGCGATCGACCTCGGTCATCGCGCCCGACGCTAGATCCAGAGCCGCGCCCGGCGAGCCCCCGGCCATAGCCGCAGCGGCGATCGCCTCATCCTCGGACACCCCGGTGCGCTGGCGCACCAGATCGGTCAGGCGCGCTTCAGACCAAACCGGGAAGGTCAGCCGGCGACAGCGGGAGCGGATGGTGGCCAACAGCCGGCCCGGCGCATGGGTGACTAGGAAGAGCACACCGCTTTCAGGCGGTTCCTCAAGAATCTTAAGCAAGGCGTTGGCGGCGTTGATGTTCAGGTCGTCCGCCGCATCGATGATGGCGACGCGGTGCCGAGCCTGAGACGGGCTCTTGGCGAAGAATTCCGGCAGATCGCGAGCCTGATCAACCGAGATGGCGCGCTTCAGCTTGCCGCCCTCGATGGCGCGCTCCAGCACCAGCAGATCCGGGTGAGCCTGGGCGGACACCAGGCGGCTGACCGGGTCGTGCGGCGCGGCGCCCAGCGGTCCGCGCGACGGGTCAGGCGCGGCGCCCAGAAGTCGACGGGCGGCGCGATAGGCGAAGCTGGCCTTGCCGGATCCCTCGACCCCGCACAGCAGCCAGGCGTGGTGCAATCGCCCTCGGTCCAGAGCGTCCAGAAAGGCTTCCTCGGCCTGGATGTCGGCGATCAGGTCGAAACGGTCGCGCGGATGCTCGCTCAAAGCAGCCGCTCCTCCACCACGGCCCACAGTCGAGCCGACACGTCGTCGACCTCACCCGTTGCATCAAGAACGACGCAACGCTCGGGATGACGCTCGGCCACCTGAAGGAAGCCGTCGCGTAGTTTCTGATGGAAGGCCAGGCCCTTGGATTCGAACCGGGTCTCGAACAGACCGCGCCCGAAGGCCCGATCCAGACCGACCTCGACCGGCAGGTCGAACACCAGGGTCAGGTCCGGCTGGTCGCCGTTGACCACGGCGTCGTCCAGCGCCTCAATCAGGCTTTCGGGCGTTCCGCCGCCTGCGCCTTGGTAGACGCGGCTGGAATCGGCGAACCGGTCGCAGACCACCCAGCGCCCGGCCTCGAGCGCGGGCAGAATCGTTCGCTCCAGATGGTCCGAGCGGGCCGCATACATCAGCAGGGTCTCTGTGCGCGCCGACCAGCGATCCGCCTCGCCCGACACGGCGATGTTGCGGATCTCCTCAGCCCCCGGCGATCCGCCGGGTTCGCGCGTCTGGAGCACGTCGAGGCCCTGCGCGCGCAAGCGGTCGACCAGCAGGCGCGCCTGGGTCGTCTTGCCGGCGCCCTCGCCGCCTTCGAAAGTGATGAATCTGCCTCGCTGCACCTGCGCACAATGGCGAGCGAGGCGCGGGAAGCAAGCCCGTTCAGCCGCCTATCAACAAGGCATCGTCAAAGCCGCGCGCGATGACGGCCTGACGGGCCCTTTCGGCAGCCCCCGCATCGGGCCACGGACCGACCACGACTCGGAACAACGGCCGGCCGTTCCGGTCGATATTCTGAACCACGGCCTTGTCGCCGAGACGTCGTGCGACCTGATCCGCGCCGCGACGATCAGAATAGGCGCCGGCCTGGACCCAATAGGCGCTCGACATCGGCGGTTGCGTCGCCGTGTAGGTGGGCTGCGCAACGGGTTGGGCCTGAGGCGTCGCAGAGTCGTAATAGGGACGCGGACCTTGGGATTGGGCCTGGACCTGAGGTCGAACAGGTTGAGGTTGTGGCGCGGCGCCGGCTTCAGCACGACGCAGGACTGTTCCTCCACCCTGGCGCGGCGCAGGGCCGACATAACGGACGCGCACGTCCCCCACGCCTTGCTGCAGCAGGCCCAGTTCCTCTGCGGCGCCGCGCGACAGGTCGATGATGCGGTTATCGACAAAGGGTCCGCGATCATTGACGCGCAATATGACCCGACGCCCATTGGCGCGGTTCGTCACCTCGACCAGGCTGGGCAGAGGCAGGGTCTTGTGGGCGGCGGTCAGACCATTCATGTCGAACCGTTCGCCGGTCGAGGTTGAGCGCCCGTGATGATAGCTGCCGTACCAGGACGCCTGCCCTACCTCGTCATAGTTGGGCTGTTCCTTGGGATGATACCAGCGGCCGCGGATCTGGTAGGGGCGCATGGTGCCCGAAACGATCGGAGCCGGATCGGTCACGACGGGCGCGCCGATCGGCGCATCGCCCTTGCCGCCCAAGCTGGCGCACGCCGCCAGGGTCGAGAAGGCGGCGGCGATCATCGCGCCCTTCAGCAGTCTCGCCCACATGATGTTTTTACTCCGGCCGACTATGGATTGGGCGAAATTAACGGCGGAGGTTTCCGGTTTGGTTAACGTCCCGTTTGCGCGTATGGCCTTGCGACAAAGCCCCTCCCCCGGCTGAACGTCAGAACCGAGCGCCTTGAACTCCTCTCTGTACAAGACCCGCACAGGGGTCTTCCTTCTCGCCACCCTGTGTTGCGCGCTGTGGGGCAGCGCCTTTCCTGCCGTCAAGAATGGCTACGCCCTGCTGAAGGTCGCGCCGACCGATATCGCCAGCCAGCTGCTGTTCGCAGGGTGGCGCTTCGCCCTGGCCGGGGCGATCCTGCTGGTCGTCGCCATGGTGATGAAAAAGCCTGTTCTGGCGATGAACCGTCGTCAGGCGGGACAGGTCGCCCTGCTGGGCCTGACCCAGACCGCCATTCAATACGTCTTCTTCTATATCGGCCTGGCGCATGCATCAGGCGTCAAATCCTCGATCATGAACGCGACCAGCGTGTTCTTCAGCGTCGTCCTGGCTCATTTCATCTATGCGGACGACCGGCTGAGCGGCCGTAAGGCGCTGGGCTGCGTGATCGGCTTCATGGGCGTGGTCGTGGTCAACCTGGGCGGCGGTGCGCTCGGCTTCGACTTCACCCTGCTGGGGGAAGGTTTCATCGTGATCGCGGCTTTCGTCCTGGCGGCGGCCTCTATTTACGGCAAGCGGTTGTCGCGTAGCCTCGATCCTATGGTGATGACCGGCTGGCAGCTGTTTATCGGCGGCTTGATGCTGACGGCTGCAGGCATGACGATGGGCGGAGAACTGCAGGGTTTTGACCTGACGTCGAGCGCGCTGCTGCTCTACCTGGCTCTGCTCTCCTCAGTGGCCTTTGCGGTGTGGAGCCTGTTGTTGAAGCACAACCCTGTGGGAATGATTGCAGCCTTCAACTTCCTGATTCCGGTCTTCGGCGTGTCGCTGTCGGCGCTCTTCCTGGGCGAATCCATGTTGCGCTGGAGCTATCTGATCGCACTGGTTCTGGTTTGCGCCGGCATCTGGCTGGTCACGCGATCGGGCGCAGTGTCGAAGGCCAGTCGCGCCTGACGCTTTCCGCTTGGGTCGCGCCCGCCTTGCCGCTATGCACAGGCGAACGCGAGTCGACTCGCGTGGGACAGGTGGCCGAGTGGTTTAAGGCAGCGGTCTTGAAAACCGCCGTAGGTGGAAGCCTACCGTGGGTTCGAATCCCACCCTGTCCGCCACAAGCCTTGCATAGCAGCGGGGTTGATGGCTGACCCTCTGCAATACCAGCCATATTCCTCCCAAAATCGTTTCTGTTTTGGGCGTACTGCGCCTGGTCCTTCATCGTCCGTGCGAACAAGAGCCACACTGCCCTGACGCCTTCAGGACACAAAGGGCCGCCTTGTCTGGCGTTCACGCGCCCGCGCTGAATGCGACTGAAGTTACTCCTGGTTGGATCTACGAAATTCCTCTCCAAGGCAGTCACCCAGGATGGCTCTCATGGAGAAGCGCGAGCGCGGAACTGGCAGCATCGACAGTCCGTCGCTCCATTGATCCGGGCTTGTTTGGCCGGTGTTTCGTGAAAGCGATAATCAACGCCTTCGATGGAGATCATTCGCCTCCAGCGGTCACAATCATGGAGAAATTAAGCCAGAATATAACTTTTCTCGCGCTTTTTTCACTCAGTTACCTCCGTTTTCTCTCCATTTTAGCAATAAATTTTCACCTCAAGAGAAATTATGTCTTTCGCGAGGCGGATTTTTGTCCAACCTTGTCGTGACGCTCTGGGTGTTTCGAGCGATCGTATTGGGGGAAATCAATGTTCCGCACGACCTTCGCTAGCCGGCTTTGCGCAGCGCTTTTGACCAGCACGGCGCTCACCGCCGCGGGGCCCGCTTCAACCGCCTTGGCTCAGGCCACAGCCGCGGCCACGCCCGCTTCGGCGGCAGTAACTGCGCCAGAGCGCTTCTTCCCCCAGCCTCCCGGCACGGACTACTTCCTGGCCGACTACGATCAATACGAGCGATACCTGCAGCGCGTGGCTGGCGAGTCAGACCGGATGAAGCTGCAGAGCTTCGGAACCTCTGCCGAAGGCCGCACGCAGTGGATGGCGATCGTGTCCTCGCCTGAAAACCTGGCCAACCTGGATCGCTACCGCGACATTTCTCGCCGTCTGGCGCGGGCCGAAGGCCTGACCGCAGAACAGGCCGCTGACCTGGCTCGTGAAGGCAAGGCCATCGTCTGGATCGATGCCGGCCTGCACGCCACCGAGACCGTCACTACTCAGGGCCAGATTCAGATTATCCACCGGCTGCTGACACAGAACGACGCTGAGACGCGGCGCACGCTCGACGACGTCATCATCCTGTTCGGCCACGCCAACCCTGATGGCCTGCAGCTTGTCGCTGACTGGTACATGCGCAACCCAGACCCGAAGAAGCGCGAGTTCGACTCGATTCCACGCCTGTATCAGAAGTACGTCGGCCACGATAACAACCGCGACTCCTACATGTCGCTGATGCCCGAGACGGCGAACATCAACCGGGTCCACTATCGCGAGTGGTTCCCCCAGATCGTCTTCAATCAGCACCAGACCGGCCCGCGCGGGATGGTGGTGTTCATTCCGCCTTTCCGTGACCCGTTCAACTACAACTTCGACCCGCTGGTCATGACCACGACCACCGAGGTCGGCACCGTCATGCACAGTCGCCTGATCTCTGAAGGCAAGGCCGGATCAGGGATGGACAGCGTCGCCCCCTACTCGACCTGGCACAACGGCATGTATCGGTCGGCCCCCTACTTCCACAACATGGTCGGCATCCTGACCGAGATCATCGGCGGGCCGACGCCGGAAGCCATTCCGCTGATCCCCGAGACCCAATTGGCGCGCAATGACGAGCCCATGCCGATCAGCCCCCGGATATGGCATCTCCAAGACAGCATCGATTACCAATGGTCGATGAACCGGGCGGTCATCGACTACGCTTCGCGCAATCGCGAACGTCTGCTGATGGGCATCTATCAGATGGGCGCCAACAGCATTGAGCGCGGCAGCGAGGACAGCTGGACCGTCACGCCGCAGAAGATCGAAGACCTGAAGGCGGCGGCCACCACCACCGACCGCGGAGCCATCGATGCAGGCCTGTTCGATACGGTGCTGAAGACGGCCGAGAACCGCGATCCGCGCGGCTTCATCATCAATCCCGCAGAACAACGCGACCTGCCCACCACGGTGGCCTTCCTCAACGCTTTAATGAAGAGCGGCGTCGACGTTGAGGTCGCTAGCGCTCCGTTCACCGTCAACGGAAAGCGCTACCCGCAGGGCGCCTATGTCGTGAAAACCGCCCAGGCCTTCCGGCCTCATGTGCTGGACATGTTCGAGCCGCAGGACCATCCGCACAATACCGAATACCCCGGCGGCCCGCCCAAGCTGCCTTATGACGTCGCCGGGTACACTCTGGCCTATCAGATGGGAGTGACGTTCGATCGCGTGCTGGATGGCTTTGATGGTCCCTTCAGCCGGGCTGACGATCAACTGACTACGCCGCCGGGCGCGGTCATCGGTTCGGGCCGCGCGGGTTTCGTTATCCCCCATGAGATCAACAACAGCTTCATCCTGACCAACCGCCTGTTGAAGGCGGGGGCCCGTGTCGAATGGCTGGAGGACGGAGCCAGGATCAGCGGAGCTCAATTGCAGCCGGGCGCCTTATGGGTGCCGGCCTCGCCCGAAAGCACAGCAGCCGTGCGAGCGGCGGTCGGCGAACTGGGCTTCAACGCCTATGCTGTGGATCGCAAGCCAGCGGGCGGCGCCATAGCCCTGAAGCCGGTCCGCGTAGGCCTGGTCGACCGCTATGGCGGCGTTATGAGCTCTGGCTGGACCCGTTGGCTTCTCGAGGAATACGAGTTCCCGTTCGAGGTGGTCTATCCGCAGACCCTCACTGCAGGAAACCTGAACGAACGGTTTGACGTCCTCGTCTTCACCGACGGCACCACGCCCGTGCTCAATCACGCGGCCTATCGTAACCAACGCAACCGGCCTCTGCCGGAAGCCGAGGACATCCCCGAGGCCTATCGCGCCTGGCTGGGCGAAGTGACCGCCGACGCCACCGTCCCCCAGATCGCCGAGTTCGCTCGCAACGGCGGCTCAGTCATCACGATCGGCGGCGCCAATCGCCTGGCGCACCTGCTGGGCGCGCCCATCGCTCCAGCCCTAGTCAAGGAAGAGAATGGAACGCAGCGGCCCCTGGCCACAACCGAGTTCTTCCTGCCGGGTTCGATCCTGAGCGCCAAGGTGGACAATACCGATCCGCTGGCCTTCGGCATGCCAGCCAACGCTGACGTCTTCTTCTCTAATGGCCAAACCTATCGCGTCGTCGGCGAAGGCGCGAAGTCCGTGGCCTGGTTCGACACCGATACGCCGCTGCGCAGCGGCTGGGCGCACCATCAGGAGTTGCTGAAGGACACCTCGGCTGTGGTCGAAGTCGACATCGGCAAGGGCAAGCTCTTTGTCTACGGCGTCGAAGTTCTGCAGCGCGCCCAGCCTGCCGGCACCTTCCGGTTGTTCTTCAACGGCCTGCTCTACGGCCCGGCCTCCACCGCCGACTAAACCCTGAAGCCGACGACGGAAGCCTGCGTCTATGACGCTCAGACTTCTGCTGCCTGCCTCTCAGGCGTGACTTTTGTTCAGTAAGCGTAGCGCGGCTCACGTGCGTGTTTTCCGGCCCACGCAACGTTTCGGTCGCTGATTTTTTGAAACGAGTCAGCTCCAATCAGGGGAATACTAATGAACACTCAAGGACGTACGCGGATCAAAGCCGGCTCCTCGCGAATATTGCTAACCAGCGCATGCGCCTACGCGGCCCTGATGGCCGGCGCAGCACACGCTCAGGAGGATCAGTCCGACCCCGCCACGCAAGTGAGCGATATCATCGTGACCGGCTCCCGCGTCGCGCGCCCGGACTACGTGGCCAATAGTCCGATCGTGTCGGTCTCGACCGAGGACATTGAGGACACGGGCCAGGTTTCGGTCGAGCGCGCCCTGACGCAGTTGCCGCAATTCACCGGCGCGTTCGGCCAGGCCAGCACCGGCAGCAGCACCACGACGCTGAACGCCGGTCAGGCCAATGCAAGCCTGAGAGGCCTGGGGCCCAAGCGGACGCTGATCCTGCTGGACGGCCGTCGGATGCAGCCGTCGTCTCCTGACGGCTCGATCGACCTGAACACCCTTCCCGAAGCTCTGATCGGCAACGTCGAAGTCATCACCGGCGGCGCCTCCACCGCCTATGGCTCAGACGCCACGGCGGGCGTGGTCAACTTCCGCCTGCGCAATATCGAAGGCCTGACCATCAGCAGCCAGTACGGCGTCAGCGAATACAATGATGGCGAACAGTTCCGCGCGACCGTCACCGCCGGCCAACGCTTCGCCGAGGGGCGCGGCCGCGCCATGATGTCGGTCGACTACTCTATGCGCGAACCCGCGTTCCAAAACGATCGGCCGTTCAACATCGCGCGCACGCTTCAGAACGGCACGGCGACGCTCGATTCCGGTGCGATGCTCTTCCCCGGAAACGCGCCTAGCGCCGCTGTGGTCAACAATCTGTTCCGCAATGTCTATGGCGCCAATGCCGTCACCGGCTCCGCCACATACACGGGCCAACTGGGCTTCAACCTGGACGGCACCCTGTTCAGCCATGTGACGCCGGTCGGCAACTATTTCGTCGAGAATTTCCGCGATCCGGAGACTGACACCCAGTACATCGCAGGCAGCCGTAAACAGCTCAATTTCGGCTGGCCGAACAGCCAGGTGGTGAACACCAACGAACGCATCACAGTCTTTTCCAAGCTTGACTATGACGTCACCGACAACACCTCGGTCTTCGCTCAGGCGACCTTCACGACCTATGATGCGCTGACCTATTTCAACCCTACCCTGGCGTCGGGCGCGGCCTATGCGCTCAGCGCCCCGGTCACCAATCCGTTCCTGTCGCCTGACGCACGGCTGGTCCTCGCGTCGCGCCGTGATCCCAACGCGGACTTCACCTTCCAGAAGGCCTTCACCGCTGCCGGCGACCGACTGCAGACCAATACCTATGACGTCTATCAAGTCGTCATGGGCGCCAACGGCGTCGTGCCATACCGCGACTGGACGTGGGATGTCTTCGCCAGCGTGGGTCAGACCAAGACCAACAACATCCAGCATGGCGCTCTCAGCAAATCGGCCGTTCTGAAACTGCTGTATGATCCGTTCGGCGGCGCCGGCGGCTCGCGACTGGAATATGACCCCGTGTCGGGGGCTCCAGTGGGCATGGTCGCCTATCCCGTACTCTGCGCCGGCGGCGCCAACTTCTTCGGCAACAATCCGATTTCCGACAGCTGTATGGACTTTATCAGCCGTCGGACCTCCAACACCAACGACATGAAGCAGCGCGTTGCCGAAGTGAACTTCCAGGGCGGACTGTTCAACCTTCCGGCTGGTGAAGTGCGCGTGGCGACCGGCCTTGGCTATCGCTACAACGCCTTCCAGTACAACTCCGACGAACTGTACAATATTCCGGGCGTCGGCAGTGACATTCTGGGGTACAGCGTCCTGCGGCCTTCAGGCGGCAACACCAGCGTCAGCGAAATCTATTTCGAGGCTCTGGTTCCCCTGCTAAAGGACGCGCCGATGGCTCAAGAGGTCAATATGAACCTTGGCTATCGTTATTCGGACTACAGCAGCGTCGGCGGCGTCAGCGCCTATAAGGTCGACGTCGACTGGAGCATCGTTGACGCCTTGCGTCTGCGCGGCGGCTACAACCGTTCGGTGCGCGCGCCTAGCGTCGGCGAACTCTACGCTCCGGAATCGTCGGGCAGCACGGGCATCGGCAGCCCCAGCGCCGCGACCCCGTTCGGCGGCGACCCTTGCGATGTCCGCTCCGGCTATCGCGGCGGCTTCGGTCAGAGCGGCGCCAACGCCGCCAAGGTCGAGGCCCTGTGTCTGGCCATGGGCGTGCCGGCGGGCGTGCTTCCGACCTATCAGTTCGGCTCCAACCAGGTGTTCGCCCTGACCGGCGGCAACCCCGACCTGCAGGAAGAAACCACCGACACCTATTCGATCGGCGCCGTCATACAGTCGCCGTTCACCACGCCGCTCCTCGAGCGGATCTCGACGTCGATTGACTGGTATTCGATCGAAGTCACCGGGGCGGTCGGCAATCTGCCCATCATCCAGACCATCGAGAATTGCTTCAACCTCAATGGCGGAAATCCCAACTATGACGTGAACAACTACTATTGCCAGGTCATGGGGACGCGCAACCCGACCACGGGCTTCCTGTTCGAGCCGGGGCAACCTGCGCTGAACCTGGGGGCGTTCAAGGTCAGCGGCGTGGACCTGCAGATCGACTGGTCGTTTGACCTGGCCGACATCGGTCTGCCTGCCTCGGCTGGCAGCCTGTCTCTGGGCACCGTGGTCAGCTATGTCGACACGTTCGAGATCCAGAACCTGCCGGGCGGCCCGGCCTACAACTACGCTGGCAGCCGCGGCACCGCCGTCGAAGATGGAGCCGGCTTGGCTCACCCTGACTGGAAGGCCAATACGACCCTATCCTACACTCGGGACTGGATGAACATCAGCCTGCGGTGGCGTCATACCGCCGCGATGATTAGCGCCGAACAGGTTCGCAACGCGGCCAGCACGACACGGGGCGTCGATTCCTACGACGTCTTCGATCTGAACGGGCGCTTCACCCTGCCAAACGACCTTAGCGTGCGGGTGGGCGTCTCCAACCTGTTCAACGAAGAGCCGCCTCAGGTCGGTAATTTCGCCGGCAGCTATGATGGCCAGAACTACGATACGCTCGGCCGATATTATTCAATCGCCGTAACTAAGAGCTTCTAAACGGCTTGGGCTGCGGAGAAGGACGGCGTTTAGACCCGTCCTTCTCCCTCTCCCACTTTGATGAACCCAGGTGCGCATTCCATAGCTGCTTCTGGCCTTGGCCGAATTCTGCTTGGAACCTGATGATCCGGAACGATCGTCTAACCAGTTCGCCCCCTGGTCTGTCTCCCCTTTAGACACATGTACGAAAAGCGGAATCCAGAACATGAAATTCACCAGTCTTACGGCCATCACCGCCGCCCTCTCGTGTCTTGCCGGCACAACAGGGTGGGCGGCTGAACTACCCAAGACGCAGCAGTCCGCCATCATCGGGACCGTCGAACGCGAACGTGAGCAGCTGGGGGCCGCCGCCCTGGCTATCTGGGGGTTCGCCGAGGTCGGTTATCAGGAGACCCAGAGTTCAGCTCGCCTCCAACAGGATCTGACCGCCGCAGGCTTCACGGTCACGGCAGGGATAGCCGGCCAGCCGACCGCTTTCCTCGCCAGTTTCAAGAACGGCGACGGCCCGGTGATCGCTCTCCTGGCTGAGTTCGACGCCCTGCCCGGCTTGTCCCAGGCGGTATCGCCCGTCGAACAGTCTTTGCATGGGATCGCTGGCCACGGTTGCGGCCATAACCTGTTCGGCGCCGCTTCCAGCTATGCCGCCATCGCTGTCCGCCAGTGGATGGTTGACAACAACATCAAGGGCGAGCTGCGCGTCTATGGCACACCCGCCGAAGAAGGCGGCTCGGCCAAGGCCTTCATGGTCCGCGACGGCCTGTTCCGAGACGTGGATGTCGCACTTCATTGGCACCCCGCGACAGTCAACAGCGCCAGCCAGGGGACGACCAAGGCCAATGTCAGCGGCAAGTTCCGGTTCTACGGGACGTCATCCCACGCCTCCGGCGCGCCGGATCGCGGGCGATCGGCTCTAGACGCCGTCGAGGCCATGAACGCCATGACCAATATGATGCGCGAGCACATTCCTGATGGAACGCGCATCCACTATGTCATCACCAACGGCGGCGAAGCGCCCAATGTGGTGCCCAACTATGCGGAGTCCTACTACTACGTCCGCCACGGCGATCCCCAAGTCGTTCTGTCGGTCATGGAGCGGCTGAAAAAGGCTGCGGAAGGCGCTGCCCTGGGGACCGAAACTCGCTACGAGTTCCAGCAGATCGGCGGCGTCTACAGCATGATGCCGAACGGCGCGCTGATGGCGGTCATGGATCGCAACCTGCATAGCGTCGGCGGCATTTCCTGGACGCCGGAGGAAACGGCTTTCGCGACCGAACTCCAGCAGTCTCTGGCCAGCCGTCCGCCGCTGTCGAGCGTTGGTGAAATTCAGCCCGCCAAACTGAGTTTCGATGGAGCGGGCGGATCAACCGACGTGTCGGACGTCAGCTGGGTCGTCCCCACCGTCGGTTTGGCGACCGCTACGTTCGTGCCTGGTTCGGCGGGGCATAGCTGGCAGAACACTGCGGCCGCAGGCTCCAGCATTGGGGTCAAGGGCGCGGTCGTCGCGGCCAAGACGATGGCCCTGACGGCGGCTGAACTGTTCGTCAGCCCCGAAACCATCGCTGCGGCGACGGCAGAGCTCCATCAACGTCGTGGCGCGGACTTCGTCTATCGCCCGTTGGTCGGTGACGGCCCCCCGCAACTGAACTATCGCGGCGGCCAAGAATGACGCCAAGGCCGAGACGATGGGACCGCAGTTGACGCCCTAAATGACGCTTCAGGCCGCCGCCGTCGCATAGATGGCGGCGGTATGGCCCCCGAGGCGAGTATCCGCCAACTGAAGTCGCCTCTGGATTGACAGTGTCAGAGCGTCGCGTGAGCGCTATCCATCATGAGACTATAAAAAAATGGCGGAAGACTTATGTCTTCCGCCAAAAGTTTTAGCTCTGATATCGAATCAGAACTTCAGGCGCAGGCCAAAGGTGTAATAACGACCAATGGCATCGTACGTTTGCGGGAAGGTGTTCCCGTTATTCGACGCCGTGGTGCCGATGTTGGAGCCGACTTCCGGCGGCGCTTCATCCAGCAGATTGTTGACCGTGGCGGTGAAGCGCACGTTGTCAGTGATGTCCCAGCGCGCCGTCAGATCGAAGTAATTATAAGCCCCGATCGAAGAGTACGGAGCGTACCAGTTACCGCTGCCAGGTTCGACATCGACGCTTGCCAGGTGGCGCCACTGCAGAGAGGCAGCGTAATCGCCCAACGACCAAGTGGCGCGGCTAGTCCAGCGTTGCTTCAGACGCGGCTCGCCGCACGAAGTCGAGTAGTAGCCAACGCAATCACGCAGTACGGAGGCTGGCGTGGCTTGGCCTTCGTTCTTGGTGACGATATTGCCATTGACGCTCAGATCAACACGACCGACGTCGCCGAAGCCGTAATCCGACAGCTCAACGCGATAGTTGGCCGCCAGATCGAAGCCCGACACACGCTCATTGCCCAGGTTCGAGAGCAGCAGGGCGACGCCGCGCGCCTCCACGCCGTTGACCGAACCGTTGGCCGTGTTGCGACCGATGAGCTGACAGAATTCGTTGAACGTCAAATTGGGGTTCAACGCGGTGCTGTAGCAGCCCTGGATAACGTCGTTGACGCTGTTGCTGCTGACCGTTTTGTCGATCTTGATGTCGTAGTAATCGACGCTCAGACGCAGGCTCGGCACGAAGGCCGGCTGCCAGACGGCGCCGATGGTCCAAGTGTCAGCCTCTTCCGGTCCCAAATCCGGGTTGCCGCCGGTCAGGACGTTCACTTGTCCCGAGTTCGGCGCTGCGACAAAACCGATAGCAGCCGTCGGCACGCCGGTCAGGCGGCAGAGATTGCTGAGCGTGCCGGCCGTGGTGGCTTGTCCAGCATTGATGCTGGCCCCTTGGCAGGGGTCAACCGCCAGATTGCTCAAACCCGTGACTTGCGGATTGAACAGTTCGCCGATGTTCGGGGCGCGGGTGGCGCGTTGGAACATGGCCCGGATGCGCAGATCCTCGATGGGGGACCAGTCGCCGCCGATCTTGTAGCTGCCAAAGTCAGTCTTTTTACCCGATGCCTCGAACTCGGTATAGCGGTAACCGGCTTCCAGGTTCAGGCTGTGGACGAACGGCATGTTCTCGATCAGCGGGATCGAAAGTTCAGCGAAGGCTTCGCGCATCTCGAACTCGCCCTGACGGTCCGGAACTGGAGCGCCGGTGCCGAGGACTTCGCCGTTGATCTGCGAGGGTGCATCAGCGCGCGTGGCGGCGCTAGAACGACGCCATTCCAGACCGAAGGCGGTCGCGATTGGACGTTCAGCCCATGGGCTGCTCAATTGGTCCGGCAGAATGCCCGAGATCGAGCCCGACACCACATCCTGTTCGATCGTCGTCTTATTGATCGAGGCCAGATTGATGTAGTCGATCATCGCCTGAGTGATCGAGCCTTCAGCGCCAAAGACGTTGATCGGCACGCAGCCGGCAACCGGCGTGGCGGAGCCCGGCACGATACATGCTGTGGACGAGACCGTGTTCAAGGCGTTGCGCAGCTTGGACAGCGAGCCCCAGTCACGACGGGTGACCAGTTGCTCGGTCTCGCCATGCGATGCGTAGATATCGTAGTTCCAGTTGGAGCCGATATCGCCGCGAATGCCGGCCAAGAGCTGCAGTGTCTTGTTTTCGTAGTCTACCGGACGGCTACCCATCTCGGTGAAGCGGCGATTGATCGTCAACGGAATGATGGTCGAACCGCCAGCGCCGGCGACACAACTCGCCGCCGGAATGCCGCGCGCTGCGCAGAGTTGCTGACGCATCGGCTCCGGAATGAACGGGTTTCCGATCGGCACGCTGTAGGTGTTGCCAAATGTGCCAGTCGGGGCGTTATCCAACGACACGTCGCTCTTGACGTAGGTCAGGTGGCTGTAGACTTCGGCCGACGGGCTGATCTTGTACGACCCCAGGGCGTTGATCTGATAGCGGCTGAGCGGCGTCTGATAGAGGTTGAACGGGTTGTAGTTGTAGCCAGCCGCATTGTAGGCGGGATCGCTCGGGCCGATGAGAGCGCCTGTCGCCGGATTGATTTCAGCGCCAGTCGGAATCGGCGTGCCGCCCGCAACCGGCGTCACGCCGAAGCGGCCAGGAACCGAGGTGCCCGAACCCAGCGGATTGCCGGTATTGGACGAACGAGCCACCAGGCCCCAAGGGCGCTGATCCTGATACAACGGGTCAGTTTTGGTGTAGCCGAAGCTGACGACGGCGTTGCCACGGTCATCGGCGAAGTTGCCGCCAACGGTCAGGTCAATCTTGCGGCGAACGGCGTCGTTCTCTTCCGAAAGGCCATAGGAGGAGGCGAACTCGACGCCCTCGAAGTTGTCCTTCAAGATGAAGTTCACGACACCGGCGACGGCGTCAGCGCCGTACACAGCCGAAGCACCGCCCGAGACAACGTCAATCCGTTCGACCAAGGCCACAGGAATGGTGTTGGTGTCGACGACGCCCTGCAGGTTGAATGGCACCATGCGGCGGCCGTTGATCAGGACCAGGGTGCGGTTGGTGCCCAGGCCGCGCAGGTTGATGGTCGCGCCGCCGCCCGAGCCGTTGTTGGTGGCCGAACCGACGGCCGGCACTGCAGCCGGCAGATCCTTGACCAGTTCTTCAACGGCGACAGGTTGCTCAAGAGCGATTTCCTCAGCGCCTACGGACGAGATCGGACTAGCCGCTTCATAGCCGGGCTGACGGATACGCGAGCCGGTGACGACGATAGCGCTGACTTCGGACACTTCCTCGCCCGTCGACTGCGCCATTACGGGCGTCGCGGCCATGAAGCCTAGAGCTGCGCCCCCAATGATAGTCGTTGCGAGCAAGTGCTCGCGCATGAATCTCTTCTTCAAGAGAGTCCCCTTCTAAAAAAGCGCCCCGTACTGCCGAAGCAACCCCCACGGCGCATGGATAGCAAAACACGCGACGACGGCGTGTCGACGCGAATCCGACCATAACGACACACTGCAGCGCGGAAAAAGACGTACTTCCGCCAAAAATAGACTCTTTGAAAATTTTCAGTCTTTTTTTCCATTTCGATTGCTGAAATGTCACAGCGTTCTTCGACCGCCTGGTCCGGGCGTGGTGATGACAGGCGCTCTGCGAAAGCCTGGGCTGCGCGACGGCCTGGTCAGCCATGGTCGTCACGCCTCACGTAACCGTGAGTTGTGAGATTGTAATCCCCATTCTTTGCTCTTCAAGCGCCGCTGTGGCGCTCGTTCGGAGGAATGAGATGACGAAGCGACTGAAAGCTGGGTTAGCTGTTGCAGGTCTACTAACTATTGGGCTCGCCGGAGCCGCTCTGGCGCAGACCTATCTGGATCCACAGATCGCCTATTCCTACGTCCTTTACGAGGATGCCGCCAAAACGATCGTCATCGGCTATGACTCTGATCAGGGTTGCGTGGCGTCTGGTCAGAACGTCTATGCTAAGCGTGTGCAACTTCATACGCCGTACTATGATGCAACTCCGATGTACCTCTGTACAGGGATGGGCCCCTATCTACCGCCGGAGTGGTGATCAGACATCGATGATTCAGTCCTTCGCTCCGGTTGAGAGATCAGCCGGGGCGGAGGTAATCGGTAGTTGTGCAGACTTTCGTTGTCGTCGCTGATCCAGCCTTTGCTGCAGGCAAAAAAGGCCCCAAACGTTTGCCGGGAGCCTTCATCCACAATGATGGATGGCGATTACCAGCCGCCTAGGCCGGGGCATCGCCCGATCGCTTCCATCGTATAGAAATCGGACATCTCGCCCGTTACCAGAGGGGTCATGATCGTGGCGCTGACGGTGCACAACGCCGGGCTGTTTCAGCGACTTAGCGTCCAGCAATGTGACGCCTGAGGGCGTGGTCCGTTTCGCCCGTAGTTGTCTTCAGGGCCTCAACGGCCTCCATCTGGAGACGATCATGTCCATCTTGAACCCCCTTCCCTTCATCGCCGTCTCTGCCGTCGTTCTGTTGTCGGCCGCGCCGGCGGCGGCGCACGCTCGCCTGGTCAGCGCCACGCCGGCGGTTAAGTCGGCCGTGGCGGCGCCGCGCGTCGTGACCCTGACTTTCAGCGACCGTGTGGCTCCGGCCTTCTCGAGCTTTGACGTGGTCAACGCCGCCGGCGCCAAGGCGACGGTCCGCACCCAGGTCAGCCAGGACGGCAAGACCATCACTGGAACCCTGGCTCGCCCGCTGGCCGCCGGGGCCTATGTCGTCAACTGGCGCATCGCCTCCACCGACGGCCACCGCATGACCGGCAGCTACGACTTCACCGTCCGCTGATATGGTCGAGGTTTGGATCAT
>NZ_DAMCNG010000002.1:0-45172 GCF_032107865.1 Brevundimonas sp.
TGGCCCTCGACGGCGGGCTTCTGATCCGGGTTGTTGGGCGGGCGGGTCTCGACCGGCGCGCCGGTCGCGGCGGAGGACGGCGCCTCATCCTGTCCATTGGCCCCGCAGGCGGCGAGAACCAGGGCGGCGGCGGAAGCGGCGAAGAGGGCGGGGCGCATGGCGGCTCCTGAACAGCGTGGCTTTGGATGGTCAGGATGCAGCCTTGCAGGGCTTTACGCGAGCCGAAAGGCGTCGCGACGAATGGTCCCGTACGAAATCCGCATCGAAGCGGCTTGAACCGGAGAGAAGGCGGCGATATACGCACCCCTCTCGCGCTCAGGGGTCGTTCTCGATCCGGCGCGATGCTCCGTAAGGGGTTGGGTAGCTCAGATGGTTAGAGCGGTGGATTCATAACCCACAGGTCGGCGGTTCGATCCCGCCTCCAACCACCACGGATTTCTTCTAAATCAAACGCTTAGGCGGACGCCCCAAATCTGGGGGCTCCCGCACAATGAGAACATTAAGGGATCAAACCGACCGCTCCGGGGGTGAAGTCCCGGAATAGTCCCGGAGGATGTTCCGCTAACGTTCTCGCTGTTCGAGTTGGCTTGCGCTCAATTTCAGTTCATCACCGAAGATCGCAGCCACGTTTTTATGACGCTCGACGAGCAATTGCCTGAGGGCGGCCGCCTTAGACTCCATCGGGCCTTTGGTCGGTTCATAAAAGATATCTGGTGACGCTCGGAGTGTCGCGAGCTGATCTGCTTCTTCGGCGATCGTCCTGAGTTCGGCGTGGACATTCCGCTGAAATAGGAACTGAGACCTGTCGAGAGCAGTGTTGAAGGCCTCCCCGATTTCGGGGGCGGTGAGAGCGCCGTGGGTCATGGAGGCCGCCGCTGTTTGGCGCCCTGGCACTGCACCTTTCAGCGCGATGTATGAGAGATAGGCGCGTGTGGCGTCGTAGACGTCGAGGCGAGCTTGCCACAGCGTTGCTCGAGCCTGGACATCCGCGATCTGGGCTTGTCGCTTTTGGATGTCAGCTTGGCGTAGGCCAACGAAGAAGGCCGCGATAACGGCGACGAATGCGACGACGGCCTCCCAGGTGAGCTGGGTAAAGTCGACCGTATCCCCAAATATGAAGTTCATTCTCTTCCCCCCTCGCACCGCAGGTGCGGTCGCGGAAGATTGCCCGTTTGTGGAGCAAGGTCCAGTTCGCCGCGATCGCGAAACGACGCGCCGTTTAATGAGGCTCCAGCGCCCGACTCAGCTACACCGCCGCGCCATGACGCCCGAACAACTGAACGACACCCTTGACGCCATGGCCGCTGCGGCGGGCGACAATGCCGACCTTCTCCCCGGCCTCATCGAGGTCAACAACACCGAATGGTGCGAAACCCTCTACGCGATCGAGAAGACAGCTCGGTCTCTGGACGAAGGCGTCAGGCACAGAGGGATAAAGGTCGTCATCTCCTCAGCGTTTGAAACCAGGGTGCTGACCAGAGCCGAGGCGCGCGAACGCGGCGCGCCTTATCGAGACGTATTGCCTGGGAGGTGAGCGCCGCTCCACTGCGGACGACAGCGGAGGGCGCTCGTCTCCCCGTACGCTGCGGGCCAGCGAGGCGCAGCGTAGTACATCAATAGAATCGATTGAGAAGGGTTCCCAGGGCAGGAGGCTGCGTCCGATTGCCCAGTTCTATATGATGTGGGACGGTCAAGCGCATGGCCCACAAAACTTTAGAAGATCTCGAGGATTTTGCAGAACGGCTCCAAGGACCGCTCGGCACGGCGCTGCGCTCGACCGGCGTCATCCTCGAGCGAAGAATGCGAGAGCGCGGCTTAAAGTGGGCAGATCTTGATGACAATCAGGTTGCCGACCTCTTCCTCGCCGCCTTCCTGGAGGCCGCACCAGACGCCTACCCCCAGCTTGATCGCACAGTCGTAGAAGAAGCTGTGCGAACCATGGCTGCCAATGTGAAGATGGAACTAACCGCCAACGTCACTGGCAGCGCTACGCCAAATTGAAACCCCTCGCCGGAGCTTGGGGCATCCAGCGAGGGGCTAGGCGGTTCCACAGAGGGCAGCCCCAGAGGATGGGGAGGGCTGCGATGATCCAACCGGCAGGGAGACGCACGGTTCCAAACGAAGAAAGGCCCGCCCTCCGAAGAGAGCGGGCCTCGATAGCGGAGCCCGAAGCTCGACGCCTTGCAATCCGGGCTCGCATCCCCATCTAGGTTACGAGCCTCGGCTCATTAGGCCCGTCTGAGTCCCAATGTGGCAGACGGGTTTTCTTATGCCCGTCAGTCAGGCCTCAGGCGAGCCCACCACGGACGCCCTATTCGCTCGACGGCCTCCGCGTCCCTCGCTTCACACGCCCGCCAGATCCCGATCACGTCGGCCGTCCGCCCGTTGGCCGTCCTGAGGGCGCCGGTCTGCGCCACGCCGAACGCCATCCAGCCCCGCTCGTCGGAGGGCTCCTGCGGAAGGGCGGCGGACGGGACAGGCTCAGTCCACCCGGCCGGGATCAGTGCGGAACACGGCGCACTGTGGGTCACGGTAATCGGAGAGCTGGCACACCCTGCGGCGAGCAGCATCAGCGGCAGCATTGCGATCAGGCGCATGGCGGATTTCCTTTTCAGCCTGGGTGACGATGGAGGTGGTGGATTGGTCGCGAGCGTCGGCCCGGTCGCGAATGGCGCTGGCGTCCTGCGCAGCGGCCGTGCGGCCATCGGCCAGGGTCTTACCTGCCTCGGCCTGTCGGGTGCGGTCAGCGGCCTTCTGACGGCCATCGACGGCGCACATGGTCAGAAGGATCAGGGCGAGCGCCAAACAGGCGACGGTGAGCCAGCCGGTGACGGAGAGGGCGCGGATCATCGCCCCGTCCTCATCTGCTCGGCCAGACGAACAGCGCGGCCCTTTACCTGCTTGGCCCAGAGCGAGTTCAGCATCCCCCGAGCGGCGCCCTCGTAGTCGCCATCCTTCACCATGCCGAGCGTGTTCTTGAAACCGAGAAGGCCAGCCACGCCCAAGTTATAAGCCATGTTCTGAAGGACGCGACGACGCACCGGGTCGAGGTTGCCGATCCATGGCAGCGCGGCGGCCAGTTCAGCGTTGTGCTTGCGCACGTCCTCGATCAGCGCAGCTTCGGCCTGCGCCTGCGTCCACACGGTTCCCGGCGCGACATGGGCGCGGCCGTAACCAATGGTCCAAACCCCAACCGTGTCTTTGTAGGCCTTGAGCCTCAGGCCTTCGTCGCGCTTCAGGTCTGCGATCAGGATGGGGTCGATGGTGTCGAGGTCGCTAAGCCCAAAGGCGTCGGCCAGGGCGTCGATCATCGGCACATGGGCGGGCAGCAGCTTTCCACCGGGCGCGAACGAGCGCACGGCGTCGAACAGGGCCTTGCGGTCCATGTCGGTCTCCAGTTCAGATTGTGAGGGGTTGCGGCTGCCCGGCTGGACAACCGGACTGCTCGGCTAGACAGTATCGCCGTTCACCGAGAGGGGGAGCGAGATGCCGGGACGACGACCGTCTGGACGGATATTGGAATGGACGCTGATCGTCCTGTGTCTGGCGATCTTCGGCGTACTCTACTGGCTTGCGACGGGCTGAGCGGAAACCAAATCCAGCCCGGCTTGTTGGCCTAGCATGACCGGACTTGGTGGATATCTGCTCGCAGCGCTCGACGAACTCTTCAAACGCCTGACCGGGAACGAGCGACTGCTCTAGCAGGGGGTCAACCCGCTTCGGTCTTGGCCTTGGCGATCTCGACCTCGGCCGTCTGCTTGCCCGTCTTCGCCACCTCCCAAGCCTTGCCGATGTAGAGGGCGCCGACGCCCGCGAAGACGCCGCCGATGAAGATGGCGCCGTCGTTTCCGTTCTCGACCCGATAGGCGATGACGATTGTCGCCCAGGAGGCGGCGAACGACGTGGCGATGATGGCGAACGGTCGCGCCAGATCGCCGATGAAGCTCTTGATGCGCTCAAGCCGGGTCGCGGGCGGCTGGATGGGCGTGTCGGTCATGATCCAACTCCGTTCTTGATGCCGATCCCAGCCGCGAAGGCGGCGATGCCCGCCAGCAGCCACGGTGCTGTCTGACGCAGCCAATCGACCAAGGCCTTGGCGCCCTTCTGCTGATCTCGCGTCCCCTCGAGGTCGTCGATGCGCTTGAAGGCTGCCGACAGGCGGTCGTTCAGGGCTTCGATCTGCCGCTCGTATTCACGAGCCTCCAGTTTGATGACCCGCTCGCGCACATCGTCGACCTTGCTGTTCATCCGCTCGACCTGTCGGGTCAGGGTACCCACGGCGTCGGTCAGCCCGCGCAGGGCGTGGATCTCGGCCATGCTGACGGCCTCCGGCTTGGTGACCGGAGTCATGATCTCGTTGCCTGCGGACATGCCGGCTCCTAAGCGATGGATTGTAAGGATGAGACGAACCGGGTTCGTCAGCGCCGGGTCAGCCGGCCGGTCGCAAAACCTGCGGCGAACACCGCCAGCAGGATCAGACCCGCCACGATGGCGACCTCGATGATCAGGCGGTCAAACATCGCCGGGCCAGCCGGTCATCCAGTCGGCCGACGACGGATCGGCCGCCGCCCTCACCTGGGACTTCAGGGCGCCGCCGTGGAACAGCAGGGCCGAGGCGTGGGCCGTCATGGCCGCCAACACGCCCAGCACCTGGTCCGCCGTGGTCTGGATGTTCCAGTTGTCCTCGGCGCGCATAGGCAGGATGGTTTCGGGCGAGCCTGAAACCAAGGCCGTCAGCGCCGCACCTTGAAGGGCCTGCCAGTTGCGCTGATCCTCGGGCCGCATCTGCAACAGACGCTCGCCCGCTGCGATCTCCGCGCCGCTGTCGTCCAAGGCCACCGTCGCCCCGAAGTCATAGGCGAAGTCCAACGCGGTGCGGCGGTCCCGCTCGGCGTCGATCTGGTGGCAGATGTCCTCGGCGGTTGGAGCGGGCGGCTCGGGCTCGACCCATTCCAGCCCCAGCGCCAGCAGGTCGTCATGCGGCCAGTCGGGCGGATACTGCACGTCGTTGATGATCAGCCAGCCGGACGAGGGGTCGCGGGGTGCGGGGGCGTTGTTGAGGTGCCACATCATAGGTCTCCGGTGTTGGTGTTAGGGAAGGCGCGCCCCTCGCCCCAAATAATTCGTAGGCACCCTGGTCCGGGACCGACAGATGGTCCACCGCCTCCACCATAGGTGGCTTGTGCGACGGAGCTTGCCGCCCCGGCCGCCCCTCCTGCGCCGCCGCCATACGGAGACGTGCCGCGCCCGGCATACCCTGCTACACCTGCGTCTCCACCGTATTCACCGTTCGAGGTATAACCGGCTGCGCCGCCTCCTGAGGCTGGATTAGATAAGCGATAGCTGCCCCCGCCGCCGGTTCGGAGCACTTGCCCAACACGACCCGCGCCCCCTCTCATGACGCTTTTGTCGTAATCCCAGCTTCCACGGGTCGCGTGAAGTAAGACGGTCAAGCCTCGGTTAAGGTGGCTATCCGAGGTATTGACAGTAACCGACAGCGCGTCGCCAGAGGTCACGGGAATGGCGTTGCTATAGGCTAGGCCGCCCCCAGCGCCGCCATACCAGATGTCCCAGTTGGCCCATTCCGCATAGTGGCCTGCACCGATGGCTACCGCGCAGATCGACGTAACGCCCGGCGGGACGATGAACGTCCCGCTTGTTGTGAACAATTGTTGGCCAGGCGGCGCTACGCCTGTCCCCGCCGCCATGATCCCCGGATTAGGAAGAAACATCAGGCGCTCCACTTCGAAGCAGGGAACAGGATCACCGCCCCAGCGCCACCGATCATGTAAGGGATGCGGGTCGCAGCGTTCACACCACTCTCAAGAGTGATGCCGCCCTTGGGCATTCTATAGGCGGCGTTGAAGGCCAGCGACGCCGTGCCGGAAGCGTTGATGATGCTGAAAACCCCGCTCTTCCCCGGATAGCCGCCCGAGGGCGGGCCAAGCGTTCCGTTCGCATCCAGAGTGATCGTCGCGTTGATGAAGCCGTCGAAGTTGATCCCTATGGCCGCGTCGGCACGGGTGATCGCGACGTTGGCCTGGGCGTCGGCCGCCACCTTGGGCGAGATGACCTTGCCGTCGACGGCGCCCGCCCGAACCTCTGCGACCGTGGCGAAGACGATCTTCGCGTCGACCTCGCCCTTGGTGTAGGTGTCGGCCTTCGCGGCCTTGTCGCCCAGCATCGCCAGCGTCGCCGCCGCGTCCGCCTTCTCATCCAGCGCGGCGGGCAGGCCCGTCACGTCAGCCAGCGGCACCGCCTGACCCTGGCGTCGATAACGCGCATCCGCCGCCTGGCGGTCCAGCACATCCGTATCCGCCGCCGCGCCGATTGCGCGCTTGCTGAAGGTCGCCCCGTCTTCCTGATACAGCAGACCGGGCGCTGCATTCAGTTCGGATAGCGCGGTCAGGATGGCGTTCTGGGTCTGCCCGAACGGGAAGCCGTCGGACCACACCCCGGCCGTGGCGCTGACTCGGGCATAGACGGTGCCCGTGTCCATCACCAGGACCGTGAAGCCCTCGGGCTCGGCGTCATAGGCCGCCCTCGCGGCCAGATCGGCGGGCTTGGCGTCGAACGCGAAGGCGTCGCCCTTCTCGCCCGTATCGCCCTTGAAGTCGGCCCGCGCGAACAGGTTCGTCCAGGTCGCATCCCCCACATACCGCCATTGCAGATGCGTGACGCCGGGCTGCAGTTCGACCTCGCGGCCGTCGTCTCCGTCCGCCGCGCGAGGCAGCTGGAAGGTGAAGACCGGCGCGCTGTCCGGCCCGCTGCGCGTCACTACGGCGGGCTGGCCCGGCGCGATCATCGCAACCTCGGCCGAGGCGTTGGGGGTCATGCCGTCTTCGCCGTCGCGGGCGGCGGGAATGCCGAAGGCCAACGTCCGATCCGATGCCGTACCGCCCAGCGTCACCGTCGGCTCTGCGCCCGGCGCCAGCATGCTGATCGACGCGCCGCTGATCACCCCGGCCGGGCCATCGGGCCCGACCAGAGAAACCGGCACGCCCCAACCCGCGAGTGTCTTCGGGCCGTAGAGCGCGCCGTTCACCGTGTCGTAGGCGAAGGTGTTCAATTCCCCGAGCGCGACGTCAGGCGGCCCTTCCGTCAGGATCAGGCCGTTGAGACGAGCCAGGAACCGGCTGACACGCGCGGCCAGGTCCGCATTGGAAAGCGTGCGCGACGGCCAGTCTTCAGTCGCAGCCGTCAGTTCAGCGATCGCCTGCGCCTCGCTGATTGTACCGGCGATCAGGCGGGCGTTGATGTCCACCTGGGCGGCGGCCCATTGAGCGTCGGTCAGCGCCATGCTCAGCCCCCAACACTACGCATGAGGGCTTGCTCTTCGGCGCGGATATCCGCGACCGGATCGGTGGCCTGGGCCATAGGAATCTCCTGATGTGTGGATGGCTGTGTGGGGGGCCACGAGCCTTGCGCGTAGAGGCCGTCGAACTGCGCGCTGTGTGCGGATGCGTCGGCGGCGTTGCCCTTAAACGGAAGTAACATCGGCCGTATAAAGCCCATTCATCCTAACGTGCCGAACTTGTGCGAAGTATGTCGGGGATCCAATGAGGACCTGAAGAAGTAGCCTCCTCCTTCCCCTTCTTTGGCCGAGCGCAGGCGAAAGATACCCGATATTCATCGTTCCCCAAGAGGACGGAGCCGTCACCGAGTTCTGGTGAAGAACGACGACATCACCACCCGAGGCGTCCACAGACACCACCCTGTATACTATCGAAGGGATTTGGGGGCCTTGGGAGTTCTGGGCATCGGCCTGGGCCTCCATTGTGACCTTGATTGAAAAGGCCCCATCCCGCATCGGGTGAAGGCTGGTGCTTGCGATTGTAGTCCAGTCCTCATTTAGGAAAACCGGAGAGGCCCCGCTTGTCCCTGTGTCAAAAGGGCCGCTCAACGTCTTACCTCCGAAGAAAGAGTCTCCGGCCGCGTCCCGCCACTGGCCGCCCGCCGCTTCGGCCGCCGCCTTGGTGGCGCTGGATGTTGAGACGTTGCTGGGGCCGACCCAATAGGTCAGCGCGTCAGGTCCAAAGGGTGCCCCCCATGCCGTGATGTAGCGGACAGAGCCGGTCGTCGTGACCAGCGTGTCGGTCGCATCCTCGAAGACGGTGTTGTCGCCAAACAGTATTTGCGCCGCCGCCAGTCGAACAAATGAGCCGGCCCCGCCCGAGAAAAGTTCAACCAAGGCAGGATTGCCGCCCCCCGCCGCAGCGACAAGGCGCACTCGAGCTTCGTTCAGCTTCCCATCGGCGGATTGCGCCGTAGACAACGCCAGGGCCGCCGTTGCCGAGACCCCATTGAGCTGTGAGGTCGTCGCAAACGTCAGGTTCGCTTCGGCCTTATAGGCGTCGACGTACGACTTCATCGACGCATACGTCGCAGCGTCGCCGTTCTCCCGCTCGGCCTTGGTGGCGTAGAGGAGCGAGGCCTCGGTCGCCTTGGCGTCCGAATAGGACTTGGCCTGCTGAAGCGTCGTCGCGCGTCCGGCATCAACCTCGGCCTTGGTGTAGACCGTGTTCATAGCCGTCGCGACGCTACCGTCCGTGTAGGAGTGAGCCTGGAACAGCGTCGCAGCCTGGGCGTCGTTCAGCATGGCGATGGTGGCCATGGTGTACGTGACTTCGGCGATCTTGTTGTCCGCGTGCTGGACCGCACCCTGATAAGCGATTGCGATCCCCTCGCCCCGCTCCTTGGCCTCCTTCACCAAGGCGTCGTTCTCGTTAAGGATGGTCTCCAGGACGAGTTCAGCAACCTGTTCGGCAGCTTCCGTCCCGGCAGCGATGTCCCCGACCTGATCCAGAACCTCTTGCACGACCTTCTCGGCCGCATCCGGCGCCAGCCCGCCCGCGATCAGGTCGCCGGCCGTGTACGGTCCCTTGATCGTCTTTGGCGACGCCCCGTCATCGGCCGAGCGATAGCTCAACGCGACCCAGAACACTTCGCCTGGCGACAGCTCATTGACCGGAATGCGCAGCTGGCCGTCGTTGATGGTCACCGTCTTCGCGACGCGCCACGGACCGTCAAACGAAGGCCCTATCTCAATGACGATGTCTTCGGCGCGGGCGTTGTCGATGTCGATCACGACTTCCGCGCCGGGCGCCGAAACGCCTTCGGGCGAGGGCGGCACGATCACCACATCAAAGGCACCGGGATCGGGGGCGTTCAGGTCATGTCGGGCAGACAGCGCGGGCGTCGGCGAAGGGTTCGCTTGCTGGCCCAGAGCCCAGGCGACCTTGCCCGGCGTCTCCGAAACGAACACCACATAGGGCGTATCCGTCTCCGGATCATAGTCACGATCCAGGACCAGCATATCCATGCCGTCCAGTAGGAGGCCCGGCTCGTTTACCGTGAAGACGTCGCCGGGTTCCAATTCGCGACAATAGGCTTTCAGCGGCCAGCGGCCAGCGATGCCCTCACGGCTATGGGCGATGTCCAAGGCACAGAGTTCCGCAGCCTGCTTTGCGCTCGGGACGTAGGGATAGTCGCGTTGGTCAGACCGGACGCGACCGCGATCCTCTTCGATGTAGACGCTCGAAGTTACCGGCTCTGCCGCCGTCAATAACCATTCATGAGCTTCACTTAAATAGCGCGGCGTTATCGTGCTGTAACGGTTCAGGACGTTGGCCGCCGTGTCCAGCTCGATGGGGCCCGCGGTGTCCGCCGCCGAAATTGTCATTACAGGGGACTTGGGTGCGCCGCGCGTGACGCAGCTGACCAGTCCCGCGCGGCGACTGATAACGGCGCCGCCCGCCTGCAACATGCCAGCCCGAACCTCGGACTTGCTTTCGTCGGACCGTGGATAAGCAGCAATAGTCCAGTCGTTGGCGTCGGCCACATTGGCCGCGCGGGTATAGGCGCTCCAGTCGATCCCGGCGGGCGAGACGCCCAGTCCGCCGACCACCTTGCCGTTCTCCCGCAGGCCCAGGCACCAGTTCAGGTCTGCGATGGCCGGGTTCGTGATGGTCCGATACGTCGACCGGTCGTTCAGACGGCACGGGCCGGAGCCGCCCGGCATGGTGCTATCATAGCGATGATCATAGCCCTTGATCCCGCGCAGGACGGTGATCGGCGCGGGCTCGCCCTGCGGATAGACGCTGAACTTGGAGTCCATGCGCAGCGTCCACATGAACGCCGCCTTGCCGGACAGCCTGTGGTTCGGCCCCCAGTTGGGCAGCGTCTGATAGGTGATGGCCGCAGGGGACGTGAGGGCGGTGTCGGGCTGTTCGCCCAGGCGCCGTTGCATCCACATCTCGCCGCCATAGCGCCCCGTCGCCGCCTCTCCGGCGAACGCGATGGGTTCGCGGTCAGCGGTGAAGCCCAGATAGGCGCTGATAGGACCAGCGCCCGACAGGACAGTGACGATCCCCTTGTATTCGTTATCCTTCCCGAACGTGTTCTTGTAAACGATGTTTCCGGCGACGCCGATGCGGTCGCCGATGGCGAACGGAATGCCCGCGTTGGGGTCCGCCAGCCATTCGCCCGGCGCACGGCCGCCCACGTCTGGTTTCATCAGCACCGAAGCTGCGGCCGACAAAGCGACCGAACCGGCCACGTTGACGGCGACGACGGTTGCGACCTGACCGGCCGTTGCAGTTCCGCTCCCTACGGCGACGAAGGCCGCCTTGACGAAGGCCCACGCAGCCGCTGCCATCTCAGCCATGGGCGACCCTCCAGGCGATCACGTCAGGGTGCGACAGGTCGGGCTTGCCGACACCGCAGATGACACGGCCGTCCGGGGTGGGGCCGAATGCCAGGGTGCGCACGGCGCCGTATTCGTGTGCGACCGATAGGGCGACGCGGAACGGTCCGTCTTCACGGCTGGGTCCGGCGATGATGTCGCCGGGCCAAGCCATGGCGGCGCCGATGCGCACAAAGCCCAGCGCGTCGACAGCTTCAGCCAGATCGGCGAAGCCCAGGCCCTTCAGCGCCTTGGCCGCACCCCACTCCGAGCGATACCGAACCCCCTTCAGCAGAGGGGTTCCCACGCCGAGCTTGTGCATCGAATGGCCGACAAGGCGAACGCAGTCCGCCGCGCCATAGCGCAGTTCCTTGCCGTCGAAGCGCGCCATACAGGCGCGTACCGCCGCCTCCCGGCGGATTGTCTCGCGGGCCATCAGAACAGGTGCGCCATGCCGCCGTCGACGTGGCCGCCGCCGGGGCGCCCGCCCCCGCCGCTATACGAAACCGAGGGCTTGCGGATGCGCCAGAAATCCTTCTGCGTAACGCCGGTGACGTGGACGAGGCCCAGTTCGCCCGGCCAGACGGACTGATGGAAGGAATGGCTCAGCCTACGTTCATCATTCGGCTCGAGCGCACGCGCCTCTTCTGTGATCAGCTCGACCCGAACCGCCCGCGTCTCTTCGTCGGCGACCAGAACGGCATAGTTGATCTCGCCTCGGAACAGCAGTTCGACGCCGAAGACGCCGCCGGTGTCCGTGTCGATGGCGCCTTGCGTGATGGTGATCGGCGCGCCCTGCGTCTTCGGATTGGCCAGCACCTCAATGGCCTCGGCCGTGGCCGTGCGCAGGACGAGACTGGCCGTGGTCGCCTCGCTCTTCACGCCGTCGCTGATGGGGCTGATCTTGTCGATGGCGCCGAAGCGGTCATCCCGGCCGAGATAGGTCTCGCCCGCGATGACGGCCTGCCCGCCGTTCAGTAGACGCAGGGGCGCCGCCCCGTCGGGCAGTTCGCCGCGCACAGCCGTAAAGGTCCGCGCCGGTTGCCCCAGCGCGGCTTTCAGGATCGGGTCCATGGAAACCTACTCTTGCTCTTCGATGCGGAAGCTCACGGCGGCCGAGCCAACGTGCGCGAAGTCTTTGATGGAGACCCCGCCCTCGATGGTGACGAAGCCCTCGATCACAGGGTCGGACAGCCGGACAGGCGCGTTCAGCGGCGCGCTGCGCCGGATCATCGGCCACAGCTTCAGGATGGCGGCACCGTTGACGTCCGCCGCGACCTCGCCGTCGACCAGATAGAGGAAGTGCTGGCCGCCAATGACGAGGTTCATCCACTTGCCGTCGGGAATGACGACGCCGGGCGTCAGGCCCGCGACGTTCAGCGACGTGCCCTGCTGACCGCCCAGCGCAACGCGCGGTGCGCCGTAATCGCGATCAGGCGAACCCGGTTCGCGAATGGCCATTATCACGGTGTTGATCTTGCCCTTCGCGAGGATCAGCTTGACCTTGGCTCCGCACGTCGCCGCCGCCATGGCCGGGATCGAGACATCGAAGGCCCACCTGTCACCGGTCCGGGCCAAGGGCAGCAGCGGGCCGCCCCAGGCTGGGCGCTGCGTCGTTCCGGCCGCGATTTGGACTTCCTGATAGCCCGTCTGCCGGGGCAGCGGCGGCAGCGTCAGCCGCGCCATTACCGCCGCGTCCTGTAAATGGACTTGCGCTGCTGTTCGGCTGAGGCGCTGGCGACCTGAGCCACAGCGCCCGCTTGGGCCATCGCAGCCTTGCGGTCCATGTCCCGCAACAGCTCTTCGGTCATCACCGCGCCCTCGAAGTTGTTGTGCAGATGCTGTTCGACGATGATGGGCTGGCGCCCAGCGCCGTCGCCGCGCTCCATGGCACGGGCGACCTGGGGCAGGAGCGTGGACGCCACAGAGCCGCCCTTGGCGTATCCCGGCAAGCCCCGGCGCATGGCCTCGACAGCAGCCACGCCGCCGGCGCGCGCGACGTCCCGCTGCGACCAAACCACCTCGCCCCTGTGGACGACGCCCGCCGGATCATTCACGCCGCCGGGGCCGGTATAGCCGCCGGATGAGAAGCCGGGCAGGAACGAGGTTGCGGCGGATGCGGCCATGATCTGCGCGGCCATGGCGGCACCCGCCGCCGCACCAGCGGTCACGATCGAGGCCGCCATCGTCGTTCCGGCAGCCGCGCCTGCTGTGACGATGGCTGGTGCTACGACGGCCGCATGGGCGGCGCCCTCTGCAGTCCCCGTAGCCATAGCGTCGACGCCGCCGAACACGGCGTCGAAGATCTGCTCCCCGGCCTTCTGCATCATCGTATCGGCGAAGTTGCCGAACTGATTGGACAGGAAGCCCTGAAGGTCGCCTGCCATCGCCGCGCGGATGCCGTCGCTGAACGCCGTGGCGAACAGTTCACGATGCTCGCCATAGGTCGCCGCAGCCCGCTCGCGCGTGACTTCCTCGGTCGCACGCCGCTCCGCATCGGCAGGTTTCAGTCCGTAGCCCTCGGCCTGATAGGCCTTGGTGCGTTCACGGATCGCCGCCTGGTCCTGCAGCTCCTTGGTCAGCTGGCGGTTGCCGCTGAGTTGCGCAACCGCGAGGCGATGCTCCTCGCGGGCCAGGTCGAGGCCGCGCATGGCGGCATCCACGCGGGCGGACTGAATGGCGGCCAGCATGCTTTCGGCCTTGGCGATGGCGCTCGTCTCGTCGGCCGTCACCTTGGCCAGCGCTGCCACCAGCTCCCGCTTCTCGACCTCTTCCTCAATCGCGCGGACCGTCGCCCAGTTCTCGTCCAGGCGGGCGATGTCGAGGTCCCAGCTGCGCTTCAGCAGCCCTTCTTCGCGCTCCATGGCGCGGGCGCGGGCTTCGTCCAGTTTCGTCTGGACTTCGCCCGAGATGGCGCGGGCCTGCGCAGCCTTGAACCCGGCGTCTTCCAGCTGACGGATGCGGGCCGTGATCTCGGCCTGACGCTCCAGCTCGCGGACCTTGGCGATATGCTCATCCAGTTGCGCGACTTCCAGCGCCGTCTGCGCCTTCAGGTCTTCCAGCAAGCGCCGCCGCTGTTCGGCCGCTTTGGCGTTCTTGCCCGCGTCCTTGTCGGTGTATTCGAGCGGCGTTGTCGCCTGAACGACCGTCTCCTGCGCAGTTTCGGCCAGCGCCCGATAGGCCTTCTCGGCTTCCTCTGCCTCGATGCGCAGGCGTTTGAGGTCCGTCGTCTCCTGGACGGTATCAATCGGGTTGCCGTTCGGGCCGATCTGGGTGGGCCGCTGTTCTTGGGGCAGGAGTGAGAAGCCCGCCGGAATGCCGCCCATCGAAAGCGATTGGGAATAGGTTGTGACTGGTTTCGACGCGACCTCAGCCTTCGCGTCCAGATAAGCGTTCCGCTTCATCTGCGCCTTGAGGCGCTCCTCAGCCAGCAGGGCGTCTATCTTCCGGCGAATGCTCGCCGTCTCTTCATCATTGGCGGCAGCCAGCTTCCTGACCAGCTTCTCCAACTCGCTAGTTGCAGGCGCGATTTCAGCCTGCGCCTTGGCGTGGGCCTTGGCGGTGATTTCTGCGGTAGTCTGGGCTTTGGCCAACATGACCAGGCCAGTCACCAACCCAGCAACGGCTAGCGTCGCGAGGCCGACAGCGTTGGCGCTTAGCGCGGCCTGAAGAGCCTTGACGGCCCCCTCCGCGCGCGCGGCAGAGATCGCGGTGCGAACCATGCCCTTTTCCGCTGCCAGCCACGACGCGACGTAGTTGGTCCCGATGAATATCGCCAACGCCTGCGCGGCATCCAACAGGACGCCCATGTTGTCGCCGAGGAAAGCGACGCCCTTGGTCGCCAACTCCAGCGCAGCGATAGCCGCAGCTGTCCCGCCCTGATCGGCCAGCTGCTTAAAGGTGTCGCCCGCCTGCCGCTGCAGATCGTTCAGTGATTTGGTCAGGCCCGTGTTCACGGCCTTGGCCGCGCCATCGACCTGGGAAGAGAGGTTTTTGAGAACGACCTGCTGCGCCTCGGCGAACCGGCCCGCCTTCATGTGAGCCTCGGCCCGCTTCAGCTCGGCCTCGGTCAGCGCGAAGCCCCGCTTGCGAAGATTGGCAAAGCCCTCAATCGGATCGTCCAGCGCCCGCGCCACAGCGTCCAGATTGGACTTCAGGTCCCCGCCGAACACCGCCGCCATGTCGGTGGCGACCTCAATGGCCTCGGTGAACTCGCGCCGACCGATCGACGTGAAGGTCGCCAGCTGCGCCGCTGCGTTCTGAATTTCGGTGGCGCTTCGTCCTGTCTCTTCTTCCAGCTCTCGCGCCCAGGAAGCGATCTGCCCGTACGACAAGCCCGCCGCGTGGCCGGTCGTCTTCAAAACGGCTTCCAGCCGCTTGGCGGCCTCTTCGCCCTCCCGGAAATCCTTCACCAGCTGGGCGGCGCCAAAGCTGACGCCGAGGGCAGCCAAGGCTGAAGTGGCCATCAGCGCCGAGCGACGGATGCCCATCGATGCGCCATCGACGCTCTTCTGGATTTCCGCCATGGACCGCCGGGTCTCCGCCTGGGCGCCATGCAGCGAGCGGTTCATCTTCTTGATGGTCGCTTCGAACTGCGTCGCGTTCGCCTCAATGCGAACCAGCAGCCGATCAATCTCTTCGGCCATGCACACCGCCCATGAAAAAGGGCGGCTCTGAAAGAACCGCCCGTTACACCTTCAGACTGCCTGCCGGTTACGGCTGCACATCCAGCCCCAAACACAGCCGCGCGTGCTCACGAATGAATCTCGTGCTGTCCTCGATCTCCGCTAGTGAGCGCGAGGCGTCGCCGACCTCACTACCCACGCGCAGATAACCGTCTCGATAATAGAAGTCGCGAAAGCCAACGTACCCGCCGAAAGCGTTCTTGCCGTTGAACTCTCCGCACACCACTCGTGGCTGCCCGTCCTGCCGAACCACTCTTACGTGTCTAAACTCTGCAGAACCCGGGTTTCGAAGCGTGTCTTTCACGGCCTCTTTCGCGTCCCGGATGTCCAGCGCCGAGCCGCAACCTGCGAGAAAAGCCAACGACAAGATCGCGATCTTTTTCAAAGAACCCTCCGCTCATTCGCAGGAGCATATTTTGGCGGCAGCCCTCGGGGAAGGCCTAACTCCGCGCCGCCTTCACCGCCGCCTCAAACTCGGCATCGGACGGCGGGCCTTCCTTACTCTCCGCGCCCTGGGCCTTCAGCCAGCCGTCATAGGCTCGCATCAGTCGCCAGATCGAGGTTTGCGCGACCGCTTCGGGCGAGAGGCCGATGGCGCCGCCAATGGCGTAAAAGTTGCCGAACCGGAGCTTTCGTCGGGGGAGCGGTTCGTCTCCCCCTCCATCTCCCCCTTCGGCTTGTCCTCGTCAGGAGCGCCGACCAGCGCGGCGGCGATGATGGACAGACACAACGGCTTCAGGGCCAAGAAGTCGCCCGGCCCAGCGTATCGCTCGACCAGGCCCAGCGCCTTGAACTGATCGACGCCGCCGCCGATGAGCGCCAGGCGCAGCGTCTGCCGCAGGTCCGCCAGCCGCCAGCGACCTTCCGAGATCCGTTGATAGATCTCCTCCGGCCCTGCATCGGTCAGTTCCTGAAGCTCCTCCAACTGACCGATGGTCAGCTGGAAGTCATAGACGCTGTCGCCGAACGGGGCGCGGGCCTTGGCCGAACGGCTCATTAAGGAGCGTCCGCGCCGATGGTCGGCTCGTCGGCCTGCACCATGTTCATCGAGCCGGTGGCGTAGCCGCGAGCTTCAGCCTCGACGCTGAACGATTGCAGGATGTAGGCCCCGGCCACGCGCCACATGCCAGCCTGACGCACGCGCACGTTCACCGTCTGACCGACACGCTGCATCCACGGCAGCATCGAAGAGGCGTGGACCTTAAAGCCACCGCCAATGCTGCTGTCGGTGCTGTCGACACGCCGCACGATCTTGTCGGGCTGGGAAGGGTCGTCGCAGCGGGGAATGCTCTGCTCGGTCACCGACGCAGTGCGCTCGAAGGAGCGCGAGCCGTTGATCATGCAGTCGTGCGCGAAGACCTCGGGGTCAGCGCCATCGCCGATTTGGACAAGGATCGACTCGCCCGAGACGACCTCAACGTATTCAGGTTCCGCCATAGCGGTTCTCCATGTGAAAGCGCCGCCCGGTCAGGGGCGGTTCAGGGTTGAGCGGTTGCTCGGGGATCAGGCGCGAGGCGCCAGCCGGTAGCGAAAGTGGATGGCGACGCGGCTGGTCCGCCGGTCTGCCTCGCGGGTCGAAAGCACCCGCTCCACTTCGTGAATGACGACGGTGAAGCCGGGCACCGCGATCTTGTCGTTCAGCAGCTTCACCAAGGCCGCTGCGATCCGCTTTACTTCGGGCCAGCCCACAGCGCGCGACCAGCAGTCCAACTGGACGGAGATCGCCACCAGGTCGTGGCATTGGTCGCCGTCGTCGCCAGACGTCATCGGGCCGAACGACACATATGGGAAGAGGTCGTCCGAAACCCGCCCGGTCTCGTCCGCCGGGACCTGGTCATAGATGCGCTTGCCGATCAGGCCGTCCATGACTGCCGATCCGCGCACCGTGGAGTTGATGGCGCCCTGCAGCTCCAGTTGTCCGTCGATCATTTCTTGCGAAGCTCCCGCGTCACGGCGCTGGCGATCCGCCGCTTGATCTTCGGGCCCAAGGTCCGGACGACCGGGTAGAAGTGGGGCACGGCCGGCACCTGCGTTCCATCCTCCGCGACGTGCCCCAGCTCGACACGCGGAGCTTTCGGCCGCCCCTTGCTGTCCTTGGCGTCGCTGATGACGACGTAGGAGATATCCCCCAGCCGCCCTTCCTCCTGGTAGATGTGATCCACCAGCTTCTGGTCGCCGTCTTCCCCGTCATCACGCGGGGCGATGGATTTCATCGTCGCCACCATGTCCTCCGCGCCCATGAACGCCTGCTGGCCAGCGCGCTTGCGCACATTGGCGGGCATCGCGGCGAACCGCGCCATCAGACGGTTGAGGCCCTCGATGTCCTCGCTCACGTCGCGACCCCGCTCTCCAGCTGCATCAGCAGCCACGTCCGGTCGCCGTCCATGTCGCCGATGAAGCGGATGTTGAAGACGCAGCTTGGATCTCTGGCGTCCACCACACGGTCGCCGGTCGTGATCTGACGCGTCCCGCTGTCGTTCCTGACCCAGCAGTCCCAAATGGCCTTGCCTGCCACGCGGCCGGCCTGAACATCCTCGCCGCCGCGCGTCGGGGTCAGGCTGGCCGAGCGCTCGATACCGAGGTCAGCGAAGTCGCCTTCGGGGTTGCCGTAGCCGTCGTCGCCGTCGATCGGCCGGCGCTGGAACTTCACCCGATGGCGAAGGTCGCCCGCGCCCTTAGGCTTCGGCACTGGTGTTCTTCACCTTCGGCAGCGATCCGCCCTTGCGGGCGCCGCCGTCGTGGTCGAGCGGGTCCGGGGCGATATCGACCGCCTTGCCCGCTTTCACGGCCGCCTCGCCGCATTCCCGGCGGACGGTATAGGCGCCGTCCTTCTCGGCCCCGCCATTCGGGGAGAAAGCGATCAGCACGCGGGGCTCTTCGCTCGGCGTGTAGTCGTAGGGTTCGGTGAAGCGAACGCGCATGGCGGGTCTCCTCAGACGCGAATGATGCGGTAGGGGCGCAGCAGGTTCTCGACCGCCGGGTTCAGCGCCACGATGGTCCCGGTAATGACCGACTCCCGCGAGTTGTAGAGCCCGCCCAGCGTCAGCAGCGCCGCCGCCTTGAACGCGGGCTCCGCACCCTGCGGCACCAGCTTGTGGTCGCAGAAGTCGAGGCAGGACAGAACGGCAGCGTCGGCGTAGCTCTCGATGAGGCTGTTGTGGTCGTTGTGCTCGACGCCTAGGTGCTGCTTGGCCTCGTCAATGCTGAAGAGAGGGCCGGCCGTCAGGACGACGACATTCAGCATCAGGCGCCCGCCTTGTTGGCCGGCTTCGGTTCGGCCTTGTTGGAGGGCGCCGGCTCAGCCTTGTTTTTCGGCGACGGCGCGGCTTTCTCGCCGGGCGCTTTCTTGCTGGCCAGGCCGCGGTCGATCAACTGTTCGGCCAGGGCCTCGTCGTCGACTTCGAACGCCTCGCCGGCCAACAGGGGATCGGGCGTCTTCACGGACGTGATCTGCACGGTATCGAGAGCATAGAGTTTCATCGGTGTTCTCCTTGCCGGAACGGTCGCTGATCGGCCGCTCGGGAAAAGAGGCCCCGGCCGGAGCCGGGGCGCTCAGCATCAGCCGCCGGTGGCGGTCGAAGCGGTGATGGCTGCAGCCAGGTCGCCCTTGATGAAGGCTTCCGGGCGGTAGACGGCCATGGCCAGACGTTCCTCGGCGCGGATCGTGACCAGGTTCTTGCGGAAGTTGTCGCTGTCCTCGGTCGAGATTTCGACGTTGGCTTCTTCGCGGTCGAAGATCTGCGCGCCCAGCTTGAAGGCGCCGGTCAGGAACTTGCCGACGGTCATGGCCGGGGTCTCGACCACAGGCAGGCGCCACAGGGTGGACGGACCGCCGTTGACCGGATTGCCGATGATGTGCCGGCCGGTCGTGTCCTTGACCAACTCGATCTCGGCCCAGTTGGTCGGGTGCAGGACGTGACCGGTCGGGGGCAACTCGGCCAGGAAGGCCTGCAGCATCGCCAGGCGCAGCACGTCGATGCTGGTCACCGGGCCGGGGAGGGTCGTCGGAGCGGAGTACGCCGTCGCCTGGGTGTAGATGCCGTTCAGATCGGTGCCGGTGCCGCCGCCGTTCAGCATCTGGCCTTCCTCGACGTACTCCAGGCCGTAGCGCAGGCGCCCATCGATGTAGGAGCGCAGCTGCGGCACGTCGTCGAGGATCTGCTTTGTCGCCAGCACCCAGTGGGCGATGGTCGTGACCGGCGTGGTGACGATGTCGAACTTGATCTCGGACTGAGGCTTGGTCGCGCCCGAGGTTTCCGAGACGGTCGCCGCGTTGTTCGTGAAGCCGGTTTCCTTCACGTACTGGATGGCGTTCGACGCGGTGTTACCCGGCGTCAGCAGGTCGCGGATGGTCATGCGGCGCTGGGCGGGCGTGATGATGCCGTCCACGCGCTGGGGCACGATCAGGTCGCCGGCCGAACCGTTGGCGTCGGTCGTCAGGGACGAGATGATCGCCTTGACCGCGATGCTGACCCGGCCCTTGCCGCCGCCGGCGATGAAGCTCTTCAGCTCGTCACTCTCGGCGACCATCTGACCGGCCGACTTCTGGCGTTCGTCGTCGCGGCCGTCCGGCTGGGTCATCTTCTGTTCGATGACCGACAGGCGCTCGCTGATCTCGTTGTGCTTGACCAGCGCCTCGTCGGCCTTCTGCTTGGTCTCGTCGGTCACCTTGCCCAGGTTCTTGACCTCGGTTTGGGTGGTCTCCGCGACCTTCTTCACGTCGTCGGCGGCCTGCTTCAGGTCCTTGACGAGGGTTTCCATTTCTTGAGCTTCGGACATTGGGGTCTCCATCAGGTCCGGGGGTTGAGGAAGCCGTCCAGCGCCGCCCGCAGGTCGGTCATGGCTGATTTGACGGCTGGATCGATGCCCCCGGACTCACTCCGGATGGCCTTGGCGTACCCGTGGGAGGCGATGCCTGCCCGCAGGGCTTTCGGGACCCCTAGATCACCCAGGATGTCCTCGAACTCTTTGGTGCTGGGCGGCTCGCCGTCGCGCAGTCGCCGCACGAAATCGGCGGCGCGCTCTGCCTTCACAGACGTGACCGTCGCCTTGTCGTTCGCCGGGAACGACACGATGCTGACCTCGCGCAGGTCCAGCTTTTTCAGGCGCCGGTTGTTGCCGTCAGGCTCGGCGGCCAGTTCGCGGTAACCGATCGACAGGCCGCGAATGGCGCCCGCCTTCAGCATGATGTGGGCTTCGTCGGCTTGCTTCACGCCAAGGAGCAGACGCCCTTCGCAACGGAGGCCGCGCTGGTCTTCTTCCATCAGCGTCCAGACGCCAATGGGCTGCCAGGTGTCGTGCTGCCACAGCATCATCGGCATGGTCTTGGCCTTGGCGTGCGCGCGCAGGCTGGCGGCGAACGCGCCGGGCTCGACGATCTCGCCGTAGCTGTCGGCGTTGCCGAAGATCGAGCCGTATCCGGCGAACGTGCCGTCATCCCCGACCTCCTTGAGGTCGAGCTCGAAGTCCTTGGTCTGCATCTAGGGAGGCCTCCTACTCGGCCGTCAGCGCCGGCATGTCGCCAATCGGCTTGCCGGGCATCTGCATGGTGATGGGGACGTTCTGCATCTGCATGCGCGGGACATCGCCGCCTTCCACCGGCGGCAGCCCCTCGCGACGGCGCACCTCGTTGATGGTGGTCCAGCCGTTGCGCAAGCCAGACTCATAGAAGGCCGCGCGACCCTCGCTGTCGCCCCGGAGAAGACCCTCTAGGTTGAACTCGACCACGATACCCGCCGCGCGGTCCGCCGGGGTGAGCAGCTGCTTCATAATGGCCTGCTCGATGCGCTTCAGGCGCTTGCGCAGGGCGAACTTCACGAAGCCTTCGGTCTGATCCTTCAGGCCCGTCCCCCAGGAGGTGGATTTCTCGGTGTGGCCGACCATGTGCGGCGGCACGCCAAAGAAGCGGCAGACCTCTTCAACGCCGAAGCCTCGCGACGCCAGCAGCTGTGTGTCTTCCGGCGAGAAGCCGAGCGTCTGAACCGTCGTGCCGCCTTCCGCGATGAAGGGCCGCCCGTCGTTGATGGCGCCGGTGAACTTGTCCTCCAGCGCCTGCTCGAGCGGGTCGCGCTGTTCCTTCTTCAGCCACTCCTTGAAGGATAGGATGATGCCGGGGCGGGCTCCGTTTCTGAAGGTCCGGGCCGCGCTCAGGTTCGCAGCTGAAGAGACCCCGAAGACCTGCCGGCCAAAGGCGATGGTCGACAGCCCACCGAGCGGAGATCCGCCGAAGCCCCGCACGTGCAGGATATTCTCGGCGGGCTCGTCGTAATGCTTGCCGTCCTCGCTCCAGGTGTAACGCAGCGTGCCAGATGATGTCCGACGGACCGACGGCCTAGCGATGGGTGACAGGCTGACGATCCGGTCGCCCAGCCTGCCGATCCGGGCATGCATGTTGCCCCGCAGTTCGAGAGCGGCCACCCCGCCCTCGAAGAAGTCCATGGCGGTCTGATCCAGGTTCGGACTGTCGTGAAGAACCCGATACAGCGGATGGTCCTTGGCCACGGTCCGGTCGCCCTTGGCGTCGGTGCGGTAGACCATCAACGGCAGCGAGGCGATCGTACCTGCCAGCAGGTTGACGCAGGCCCACGCCGCCGAGAGGTTCAGCACCGTCGTCTCGTTGACCGGCACGCCCGCGTCGATGTCGCCGACGCGGCTGCGTTGCTCAGTCAGCGACAACCTTTCACGCGTGTCGCCCTTGGCGCTGAACGGCCAGAGCGCCCGAAGCATCAAGCCGGCACCCCCAGGCTGGCGAGGTAGTCGTTCCATCCCGCCTCCTTCTTCTCGGCATAGAGCGCGGCGCCGGTCGCCATCGCCAAGGTGACAAGGCCGTCGATCCGGCCGCGTGAGCGCTTCTTGTCGAAGGCCCGGTTGTTCTGTCCGTCGTGGTCCAGCGCCGCGTTCGCCGCGCACATGTAGGTCACAGGGGACGCGTCCACCGTGATGGCCTTGGTCAGGATCGCGTCCTCAAGACGCTCGACCGACCGAGGCATGCAGAGCTGTCGATCCTCAAACACGACCCTCTTGCCCTGGCCGTGCGCGATCAGTTTCAGGCCCTCGCCCTCCGGCTCGTCCGGCCCCTTCCAGCGCCACACCGGCAAGCCGATGTCGTCGCAGGCGTCGATGAAGTCCGCGATGCCGGCCGGGTCGAAGGCCAGGAACTGTACGTCGTGCTCGGCGACGAGCTGGGCGACTTCGGCGGCCGCGAAGGTCTTGTCGATCACCGCGCCCGGCACGGCTGTCAGATGGCCAGCCTCAACCCACTCTTCGTAGGGCGCGCCGTCTTCCTTGGCCCGATCCGCCAGTCCGTCCCGTGTCGTCCAGTACCAGGTCTTGGCGTAGAGCTTCCCGTCCTTCAGCCAGATCGCCGTCAGGGCGGTCAGGTCGTTCTTCTTCGACAGGTCCAGCGATAGCCAGCAGGGGCAGCCCCTGAAGTCGTCCGGGTTCACCTCGCCCTGGACCGCCGCCCAGGCCGCCTCATCGATCCAGAAGTCGACGGCGCCGGTCGGGATGCCGAAGTAGAGGCGCCGCACCGACATAGCCGTCGAAAGCCGCACCTTCGCCGTGTTCACCTCGCCGCGGATGTTCTCGACCGGGAAGGTGATGCCGAGAGCGGGCAGCGACTTCACCCACGCCGCCTCGTTGTCGAAGATCGTCTCCCGATCCGCCTTGTCGACGCGAGCGATGAAGGCGAATGCCTCGTCATCCTTCACGTCGCCCTTGAGCACCTTCTGGAAGAAGTCGCTGTAGGCCGTGCCCACAATCTGCGTCGTCGCCGGGGTGTTGGTCCCCAACAGCATCATGGCGTCGCCCGGCATTTTCGCGATGGCGCGCTGCCAGGTCTCGATCGAAGCGCCCGACTTGAACTCGTGGATCTCGTCGGCCAGCACCGCCGTCGGCCTGGGGCCCGAGATCGCCTCGCCGTTCGCCAGCGACTGAAACTTTGATCCGGTATCCGGGTGCTCGATCTTCCAGGCGTTGTCGCCTTCGCCTCGGATGATCGCCTCGCCCCGGCTGACGAGACTGTCGGTTTCATCCTCCGGCGTGTCCGGGATGTTGGCCCGGCACATGGCCACGCCGTCCTTGAACAGCACGTTGGCCGTCGCCCGATCCTGCCCGATCGCATAGACCTCGGAGCGCTTCACCCCGTGCCAGCCCATCAGGTAGAGGCCGATGCCGGCCATCAGTGGCGACTTGGCCTGACCCTTTCCCGTCTCCAGCCAAGCTTGCCGGAACCGAAGCCGGCCGCTCTGCATCTTCCAGCCGAACAGCGACCCGACCGTGAACTGGTGCCAAGGCAGCAGCGTGAAGGGCTTGCCCTCCATCGCGCCCGCTGTGATCGACAGCACCGCCGGGAAGAAGCCCAGGGCTCGGGCCGCTGCGGCCTCGTCGAAGTAGAGACCGCGCTTCGCCCCGTCCTTCAGGTCGCGAAGGTGACGCTCGGCGGCTTGTTGGGCCAGTTCCCCTGAAACGATCCGGCCGGCGACGACATCAGCAGCCCACCGGCTCGTCGGGTCACTTGGCGACTGTGAGATACGCGTCGGAGGCACGAGCGGTCCTCGCCTTCTTCTCGACCTTCGCGGCAGCGGCCCGGCGGCGCGGCGACAGGCCCAGCTCTGCTTCCAGACGCTCGGCGTCCGACCCGGCCTCCCGCATGGCTGTGAAGTGTGGGCTGATCCGCGCGATGGCCTTGGGGTTGCCCCGCTTCGGCTTCGACACAGCCCCATGCTCGGCGACTTCACGCGAGCAACGATCGAAGATCACGTAGGCCAGAACCAGCCGCTGGATCGCGTGGCCGTTCGACGGCGACAGGATGCCCCTCTCGCGCATCTCCGCGGTGATCCGGCGCCAGTGTTCACCAGCGGCCTCGACCTCCAGGTCATCCGTCAGGAGCATGCGCCAGTGCGGCTCCGGCACGATGTCGCCCGTCCCCGGCACTACGTTCATGCAGCATCACCCCTACGGGGTGCCTCCAACTTTTATGTTTGAAAATCCATTTCGGTGCGAACGGACCTTGGCCGCCGGTGTCCGAGCGTCGGGTTCCAGAGTTTCTGGTGCCCCCCCCCTCCTGCGAGCGGGTCGCATCAGGCGCGATCGGGCCGGTTCCACGGGTGGTTCGGGTCGAGGGGTCGGCCGTCCATGCCCACAGGGCTGACCTGGCGCTGGCCGAACTGCTCTCTGGTCCTGATGGTGTGACAGTCCGCGCAGAGGCAGCGGATGTTGTCGTCGGTGTCTGGGCCGCCTTGGCTCAGGGGCTCGATGTGGTCGGGCACCGTCGAGGCGGTGATGATCCCCTTGGCCATGCAGTCCCTGCACAGGGGCTCGGCGGCGAGGCGGCGCTTGCGTTGCTCTACGCCTCTGCGGCCCCTTAGGCGTTGGGTGCCCTGGGCGGCGATGTGGTCAGGACGACGGGCCACGGTGATGCCGAACCGTAATCTTGATGTTGAGATCGGCGTCGCCCATGCCGCTCACACTCTGCTCAAGCGAAACGGCTTGACCGTTCTCGAGGGCATGGCGAACAACGTCCATCACGTTCTCGGAGGTAGGCCACAACGGCTTGCGGGCACCGCGTGGTCCGATGCCTCCATTCGCGCCACTCTCTCCCAAAGAGGCACCCATGCCGGTCACGGTCAACGATTCAGCCATTGGTTTCGTATGCTCCGAACTACCGGACGGTTGGACCTGGACTCTGACAAGTCGGCTTGGCCACTTGTTGGCGATCGCTGAAGAGCGGTACGGCCCGCGTGACAAGTCGTATACGCCTCTCGGGGTCGAGTTCGGCGGCGATGGGCCCAGCCTCTGGTATCCGGGAAATAGGGGCAATGTGTCGATCCGTCTTGGCCGCTCAGCAGCTGACGACCCATCACAGGCCTTCTTCCAGTTAGCTCACGAGGTCATCCACCTACTCGCTCCGTCAGGCGGTATGCATGCCCCAGTTTTTGAAGAGGGCCTCGCTACCGCATTCGCGGACGAGCAAGCCGAGGCGCAAGGGCTCAACTGGTTCAGCGGCTCACCCCACTACCTCGCCGCCAAAAAGCTCGCTGTCAGGCTGCTGGCGTTCCGGGCCGATGCGGTGATGAGCATCCGGGCGACGGAGCCAAGCTTCAGGCTGTGGACACCTGACCTGATCGAGCGCGCGGCTCCCGGCCTGTATTCGACAGCCGAACTCCGAATGCTGTGCGAGCCGTTCTCCTCGTTCGCTGCCCGGTTTTAGGAAGCAGACGGCAGGCCCGGCCGGGAACTCCCAACCCTAAGCCTGTCGTCCTCTCGCCCTAAAGGGAGATTGGAGCCCTGAGGTGGGCCTAACTGCTGAAGACTTATTCTTCTATGTCTGACGCATCTTGGCGCCAGGTTCCCTCTCCATACGAACCAGCAGGCCTGAGAGGTCGTCAATACAGACACGCAGGTGGCGGCGCAGGTTGTCACGCTGCTCGGGCGTGCCAGATTCCGCGACCTGTTCCCAGTCGCGCTGGATCGTTTCCCGGAGAGCGTCAATCTCTCTTTGCAGCAGCACTGCCTCTTTCATCGAAAAGAAAGCTACCAGCAAACCGGATTTTGTCGAGATTGCCGCGATACAAAAAACCCCGGCCGCTTGATGCTCCGGGGTCTCTCGGTCAGGATTTCGTGCCACCCTGACATAACTGCATCTAGGCTTATCTTCCTATTTGATCCGCCTGTCAAGCCGCAGGGCGACGGACAACGCGCTCGACCTCCAGAAGCGGTTCGCCGTCTTCATCGACATAAACCGTGTGCTCGATGACGCGGGGCGGAACAGGGGATGGGGCGCTGGATGGCGCGCCGCGCGCCCCGGTGTTGATCGGCTCCCTGGCCTTGGGCGGATGAAGCTCTGCCCGGATGGCGCGGAGACCGGCGATCAGCAGGTCACGCTTCCGCTCCCAGCTCGTCTCCATGTGCCCGTGCGCCCGCTGGATGACCCACTGCGGGAAGCTGTCGAGGATGCAGACGTTGTGCACCTCCTCGCGCTGATCGGGCGTCATGGCGGCGCAGGCTGCCTTCCAGCGCTTCATGGCGCGCGCTGCGGCCTCCTCTCGGCCTAGAGCGGGGCCGCCGTCGTCGGTGAACACCGCGTCCCAGATCTGCGCGACCTCACGATCCGGCAGGGTGGCGAAGAACGACGCGGCAGTCACATCGCCCGACGTGTCGGCTCCCGGCTTCACCTCCATGCCAGCCGACAGGCTGATGCTGCTGCGACCCATGCCGGCGGCGGCGTGAAGCGATGCGAACTCGGCGGCGGTCCGGCAGTCGGCTTCGCTCAGCCAGCCGTTCCTCAGCGCGATCTGGATGGGGGAGAAGGCCTGGCCGATATGGTCGACGCCGAAGATCGCCCGCATCTGCAGGACGCGTTCGTTCGGAGCGTGCTTCAGGCGTCCGCCCTTGGTGCGCTCGCCCTGCTGACGGGGACGGCCACCCTTGGAACGGGGGTTCAGGCGGGGTTTGGTGGCTTTGCCCATGAGGGGAGGGGCCTTTCAGAACAGGGTGTATCGGTAAAGGGTGCGGGGGCTGATGCCTGGGCCCCGCTGCGGGCGCGGGTCGCGGTCATCGACTACGATGAAAGGGCGGGAGAGGATGCCGCTCGGCAGACCGACGATCTTCTCAGCCTGACGGTCGGTCCGCCCCATGCGCCGCTGCTCGTTGACGGCGTGCTGTTGAGCGAGGGAGATGCGTTCGACCATCAGGTCACAAGCTCCGATTTGGCGGATCGTCTTTTGCGTTGTTCGTCATCCCTACTGTTCCTCTTTCTGTAAGGTAGTTGCTGGATGGAGAGGGTTGTTGTCCGGGCATGGGACGACTAGCCCCCGAGGATTTTACTCCCCGACGGCTAGTCCCCATGCCCGTGGTGGTCTTGCTGGCCGGAGCCGGGCCGCCGCCTTGGGCCGAAGCGGTGGGGTCGCATCCCCCGCCTCGTTGAGAGCTACTATGTCGGCGCCATTGCGACGCGCCGGGAACCGCGCTTCTCTCTTTAGGACTGCGCTTGCCCAGGTTCCTGCCCCACGGTGGGCCTTCCCATGTCCGCCGCCGCCGTCTCTCATCGAAACCGACCGGTCGGAATGGCCCCTCTCTCTTTGAGCGTGAGAGGGATGCTCGCATCATCAGATGACGTCCCTCCCACGAAGTCCGAGCGCCTTGCGCTTCTTGCGCAGCGTTTTGTTGGTCGCGCGCCAAGGGTGAGCTCCAACGCGATCCTCAAAGTCGTGAATGCCCGAATGACAGTCCCGACAGACCAGAACGAGATCCATCAGGCGCTCCTGACCGATACGCTTGTAGGTCCGATGGTGAAGCGACAGTGCGTCCCCCGCTCCGCATCCAGCGCAGCACTTGTTCTTGGCCAGTTTGCTGGCCCAGAAGCGGCGTCGAACATCCTGCCAGTGGGGGCTGGAGAGGTATTCGCGATAGCTGGCAAACCCGAGAGACCTAAGGCGCTCGTGGAAGATGCGAATGCGCTCGGCCCGGGACGACAGTCTCTTCATCCTATCGCCTCCCGCAACAGGATCGCCACCGACCGCAAGCCATGCTCTTGGTGGTGATCATTCCAGTCACCGATGGCAGGCGGCATCACCCAGGCGCAGCCCGAGCGTCGTGCGTAGAACTCTCCGGCGCCCTTGCCTTCCAGATGCGCGTTCGGGGCGTCGTGATCGGCCGCGATGCGAGCGCCAGGGATGGCCGCAGCCACCTTCTCGACGTTGGATGCCGAGAAGGCGCTCAGAACGGTCGCTGAGACGCCCAGGAGCCGCAGGGCCGCTCTGACGCTCAACGCTGTGGCGATGCCCTCGCAAACCCACGTATCGCGCCCAGAGGCTATCCGGTGGCTGGCGCCGCCCTGCGCGCCCCTCAGGATGTTCTTCTTCGCCCCATCGGCGGTGATGAACTGCACGGTCGTCACTTTGCCGCCGATGCGACCAGGCACGATCAGGAAGGGGCCGATGCCGGGGAGGGCCTTGGCCAGCGCTTCGCCGAAGGGCGTCTCCGGGAAGAACTTGCTGGGCACGTCGCAGACCAGACCCAATTCGTCAGGGAAGCCCTTCTTCTCCAGATACGGATGCTTGTCTTGGCGGCAGCTATGCACGATGGCCGCGCAGATCTGCTCGACCTCCTTCTGCTCAGCCAGCCGGGCAGCCTCGCGACGGCGCGCGCGGCGTTCAGCTTCGGGATCGCGGCGTACCTGGCCAGAGCCGGCCAGGCTGAAGCGGTGATTGGCGCCGGTCTGGTGATTCCACACCATGCCGCCATTCTCATCGTCGAAGATCAGGACGGCGGCGTCGTCCCGGCCGTTCTTGCCCTTGGTATCCGTGCGCACCCACTGGCCGGGGGAGAGGCGGCGTTTGGGGGGCTCGATGCCCACCACCGCACAGGCCTGATGTAGGGCTTCAGTCAGCGACAGGGTCATTTCACCCTCCGCGTTTTGTTCAGCTTGCGGAAGCGCAGAACTTCGCGGTCCGCCAGCGCATACGCCCCAGCGTCGGGCGCGACTGGCGCCATGCTGAACCAATGATAGGGCGGCTTGCTGCCGGGATAGATCCCCTTCCAAATCGCCCAGGCGCGCTTCCGGGCGGCCTCACAGTCGCCATGGCGGCTCTGGTCGATGCTGTAGCAGATGGCGGCATTGTAGACCGCCTTGGGGTTCTTCAGGCACTCGGCGCGTAGGCCGGGGCGTGCTTCCATGCCCATTGCGCCCGCATCGAACTCGCGCAGTTCGCCCTCGACAGCCTGGATGCCTGAGCGCGCGGGCTTCTCCCAGCCGCAAGCCGTGCAGGTCGTGCCGCGAAGAGCGCCCGAGCATTCCGGACAGACAACCTTCTCGCGGGCCTTCTCATTGCGCTCGCGAGCGACGCTGTCCCGCTTCTCGGCCTTGTCCAGTTCGCCGGCGCCGTTCTCCCAGACGTCGTACATGTCCAGGTGGAATCGCTCGAAGTTGCCGGAGTGATCGAGCCAGAGCGCCACATCCTTGCCGGGATGCGAGCGCATGACCCGGCCGATCTCCTGCATGTGGCTGGACAGGCTCTTGCGATAAGGCTTGCACGAGATGCCGACGCGCACGTCGGGCACGTCGAAACCCTTGGTCAGGACGCCGCAGGAAATCAGGCCGTGGATCAGGCTGTCGGGGCGGCGGAACTCGGCGATCCGCGCCATGCGCTCGTCCTCGTCGTCGAGATAGCTGATCTGCTGGAAATTGAACCCGGCGGCGGCGAAGGCGGCGCACAGCTCGCGCCCATGCTCGACTGTCGGGCTAAATACGATGGTCTTCACCGGCCCGCCGAAGTGCTCGCGCGTCTTGGCGATCCATTCCTGAACCACGTCTCCGACGATCTTGATCCCGGCGTCGGCGGCGCTCTGGTCACTGAACTCGCCGAAGCTGTTGCGGCCCAGCTCGCTGTCGTCAGGGCTCTTGGCGACGAAAATCTTGGGCTCGACCAGGAAGCCGTCGTTGATCAACTGACGGGTCGAAACCGCGTTGACCATGCCGTCCCAGTGCTGGCCCATGCCCTTGGTGAACGGGGTGGCCGTCAGGCCGATCTTCACCGCGTTCGGATAGCGGTTCATGAACTCGATGGTGGCCTTGAACTGACAGTGCGCCTCATCGACGATGATCAGGTCAGGGTCGCGCGGCAGGCTGCGTCGGGCGAGCGTCTGAGCCGAACAGACCTGCACGTTTTCGCGCGGCGCCCACCGTTGGTGGATGCCCTGCACGATGCCGTGAGGGATGCCGTATTCGTCGAAGACGGCGCTGGTCTGCTCCACCAGGGCGACGCGGTCGACGATGAACAGCACATAGCTGCCCTTCTTCGCCGCCTCCTTGATCAGGTAAGCCGAGATCAGCGTCTTCCCCGCGCCCGTCGTGGCGCACAGGATCAGACGCTTGATGCGCTGCCGGATTTTCTCGCGCAGCCGCTCAACCACCGCCCCCTGATAGGGCCGCAGGGCAATCTCCCTGGCGTCGACGAACGTCAGCATCCGCACACCTCCCGGTATGCGGCGCGCTCAGCCTCCTGTCGGGGCAGCCCGCCGTCGTACTCGATGATGGCGGCGCGCTCTTCGAAGGCGTCGTATTCAGGCCAGATCTCGCGCATCAGCTGGCCCCGGTGCTTCGCGATCCAGGCGAGCGCCGTCGCATCCAGCCGTCCCTTGCGGAGGCTGATGTTCCAGCGGTCCCTTCCGACCTCGCCGCCAAGGGCTCTGATGCGTTCGACGATGCTCAAAGCTGGAACACCTGGTTCTCGATCTCAGCCTTGAGCTTCTCGTTTTCCTTCTTCAGGACGTGGTTGTGGCGAAGGACGCGCGCAGCCTCCTCCTTGGCGCGGAACATCTCGCTGCTGGCGTGCTTGAGCTCTTTCGCCTGCGACCGGATCGTGTCGTCCTTGTCGCCCTGGTGGCCCTTCAGCTGCGCCTTCAGCTTGGCGGTGTTGGCTTTATGTTCCTTGACCGCTTTGCGCAGGTCCACGACTTCAGCGCGTAGGGCGATGATCTCGTCGGCCTTGGCCTCGTCCGTCATTTGGGCGATCTCTCGACGGGCCTTGGCCTCGGCGGGGTCGATGGGCTCTGCAGGCTCAGCCGGGGGTGTCGTGCCCCGTTTCTCAACGGTTTCAGAGGGCGGCGCCAGGTCCGCTTCCACCTTCGCCACCTGATCCTCTGCCGACAGGTTCTTGATGCTGTCGAGGTAGCGGCCGGTGTCGAGGCGGGTGCCCTTGATCAGCGCCAGCGCTTCGTCAGACACCTTCTCGCCGCGCTCGGCGTCGCGCTGAACGGCCCGCTCAGATTGGCCCGTGGCGGCGGCGGTATCGGCGGTGAAGCGGGGCGCCGGTTGCTTGTCGCCAACTTGGCGAGAAGCATATTGATTGCCCTTTGGCGCATCAGCCCGCGTCTCCGGGTGCAGCGCCTCATACGCCGCCTTCCGACGACGGGTGAACTCGGCGCGCTCGGCGGGCGTCAGGGACGGCGCGCACAGGTTTTCGTCGCACTCGGCGATGATCCTGCGATGCTGATCCAGCGCCAGCACGGTGGCCGGGATTTCGGTCCAGCCGAGCAGGCGCGCAGCTTCCAGCCGGTGCATCCCGGCGATCAGGGCATAGCCCTCGCCATCCGGCGCCACCGCGATGGGGTTGAGCAGCCCGACCTCGCGGATGCTTTCCGCCAGGGCTTCAACCTGCTTGCGATCCGCCTGACGGACGCGGTCGAAGGTCGTGATGCGGTCGATCTGGATCATGCATCGGCTCCCGATGTCGAGCGCAAGCGCATGCTCTCGTCGTATTGGCGCTGGGCGGCGACCAGGTTGTCTCGCGCCGCGTCGCGCACGGCCTCGACCTCGTGTTGCTCGATGACGCCATCGGCCTTGGCCGCATGGACGGCCTGAAGGGCGCGGGTCGCCGTGGCGGTGCTTTCGACTGCAGCGGTTAGGGCGCCGGTGTGGGCCTCTTCGCCCGCCGTCATGCGACCGAACGCGCCGAAGACCAGCGATTGTCCGGTCACCTTTTCCAGCTTCCACACCTGCGCCCAGGTCGGCAGGTCGTTGTTCGCCGTGCTGATCAACTGGCCGACGCGCTGACGGCTGACGCCGAGAAAGGCGGCAGCGGCCTCCTGCGTGCCGACAGCGTCGACCAGCTGGCCGAAGTGCGCCTTCAGAAGAGCGGGGGAGAAGTCGTTCATTGCCAAGAGCCTTGTGCATGCAAGGTGACGGGCGACCGGCGTTGGCCGAATGTCGCCTCACAGGATTGGAGGTTGAAATGTTGGACAGGGCGAACAGCGGACCGGAGCCGTCCGCAGAAATCTTGCGGGCGATCCGCCATGGAGTTGCGGCCGGAGCCTGCAGCGTCGCGGCGCGGGAGACGCGCGACCCGAAGTGGTGGCGTCTGGCGCAGGAGCAGCGGGAGAAGGCGAGGGGCGCGCTGCATCAGGCGGCGCCCGCTTTTCTCGCAACAGGTCGGTACACATCTGGACGAAGCGCAGATCGTGAAACCTGACCGTCTGTTGCGGCATCGATCGCCATCGCGAACTCGGCAGATACCCTGCCGTTTTTCAGCGCATGCCAGACAGCATTTTGAGAGCGGCCGGTGGCCGCCGCCAGCTTCGACTGAGAGCCGAAAATTTGAATCGCCTCGCTTAGGAGGCCTCTCGTGATGTCTGGGCTTGGGCGAACCGTCATGCGGTTACGCTAACACGCGCAAGTGTTAATACCAACACCTTTCACACAAGGGTGTGTTGGACAGGTTTGTCCTGTCCACCTAAGGCCGGCAGTGGACGGCTTCGGAGGCAGGCAATGGATGCGACGCAACAAAGTGCCGAAGAAATCGGTCAGAAAATTCGCACGATGCGCGAGCGCGCGCGGCTTTCGCAGGCGGCTCTAGCCGAGGCCGTCGGGACGACCCAGCAAACCATTGATCGGATCGAGAAGGGGGAGGTTAAGCACTCTCGCTACACGACGCCGATCATATCGCTCCTCTCGCTGAGATCTGTAAGCCTACGGCAAGAGGCGGCTTTGATTCACAGCGCTCAAGCAAGTGTCGCGTCCACACATAGCAGGCTCATTTCCACCTATCGGCTAGCGGCGAACCAAGAACTTGCCCTAACCGAAATGGTGGAGGCACCCTCGTTTGTTGCGGCCCTGGCTGATACCTACGCCGTCGTGCTGTCCAAAAACATCACCGGTCCGATGGGGGATGTGATATTTCGGTTTGGCGATGTTTTGTTTTTAAGCCCGCACTCGCCGCTCCGGCATTTCGATGCGTGCCTTGTTCGGCAGAAAAGTTTGGCCGCTGAAGGCGTTGTGGCCATAAAGATTGCGATTGATCCCGCTCTGACGCCGACGAATAGCGTCATAGCTCACGACGACCCTCACTACGTAGACATCCATAATGATGCCGTGGACATCCACCGGGTTGTGGCAGTGCATGCACTTTAACACAGATACGTGTTGACTTAACGCGATGTCGAGTTACCGTGTTGCTCATCACCCCACGTGATGGAGCCGCGCCGTGCCGCACCCAGACACAGTTTTAACCGCCAGCCGCGCCCTTGCCGTAGCTGACACCCCCGCCTTTCCGGCCGTCACCGCCGGGACCGTCGGCAGCGTCGCCATCCAGACCGTGGATGGCCGGGCGCTCCATGCCTTCCTGGAGGTCGGCCGCGACTTCTCCACCTGGATGAAGGACCGCATTCGGACTTACGGGTTCGAAAAGGGCGCTGACTTCGAGACCTTCGAAAGTTTGAGCTCCCCAAATCCGGGGAGCGCAAAATCTCGGGCTCAGCGCCAGGTCGAATACGTCCTGACCATCGACATGGCCAAAGAGCTGGGCATGGTCGAGAACAACGAACGGGGCCGAATGGTCCGCCGCTACTTCATCGACTGCGAGCGCAAGGCCAAGGCTCCGCGCCGCGCGGCCGCGCTGAAGCGTCCCCCGAGCAGCCGCACCCTGACGTCAACCTGGGCATGGGCCGAGTCGCTGAGCGATCAGCTGGGCATCCGCGATGCCAATCAGAAGGCCTTGGGCGCCAACGCCCTGACCGAACGCCTCACCGGCGTCGATGTGCTGGGCGTCATGGGCCTGAAGCATCTGGTCGCGCCGCAGCAGACAGTCCTCTTGACGCCTACTGAGATCGGCGAACGGCTGGGCGAGGTGTCGGCCCGCTTCATCAACGCCAAACTTCTCGAACACGGCTTCCAGTCCGGCAGTCCTGGCGCTTGGGAGCCGACCGACAAGGGCGTCGCCGCCGGTGGCGTCATGGTCGATGTGGCTCGGGGCAATGGGACTGGAAACAGCCGACAGCTCCGATGGTCCAGCACCATCATTGACGAACTCCGGCCGCTGATCGCCGCCGCCTGATCCACCGATAATCCAGGAGCGCGCCATGCAGGCCGTGACCGAAAGAACCACCGGCGGGTCTTCCGTCGGAGCGATGACTGCTGCCCGAAACGCCTTGGACGCCGCTGAGGCCGTCGCGCACAGAACATGGGCTGCAATCCAGGCCGAGTTCGAAGAAGCCGAGGCTGCGAGCGACCGGGCATTCGAGTACGAATACGAGGCTGAGAGCGACGAGCCTGAGTACGAACGTCGGCAGGCCGCCAATAAGCAGATCTACGAGCGATACAGGGCGGCCCACGCCGAACTGTTCGATACCAGGGCCGCTCACTGGGCTGGCGTCGCCGCCAAGATCGGGCCGACGCTGACCCGGTTCGGGTCTGGTGATGAATCGGACGCGCCATGGTGCCAATCCGCCCGCGAACTGCGTCGTGTACTGCTGGAAATCGGGGACGGCGCCCCCGGCGATGCGCCAACGGGTCTGGTCCTCAAGGCGCGCCGGCACGCCGAAAGCATGGCTTATCGGGCGGCCAATGAGCCGGGTGGATATAGCGCCTGGGGCTGTAACATTCGGGCCTTAGCGGACCATGCGAGTGCGATCGAAAGCATCGTCGAGGACACCCGCGCGCTGTCGAAATTCAACATGGACCACCGCCTTGTTTCGGGCGAGGCGACCAACACGGTCTGGTTCTGGCCCGAGCACCTCGACTGCGAGGTCAGCAGCCTATCGGGCGAGATGTTTGACGCTCTCTGCACGTTTGAAGAGCTCGACGCGAAGGACACCAGCCCTACTGCTCTGTCTCCCAAGGATATCCTGGCGTATTCACGGGCTGAGAACGACCTGTTGGCCATCCCCAGCGCCGCCCTGCGCATGACGCCAGCGAGCAAGGGCGGCGTCGCCTTCCAGCTGGTCGCGGCGATGGGGCAGTTGCATGCCGTCCAGCATGCGGCCTCCGACGATGCCGACGACGCGGCGAACCTGATCGTCTCCGCTGTCGCTAACGCCATCCGGGTTCTCGACCTGCCGATCACGCCTTTGGTCGCCAAGTTCTTCATGGGCGATGCCCTGGGCGACGGCGGGACTCAGCCGGAGGGCGGCCAGTGATCCGCCGCTCCTGGTCGAACCCGGCCCACCACGACGCCCCGATCTGGAAGCTTATCGTCCTCGGCGGCGCCCTCGGCGTCGGCAGCATGGGCTTCTGCGAACTTCTGCTGAGGGTCGCGGCATGACACAGCAGGGCCCCCGCGCTCGCGCCATAGCCACCGGCGCCCTTCTCGGCGATCCGCCGCCGGGCCGTACCCCGTGGGCTGCGCCCCACGATCCGAACGAAGTCCCCCGCACGGGCCTGAGCGCCGTGACGGCCACCCAGGACTACCGCCCTGATTTCCTATCGGTCGATCAGATCAGGCCGGGAGAGCCTGACAAAGGACCGGAAGGCCCTTTGCCGGATGCTCCAGCGTTGGCGCCCAAGTCCACCGGAAACGGTGCTTTCGAGCCCGAAAAGCCCGAAGCCACTGGGTTTGAGGGTGGCGCCGACTGTCCCCCAGATCGGGGGAAAGGGGACGCCCTTCGTCCGATCACGGCCATCAACGGTGCCGGTCTCACGCCGTCGACGCCGTCGTCGTCAGGCCCGATCTTCGAGTGGGTGAACCCGACTGACCTACTGGTGAACGAGGCCTATCAGCGAGACCTGGCCGAGCGGTCCACCAAGCTCATCCGCCGCATCGTGCAGGGCTGGGACTGGACCAAGTTCAAGCCGCCCGTCTGCAGCCTCGGCGACGACGGCATGGAGGTGATCGACGGCCAGCACACGGCTATCGCTGCGGCCACGCACCCGCACATCGACAAGATCCCCGTCATGATCGTGGAGACAGAGACGGTCCACGACCGCGCCGCCGCCTTCATCGGTCAGAACATGGACCGGCTGGGCGTCACGAAGATGCAGCTGCACAAGGCTGCCGTCGCCGCTGGCGATGAAGACGCCCTGACCATCGAACAGGTCTGCGGCAGGGCAGGGGTGACGCTTCACGCCAGCCGGCCGCATCGCTGGAAGGTCGGGGACAGCATGGCCGTCGCAGCCGTCGGCGCCCTGATCAGTCGCCGCCACGCCGCAGGCGCGCGCCGGGTTCTCGACGTGCTGGTCCAGGCCGAGGCCGCACCGGTCACGGCCAACGCCATCCGGGCGGCAGAGATGATCCTGTTCGACGCCGACTATGCCGATGCCGACCACGACAACCTGGCCGACACCATCCGGTCGCTCGGGTCCGCCGCCGAACGCGAGGCTGCGACGCATGCCCTGGCGCACCGCATCCCGGTCTGGAGGGCGCTCGGCATCGTCTGGTTCAGGAAGTGCCGGAAGAAAAGGAGGGCTGTTTAATGGGCCGTCGCCTCACAGCTCTCATCCAGGACCTCGCCGACGGTGACCGCGAGAATGGCTTGCATGATCTCGCCGCAGACTTGGACCGGTTTGCCAGTGCCGACAGAGTCGGCAGCGGCTACGACACCACAAGCGAGCGCCACCTTGCCGACCGGTTGATCCTCGCCTTCGTGGAGCGGTCGACATGATCCGTCGCCTCCTCTGCCGCTTGTTCGGCCACCCGCCGCTCGCCCCCGGCGCGCTGTGGGGCTCCTGCCGCCGCTGCGGCCAGTTTCACAACACCCGCCAAGGATGGAAGCCATGACTTTTCGCGTCATCAAGGGCGGAAAGCCCGAAGCGCCTGAGCACCGCAAAGACTTCATGACGCTGGAAGAGCGCGCCAGCTTCGAGGTGATCGACCGGGTCTGCGCAGCGATCCATGATGTCGCTGCCGAAGACGCGCCCGGCTTTCCGACTTGGCAGGAGTTCGTCGACGGCGCCTACGAGAACGCCGAGACCAATCCCCGGATGCTCTTGCAGATGCAGCAGACGATCAATGCGGCGCGCGCGGCCATCGCAGCCCTGCGACCCGAAGAGCCGAGCTTCGACGAAGACATTGCCCTGCTGGTCAGCAACAGCGTCGAGGCGGGCGGGGATGCAGTGATCGTCACCGCTCACGTCACCGCCTGGATCGATCAGGTGCTGAAATGACCACCGTCGCAAACGACAAGCTCGCCCTGGCGATCCAGCGGCTGGAGCGGATCCAGATCTGGTTCGACGCCCTCTCCACCAAGTCCAGGACGGAAGCTGAAGTCCGCGCCCGCCTTGAGGATGCCGAGGCCATCGCGATTGTTCTGAACCGACTCTCTCTGGCTGAGAGACTGATCACGCGCATAGCTGAGGACGCCACCTGGGACGGCCCCTCGTCGGCTCGTCTCTTTCTTTCAACGGGGAGGGCGCCATGACTGTAGCCAACGACACCGTCGCCACCATCGGCCCGGCTACCGAGCGCCGCATCCAGATGGCCTTCGCCGACGCCTGCATCATCACCGCCCAGGCCGCTGCCAAACTGCTGGGCATGGACGCGGGAACGCTGCGAGAGCTGACCGAGGAAGGCGTGATCCGTGCTGTCCGCCGTGGCGCGCGTCGCGCCTACACCGAGGGTGACATACGCTGTTATCTGACGCAGGCTGACGCCCCGGTCCGCGAGGAGAAGCCGAGGCCGACGGTCCACGTCCAATCAAAGGTCGTGCCGTTCTCCCAGCGGCGAACGAAAGCGCGAGGTTAGAATGCGGTTGGTTGGAGGTTTTGCGGGCGCAGCACTGTTGGCTTTTGGCACGGCTGCATCAGCTCAGAACGGCTATCAGCCACCTTGGCCGGCCTCTGCGGACGACGCCATGGAATGGCAAGTCGAGCATATCGACGCGATTCCAGCGGCGCTCGTGTGGTCGGACGGTCGGATTGTCGCGGCGATGGAACGTGAAACCCTAAAGCGCTCGGGGAATATCGTTCGAGCGTGGTTCAGATGGGATGCCCTCAACGCTGAAACAGCCGAGGAAATCAGCGGCCGCTCCCTGCTAGTGCTGCGGGAAATGGACTGCGAAGGGGGGAGGGCCCGCCCGCTGGCAATGACTGTGTACGCGGGCAATAACCTCACCGGAAGCAGTCAGAGCGCAGAGAACCCTCATGCTGAGTGGATCTACGATCGACCAGGCCAGTTGGGGGAGGCGCAAACTGCGGCGGCTTGCGAAGGTGTGTTCCTGTTCAACGACGCCGACGTCCGCCGCTGGATCAAGGAAATGTCAGGGCGGTGAGCGTCTATCTGCCGAAGAACAGCCGGTACTGGGCCTACGACTTCCAGTACAAGGGCAGGCGCTACCACGGCTCGACGGGCGTGGAGACCAAGCGCAAGGCCGAGGAGGTCGAGCGACGTATCCGCACCAAGGCCGCGACAGGCGAACTGGACGACGCATCGCAGATGACGCTGGACGAGGCCGCCGGCCGTTGGTGGTCCGAGCGCGGCACGACGCTGAAGGGAGGTGCGCGCCTAGAGGCCCGGATCGAACGCATGATGGCCGTGGTCGGGGCGGGAACGCGCCTCTGCGACATCACCACGAACCACCTCGCCATCGCCATCGAGAAGCGTCGAGGGCAGGGGATTGTGAAGTCGAAGGCCAAGGGCGCCAAGGAATACCTGCCGTCGAACTCGACGGTGAACCGGGACATGATCGACACGCTTCGGCCGATCCTGAACCGTGCCCGCAAGGTATGGGGCGCCCGGTTGCCCGAGGTCGACTGGGAGGCACTCAGGCTCAAGGAGCCGAAGCCGAAACCCAAGGAGCTTGTTGGGGGAGAGCTGGAGAAGATCGAGGCCGAGGTGCTGCCGCACTGGCATGATCTGATCCGGCTTGCAGCGCGCTATGGCTGCCGCCTGTCTGAGCTGTTCTTCTCGCTCGACGACTTGGACGTAGCGGACGTCAACCGCGCCCGCCTTCGTCTCCGGGACCGGAAGGGCGATGATGACCACGTCATCCCCCTGCTGCCCGAGGACGCAGCCATGCTGTCGGCTCGCCTCGGCCGGGCACGGGCCGCAAAGCTGGAGACGGTCTGGTATCGCGAACGTCGCCTACGAGGCCCGGCTGGCAAAGTCATACTGAAGGCGCTCAAGCCCGCGGGCGCCGCCATCGCCATGCGCCGTGCGATGAAGCGATCAGGCCTGAAGGACGCCAAGGGCCTGCGGGGCATCCACGACCTGCGCCACCACAGCGGCATGCAGATCCTGCGGGAGACCGGCAACCTGCGACTGGCGCAGCGCCTTCTGGGCCATGCCGACATCAAGTCGACGATGGTCTACGCCCATGCGATCGAGGACGACGTGAAAGCCGGCCTTGCGGCGCTGTCCCGGAATAGTCCCGGAGCCCCCAAGGGAGATGGGAAAAAGGGCAAGTCGAAACAATCGCCTAAGGGGTCACGCGCGGCGGCTTCATAACCCACAGGTCGGCGGTTCGATCCCGCCTCCAACCACCACCTTACACCCACTTAGGTTGGGTGTTGTTCTGGGCGCACGAAGCGCGCCAGATCGCCGTGCAAGATCACCCTGGCGGGGGCGCCGCGCTTGTTGTTCACCGGCTCGATGTCCACTCGCTGGATCAGATCGCGAACGCTGTCGATCACTTCTCGTTCGGCCGGGTCGGAGCTGTCGCCGGCATCCGCCAGTCTTTGCTGAAGCAGTTCAATCCGGCGGGCATAGTTCTCGGCCGCCTTGGGGTGCAACTGGACGGGCGCGGGGGTGGTTGAGTCGAGTTCGGCAAGGGCGGCCGCGATTTCCGTTTGCTCGGCTTCCAGAGCCTCGATGCGCTGGACGAAGCTGCCTGCACATAGGTTGATCAGCGCTCTGGATGGCGACAGCATGGGCCAGTAGTCGTCGGGGATCTCGGCGTCAGGGATGGTCGGGATGATGACGCCGGCCAGTTCCGCCAGCTCTCGGACTTTGGCCTCTGTATCTCGCCCGGACCAGCCGTCTTCATCGAGGCCAAAGGTGCGCTGGAACAGGCGCACGAAGTCGTCGTCGCTCATGATGCTCATGGCGGGGTCTCCAGTTCAGATTGCGGGGGTTGGGTTGCTAAATTGACAAAATGTCGTTACCCGACATTGCCAAATAAGGATGGGATGATGTTCAGAAGCTCAGCAGTGGCCATGACTGCCTGTATCGCAATGGCGCTGGCAGCGATCATGGGCGGGGGCTCAGCCGTCGCACAGACCATCGGAACGACGACGAACCCGAGCGTCACCTACCCTGTGCGGGAGAGCCAGCCGCTCTTTGGTCAGCGGATAGTTGCCCCCGGCGCGAACCTGAGTCTGGAGTCATTCCGCTTCGTCGTACTCAATACATCATCCCTCAGCGTTATCCCTGCCATATTCGAAGTGACCTCAGGCGGAGCCAACGGTCTTACCGGCATCACGCTTTCGCCTGCGCCGATCTGGACAGGACCGGCAACACCGATCACCAATTCGGCATTGCCGAGTGATTACACCTTCACACCCCCCACGCCGATCGCACTGGAACCGGCCAAGGTCTATGCGATTACGGTGCGTCGGGCGATAGGTGGTGAAATGGGCGACGTTTATACTGCAAGCGACAACTATCCGGCGGGCAACGCGATTATTTTGCTTAGCGATTTATCGATTGCCGCCCTCCCAAATGACCTCGCCTTCTCCGCCACCTTCGTGCCGACCCCTGCCTCTGTCCCCACCCTCTCGGAATGGGCGATGATCCTGCTGGGCGTGATGCTGGCTGGCGGCGCGGCCCTGACGTTGCATCGGCGGCGTCAGGCGGCCTGATCGCCGCTCTGGTTCCGCCCGAAGTAAAAGCCGAGGATCAACAGCATCCCGTCCTTGAACATGGACGCCACCAGCATGACGGCGTCGGCATAGGGCTCGGCCACCATATCGCCCAGCCAGGCGATCACCTGCGGCCGCCAGCGGGGCGGTTTACGGCTCATGCGCCTGGACTCCTGCGACGTTGACGGGAGGGGGCGGCAGGCAGCTTCATCGCCTTGCTCGCTCGCTCGCTCGGTCGGTCAACGTCGCCTGCCCGCCTGGACGGCAATCATAGATTAGCCACGGCTGAGCAGGTCGTGCAGTGGCGTGATCAGGCGGTGGCTCGTGCAGTTCGGGGCGTGGCGCCTGGCTCCAGCTGCATGTCGATGACGTCGCCGGTCGGGACGTATCCTTGCTCGCGTGCGAAGCGCGTAGCGCTTTCGACGGTGGCCATCATGTGCGGCGATTGCCGCTCGATCTGATTGTTCACGAGCAGGGCGTATTCATACCAGACGTGAGGTTCGCCCATCGACGCCGCGCGCGATATGCGAAGGATAACCGCCGTCTGCATTTGCGCCCCTCGAACCTGCCCATCGGCATCCCTTGCCTCGTGCTATGGCCCAGATCGTTGAACGCTGTCCAGCGAGAATTTGACGTCAGTTTCAAGTCCTTGGCGTTCGCCGACGAGATGGGGCGGGCGGCGGCGGCGGGGGGTCGAAGAAGCGCCGTTGATGTGCGTTTGAACCTCAGGCGCTTTGACCCATTGTACTGGGCATGCCTCTCGCTCTTTTCGCCTTTGGCGCCATCATTCTGGCCGTGGTTCTCACCGGGGTCGATCGTGCGATCACCAGCGAACGGCGACGCCCGCCGGATCGTGATCAGGACGGGGAGCCGGACGAGCCTCATGGCCCGGCGAGAGGTCTGTAGCGGCGAGGACGGTCGCCTGAATTCAGCCCGGCGGCATAAAGCCGTCAGGTCTGCGGAATGCGCGAGGCGCCGCCGGTGATCTTGCAGAGGTAGTCGGCCTGTGGGCGACCGGTCTGCGTTCCGCTGGGGGTGAGAATCCCGCCGCGCGCAACGCAGTCGGCGTCCAATTTGGACAGCTCTTCCTGATAGGTCGGCATGTCACGGCCGGTGGCGCAGGCCGCCAGGGCCAGAGGCGCGGCGATGACGGCGACGAGCATGAGGGACGAGCGCGTGAGAGGTCTCCTTCGGCGATGGACGGCGACTGCCGGGCGACGGCGAAACGGCCGATTCCGCCTGACGTTCCGATAGAGGGCCGCGCGGGGCAAGCGGAAAGGGCGCGCGGCACCTCAACCCGCCAGAACGCCCAGATGCTCCAGCAGGATCTTCAGGCCCAGCGCGATCAGGGCGACGCCGCCGATCAGTTCGACGATCTTGCCCAGGCGCGTGCCCGCCGCCTTGCCGACCAGCAGACCCAAGGTCGCCAAGGCGAAGGTGGTGAAGCCGATGCAGGCGGCGATCAGCCAGATGTTGGCGTCCAGCAGCGCCAGGCCGACCCCCACCGCGCCGGCGTCGATCGAGGTGCCCACGGCGGTGGCGACCAGGGCCAGCATGCCGCGTGACGCGGCCTTCCCGCCCGCCGTGTCCGCCTCGACCTCTTCTTCGTCGCGCTTCAGCGCTTCCCAGATCATCTTGGCGCCGACCGCGCCCAGCAGGCCGAAGGCGATCCAGTGGTCGATGGCGGCGACGAAGCCGGCAGCCGCTACGCCCAGGACGAAGCCGATCAGGGGGGTGATCGCCTCGATCACGCCGAACACCAGGCCCGAGCGCAGGGCCTGGGACACGGTCGGCCGGTGCTGGGCGCCGCGCCCGATGGCGGCGGCGAAGGCGTCGGCGGACATGCTGACGGACAGGACGGCGATGGCGACGGGGGACATCATGGGGAAACACACTCGGCCGGACGCATGACAGCACGCTCCACGCGCGGGCCGGCCCCGCAGGTGCAGCATGCTGGTCTCGCTAGGCGGAGGTGATCCGCTGATCGCGCCATGCTCCTGACGACAGGAACAAGTGTGTTGACGCGACCCCGGCTGGGATATGCCGGAAGCTACTCCCCAACGGCCGCCCCTCTAACGCCTCGTTCCGAGTCTATCAACCCGCAGATGGCCAAAGGCGACAAGACGCCCTATCTGTGCTAGACGCCGCCGCTTCACTCTTCGCCGCAGGACATCCGCCCTTGAGCATTTCGCTCGATCTCACGCGCGCCAGCGCCCCCGTTCAGGGCATGGTCAAGACGCCCGTCAACCTCAGCGGTCTGACGCGCGACGAACTGCGCCAGGCCCTGATCGACGCTGAAATCTGCCCGCCCGAAAAGGCCAAGATGCGCGCCTCGCAGGCGTGGCGGTGGATCCACCATTACGGCGTGACCGACTTCGATCTGATGAGCGACGTGGGCAAGGATACGCGCGCCAAGCTGGCGGAGGCCTTCACCTTGGCCCGCCCCGAGATCGTCGAGCGTCAGGTGTCCAAGGACGGCACCCGCAAATGGCTGATCCGCACGGCGCCGGGCATCGAGATCGAGACCGTCTACATCCCCGACGTGGGCCGGGCCGGCGCCCTGTGCGTCTCGTCCCAGGTCGGCTGCACCCTGAACTGCACCTTCTGCCACACCGGCACGCAGAAGCTGGTCCGCAACCTGACCACGGCCGAGATCGTGGCCCAGGTCCAGGTGGCCCGCGACGATCTGGACGAGTGGCCCTCGCCCAAGGAAGACCGTCGCCTGTCGAACATCGTCTTCATGGGCATGGGCGAGCCGCTCTACAATCTGGACCACGTCGCCAACGCCATCGACATCATCTCCGACAATGAGGGCATCGCCCTGTCGCGGCGTCGGATCACCGTGTCGACCTCGGGCGTCGTGCCGCAGTTGAACGCTCTGGGCGAGCGCACGGCGGCCATGCTGGCGATCAGCCTGCACGCCACCAACGACCCCTTGCGCGACCAACTGGTGCCGTTGAACAAGAAATATCCGCTGGACCAGCTGATGGCCGCCATCCGCGCCTATCCCGGCCTGTCCAACGCGCGCCGGGTGACCTTCGAATACGTCATGCTGAAGGGCGTCAACGACAGCCCGGCCGAGGCGCGCGCCCTGATCAAGCTGATCGAGGGCATTCCGTCCAAGGTCAACCTGATCCCGTTCAACCCCTGGCCCGGCACCGACTATCAGTGCTCGGACTGGAAGACGATCGAGACCTTCGCCGCCATTCTGAACAAGGCCGGTTACGCCAGCCCCATCCGCACTCCGCGCGGCCGCGACATCCTGGCCGCCTGCGGCCAGCTGAAGTCCGAAAGCGAGAAGCTGAGGGCCTCGGCGCGGATCAAGGCCGAACGCGAAGAGGCCGACGCGGCCTGAGGCCGCCGACCGTCCGGCTGGACGCTTTTGCGCGGACTGTGGCGCGGGCGCCCTAGCGGAAGCGCCAAGCTTTCGGGCAAGGGTGTTTTGGTTTCGTTCCCCTTTAGGCTGGGAGGCTAGGGTTCGTCGTCATGGAGACCTCGTCGTTGCCGGGCGTTCTGTCGACTCCTGAACTCCAGGCGTTCGCGACGGGCTTTCCGATTCTGATGCTGCACCTGGCGGTGACGTTCGGCCTGCTGGCGGCGGGGGCTGCGGTCTATGCCCTGTTGACGCCGTGGCGCGAGATCGCCCTGATCCGGCAAGGCAATCCGGCCGCCGCCGTGGCCTTTTCCGGAGTTCTGGTCGGCCTCGCCATTCCGCTGGCGGTGTCCCTGTCGGTGTCGACCTCGATCCGCGATATCGCCATCTGGGGCGTGGCGACGGTGGTGCTGCAACTGCTGGCCTTCCGCGTCGTCGACTTCCTGCTGCACGGTTTGCCGCAACGGATAGAGAAGGGCGAAACCTCCGCCGCCGTGGTCCTGGCCGGGGCCAAGCTGTCGACCGCCTTGATCCTGGCGGCCGCCCTGACGGGTTGAGGGGCGGCCTTGCGCTTTCCCCACCTTCCTGACTGGACCATCTACGCCGCCGTCATCGGCGTGATCCTGATTGCGTCCCTGAACCGGGGCGAGCGCGCCGATGCGCCGCACGACTTCCACTACGACGAGACGACGGGGCCTTTGCTGGGGCCGATCACTCCTTTTGATCCGTCCGTCACGGTCGACACCTCGGACGAGTATGAGCCGGTGTCAGGCACGGCCTTCTCCATCGCCGGGGACGGTCGCTGGATCACGGCGCGCCATGTGGTCGAGGGCTGCCGCAAGCCGGCGCTGGTGATCGACAAGACCCGCGCCCTGGCCGCCGACGTGCGCCTGGCCGCGCGGGCGGACGTGGCCGTGCTGCTGACC
>NZ_DAMCNG010000003.1:0-41591 GCF_032107865.1 Brevundimonas sp.
CCGGTTCGGGCGAGGACGCGGGCGGCCGTTTGGGCCGCAGCTTCGCCGCCGAGCGGTCGCAGGACAGCGTTAATCTGTTCGCCGCCGTGGCTCAGCACGCCGAGGCGCTGAAGGAGCAGGGCAAGCGCGTCCTGTTCGCTTCATGGTCCGAAGGTTCGGCCGAGCGTCTGGCCGCCATGCTGGGCGATCACGGCCTGACGCACGTCGTGGCGGTGCGTGACTGGGACGATGTGCGCGGCGCGCCGGAGGGCCTCTATCTGCGCGCGGTGCTGCCGGTCGAGCATGGCTTCGCCACCGACGATCTGGCTGTCATTTCCGAGACCGACATTCTGGGCGACCGTCTGGCGCGGCCCAAGCGCAAGCGGCGGGCGTCCAACTTCCTGGCGGAAGCCTCGGCCCTGACGGCGGGCGATCTGGTCGTCCACTTGGATCACGGCATCGGCCGCTATGAGGGCCTGCGGACGCTGGAGATTCAGGAGGCGCCGCACGACTGCCTCGAACTCCTCTATGCCGGTGAGAGCAAACTCTACCTGCCGGTTGAAAACATTGATCTTCTGACCCGGTACGGCACGGACGCCGAAGGGGTTCAACTGGACCGTCTGGGCGGCGCGGGCTGGCAGGCGCGCAAGGCCAAGGCCAAGGAGCGTCTGCGCGCCATGGCCGAGGGGCTGATCGCCCTGGCCGCCAAGCGGGCGTTGCGCGTGTCCGACGCCATCGTGCCGCCCGCCGGCCTGTTCGACGAGTTCTGCGCCCGCTTCCCCTATGATGAGACAGACGACCAGCTGAACGCCATCGGCGACGTGCTGGAAGACCTGGGCAAGGGCACGCCGATGGATCGTCTGATCTGCGGCGATGTCGGCTTCGGCAAGACGGAGGTCGCCCTGCGCGCCGCCTTCGTCGTGGCCATGACGGGCCAACAGGTCGCCATCGTCTGCCCGACGACCCTGCTGGCGCGCCAGCACTTCAAGACCTTCAGCGAACGCTTCGCCGGCTGGCCGATCAAGGTGCGCCATCTGTCGCGCATGGTCACGGCCAAGGACGCGAACGAGACGCGCGCGGGACTGAAGGACGGCAGTTTCGAGATTGTCGTCGGCACCCATGCGGTGCTGGCCGATCAGGTCGGCTTCAAGGATCTGGGCCTCGTCATCGTCGACGAGGAGCAGCACTTCGGCGTCAAACACAAGGAGAAGCTGAAGTCCCTGCGGGCCGATGTTCACCTGCTGACCCTGACGGCCACGCCCATTCCGCGCACGCTGCAGATGGCGCTGTCGGGCATTCGCGAGATGTCGATCATCGCCACGCCGCCGGTCGATCGTCTGGCGGTGCGGACCTATGTCACGCCGTGGGATCCGGTGCTGGTGCGCGAGGCCCTGCTGCGCGAGAAATATCGCGGCGGTCAGGCCTATTACGTCGCGCCGCGTCTGAAGGATTTGCCGGACATCGAGCGGTTCCTGCGCGAACAGGTGCCAGAGGTGAAGTTCGTCGTCGGCCACGGCCAGATGAGTCCGACCCAGCTGGAAGCCGTCATGAGCGCCTTCTACGATGGTGAATATGACGTGCTTGTCTCGACCACCATCGTCGAGAGCGGCATCGACATTCCGACGGCCAACACGCTTGTCGTGCATCACGCCGACATGTTCGGCCTGGCTCAGTTGCACCAGATCAGAGGCCGCATCGGCCGGTCCAAGGCGCGGGCCTTCGCCTATCTGACGACCGATCCGACCAAGCCGCTGAACCTGTCGGCCGAGCGGCGTCTGCAAGTCCTGCAGTCGCTGGACAATCTGGGCGCGGGTTTCCAGCTGGCCAGTCACGATCTGGATCAGCGCGGCGGCGGCAATCTGCTGGGCGACGAACAGTCGGGCCACATCCGCGAGGTCGGCGTCGAGCTGTATCAGCAGATGCTGGAAGACGCCGTCGCCGAACTGCGCGAGCAGGGCGAGGCGGCGCCGGATCGCGGCTGGTCGCCATCGATTAACGTCGGTGCGGCAGTCCTGATTCCAGAGGATTACGTTCCGGACCTGAACGTGCGTCTGAGCCTGTATCGCCGCCTGTCCGACGCCGAGAAGATGGAAGACCGTGAGGCCATGGCCGCCGAACTGATCGACCGGTTCGGCCCTCTGCCTGACGAGGCGCAGCAGCTTCTGCGGATCGTGGGGATCAAGGCCAACTGCCGCACGGCCATGATCGAAAAGATCGATATCGGGCCTAAGGGAGCGGTGCTGACCCTGCGCAACAACACCTTCCCCAATCCGATGGGGCTGGTGGGCCTGATCCAGAAGAACCACGCCTTCTGGAAGATCCGCCCAGATCAGAAGATCGTGGTCAAGGGCGACTGGCCGACGCCGGAGGATCGGCTGAAGGTCGCCGAACGCATCACGGCCGATCTGGCGCGGGTGGCGGGGGCGGCTTAGAGCCCCCGCGCTTCAGCCCATGCGGGCCTTCATGCTGCGTATCAGGGCGTCGAACAGGTTGACGTAGTCGTCGGTCCACGGCCGCACCTCGGTCGGCTCCAGCTTGCGCCAGCGACCGTCAGCCTTGAAATCAGCCAGTCCCTCGGCGGTCGGGGAGATGACCAGGGCCTCGGTCGAAGCCTCGGCCATCAGGGCGGCCTCAGGGTTCTCGACGTAGACTTGATGCAGTTCGGCCGCGCCCAGTTCGCGCGCGGCGGCGACGGCGGGCAGGGTGATCTCCAGATTGCGGTTGGACAGGTGCAGCACCACGACGCCTGTCGGCTTCAACAGCTTCAGATAACCTTCGATCGCTTCGCGGGTCAGCAGGTGAGTCGGCACGGCGTCGGACGAGAAGGCGTCGATGACCAGCAGGTCATACGTGCCGCGAGGCTCCTTGTTCAGCGTCAGTCGCGCATCGCCCAGCACCGTGCGGATCGGCCCGTCAGCGCAGTCCGAGATGAAGGTGAACCAGTTCGGATCGCGCGAAATGCGGTCGACCATGGGGTCGATCTCGAAGAAGGACATCTGGTCCGCAGCGCGCTTATAGGCGGCCATGGCGCCCGAGCCCTGACCCACCACGCCGATGACGGCGGCCGGGCTGCGGGCCTGGATCAGTTCGGCCGCCTGGCCCAGGGGCGTGGTGCGGGCGTAGTACATGGTCGGGGCGCAGGCGAAGTCCGGATGGCGCGCCTGGGCGCCGTGCAGGGTGGTGCCGTGCATCAGCACATGGATGTCGCCGCCCATCTTGGGATCGGGCGTGACGGCTACCCGCATGACGCCGAAGAAGCTGCGCTCGGACAGGCTCCAGTCGTAACCGCGACCGATGTAGTGAGCGGACAGGGTCATGGCCGCGACCACAGCCGTGAACATCAGCACGCGATCACGGACCCGGAAGGCGAGAATGGCGGCGACGCCCAGGATGATCTGAGCCGTCGTGGTCAGTCCGAAATCGCTGAAGACCGTTCGCAGAGACGGATTGTAGCGCAACATTTCGAACAGCAGGGGCACGAAGAAGGCGATCGCCAAACCGGCGGCCATCAGCCAGATTTCATGCCTGGCCGGACGATCGCCCAGCCAGGGCCGGGCCAGACAGACCAGCACCATGACGAGCGGATATTCCAGCACCGTCTCGAACACGACCGGCGCGATCAGAGCGGTGAAGGCGCCGCCCAGTACGCCGCCCAGCGACAGCAACAGGTAGAATTCTGTCAATCGGTCCGGCGCCGGACGCCGCGCCGCCATCTGTTGGTGGCACATCAGGGCGGTGAAGAAGAAGCCCAGAAGGTGCAGACCTAGCAGAGACAGCCACTGGCCAGTCGTCATCCCGACCAGGGCGGCGATCAACACCGTGAGGAAGGCCTGAATCATCAGGGTGATGTGCAGGGAAATCCACGGCTTCGCCTGGAAGGCGATGACGAAGGTCAGCAGATAAAGCGCTAGCGGTGCGACCCAGAGGAAGGGGGCGGAGGCCACGTCCGTCGAAAGGTGAGCGGTGACGCCCAGCATCAGGCTGGATGGAGCGGCAGCGAGCAGAACCAGTACGATCTTGCGACGCCAAGGAATGGGCGGGCTGCGGTCAGCGGCCTTTTTGGGCTGGGTGATGCTCGCGGCGCGCGGCATGAGGATCGTGAGGCCCACCAGCATGATGGCGAAGACGCCATAGCCCACCGTCCAGCCCCACCTTTGTCCGGACAGGGAGGCCAGCGGCTCGATCAGGGCGGGATAGGCCAGCAGGGCCAGGAAGCTTCCCAGGTTGGAGGCGGCGTAGAGGACATAGGGGTTGGCGCCGTCGGGCCGCCCTGCACGAACACGCGCATACCAGGCCTGCAGCAGGGGGGCCGTGGCCGATAGGACCGCGAACGGGGCGCCGACCGATAGCGCCAGCGCTCCGAGCAACCAGCCGATCGGAGCCGCCGGATCAGGATCGCCAAGCGCCTGGGTGATGCTGAGCGGCAGGAAGACAGCCGCCGCCGCCAACAGCACCAGATGGATCGTCGCCTGCGCCCGTATCGACGGGATGCGCTGCAGCAGGTGAGCGTAGAGATACCCTGCCAGCAGCGCCGCCTGGAAGAAGACCATGGCGGTGTTCCACACCGACGGCGACCCGCCCAGCAGCGGCAGCACCAGCTTGGTCGTCATCGGCTGAACGACGAATACCAGGCTGGCCGAGGTGAAGACGGCGACGGCGAAGGCCGCAGGTGTTATCGCATCGACCTTGCGATGCGCCGGCGTCAGAATTTGATCGGTCATTCGCTGCTTTCGACGTCGGGCGGCTGATTCTGTCCGGTGAGGCTATGACGACTCGTGGACGGAGCGAATTCCTATGTTGCCGCAGGATATCGAGGCGATCGCCGAGGCCGTGATTCGTCGGGCGGAGGCGAAGGGCCTGATGATCGCCACGGCTGAAAGCTGCACGGGCGGACTGGTGTCAGGCGCGCTGACGGCGATTGCAGGCTCGTCCGCCGTGCTGGATCGCGGGTTCGTCACCTACAGCAACGAGGCCAAGGTCGAGATGCTGGGCGTGAGCCGCGATCTGTTGGCGAGTTTCGGCGCCGTGTCCGAACCGACGGCCCGCGCCATGGCGGAGGGCGCCGTGGCGCGCTCGCGGGCCTCCATCGCCGTGTCTGTGACGGGCATCGCCGGGCCCGGAGGCGGCTCGCCGCAGAAGCCTGTGGGGCTGGTGCATTTCGCTGCGCACGGCCCGAACGGTCGGACCGTGCATCTGGAGAAGCGCTTCGGCGACATTGGGCGCGATGCGATCCGGCTGGAAAGCGTGCGGACGGCCTTGGGGCTGCTAATGGACGCCGTGTCGGAATGAGCGAGGCTGTGATGACGGTGGATGCGCGCGGTCACAAATGCCCGGTGCCCAGCCTGCGTCTGCGCAAGGCGTTGGCGGGACGAGAGGCGGGCGTCCGGCTGACCTTGCTGGCCACGGACGCCATGGCGCGGATCGACGTGCCGTTCCTGATGCAGGAATTGGGCGGCCGCGTGGTTCAGATTGACGAGACGGATGGGATCCTGAGCATCACTGTCGAGACCGGCGACGTTCGGACAGGCTGACGACGGTGTCGGGCAGGGCGGCGGGTTCAGATGGAACCGCTCGCGTCTCCCACTCGATTTCCAACTCTGTGGCGAAAGCCCCGCCGTAAAAGACGGCGTTGACGTTCCATGAAAGCCAGATCAGCAGCACCACCACGGCGCCGACCGAGCCATAGGTCGCGCCCAGGTGAACGATCTGCTCGACATAGATGGTGCACAGCCAGGAGAAGAAGGTGGACATGACCGTGGCCACCAGACCGCCGATGATCGCCGCCTTCCAGGCGACGCGCTTGGCGTGGGCCATGGCGTAGCGGTAGAGCATGGTCAGTCCCAGCCATAGACCCAGGGCGGGCCAAAGACCGTCCAGGGGCAGGGCCAGCCAGCCGACGGGCTGATCGGCATAGGCGTGCTCCATCAAGCGCGAGGTCACCACGGCGCCCGACACGAAGGTGAACAGCACGAAGGCCGCCAGGGCGACCAGGAAGGCCAGCATGTTGAACTTGAAGAAGCCGAGCGGGTTGGTCTCGTCGTGGATCAGGTTCAATCCGGCCAGCAGGGCCTTGAACCCACGGTGCGCGGCATAAGCGCCGATCACCAGGGCGATGGCGCTCTGAGCCGAGACCGTGCGCGCCGAGGCGTTCGCCAGACGGTCGATCTCATTCAGGAACAGGGTGCGCGCGGCCGAGGGAATGACGTCCGCCAAGGCGGCGGCCTGCTCGCTGACTTGTCCAATAGTCAGAACGGCCTTGTAGAAGCCGATCAGGATGGCGATGGCCGGGAACAACGCCAGCAGGGCGAAGAAGGACACGCCGCCCGTATAGAGCATGACGTCGCGACCCCAGCTACGGCTAAAAGCCCGCGTCATCAGGCGTAGCCAGAGCCGGGGTTGGGCCGTGATCGGCTTGGAAAAGGTCAAACGGCAGTCTCGATCGTCAACGAAGGGGGCGGATTAACCCCATTCGCGGCAAGGTGAGAAGTCCCAATGTCGTCATCGGATGATCAGCCTTGCCCATTGCGGGCCTCGTCGGCGCCGGTATCATGGCGGTTCTGGAGCGGTCGCGGGGGCGAGCCGTCCAGGCCAAGGAGACAGTGTTTGGAATCGGATCCGCGCGTTCTGGTCGTCGCCGACGCTGACGATCAGCTTGGCTCGCTTTGCGAAGGACTGGACCGACTAGGATGGCGCACCGTCACGGCGCGCTCGCTTGACGCCGCGCTTCTGGCGGTGTCGGACCTGCCGGTGGATGCGGCCGTAGTGGAGTTGAAGAGTCTTCCGGAGGACGGTCTGGAGCGTCTGCGCCTTGCCGCCGCTCCGCGCTATCTGTCGATCCTGGGCCTGGGCGCCGCATCAGAGCGCGGCGGCGATGGATGCGACCTGGTTGTGTCGACCCAGCCCCATCCCTTGCAGACGGCCTTCCGGCTGGAGCAGTTGACCCGCGCTGCGGTTGCCGAGGAAGAATTCAGACTACGCCGAGCGACGTTTGCGGCTCACGGCGTCGACCTGCCTGAGCCGACGATGGGCGACACGCCGTTGCAGGTGCTAACGGCAGGCGCTGCTGACCGCCGTTTCCTGGCCCTGTCCAACGCCTTGGCGGCGGCAGGGGCAGAAGCTGTGGCGGCGCCGACACCCTATACGGCTTTCGACTATCTGCATGAGCGCGCCTTCGACGCCGCTGTGCTGTGGGGCGACCGGGACCATGCGCCGGCCTTGTCGATCGCGGCGGGCATGCGTCGCAACACGCGCCTCTATCATATCCCCCTGACCCTCTACCTGCGCGAGAAGGTCGAGCCTGATCTGGCGGCCCTGTTCGAACGAGGGTTCGCAGACGTCGCCGCTGCAGAGACTTCGGAGGAGGAAGCGGCCGAGCGGGTGCTGGCCCTGGCGCGCAATCATCGCCGTCGGCAGGGTTTGAGGCGGGCTCTGGACGCTGTCCGGGGTTGCGACCTGATGGACCCGGAGACCGGACTGTTCAGTCGCGACCTGTTCGCGGGGCATCTGGCCCGCATCGCCGAGGGTGCGCGTGAACGGGAACGGCGCCTGTCCGTATGCGTGCTGCGCGTGCCGAATAGCGAAACCATGGCGGCGGTTCGCTCAGGCGGCTGGCTGGAGCGGGCCATGCCCCAGATCGGCGCCATGGTGTCGCGCCTGGTAAGGGTGGAGGACACGGCCGCGCGTCTGTCGACGGAGACATTCGCCTTGGCCTTGCCCGCAACGGATCATGATGCGGCGCGGCTGACGGCCGAACGGATCGCAGCGGTGATCGCCTGCACCGCCTTTGACGCGGGACCGAACCGCTCGCCCTTTGTGGTTGAACTCGACGTCGGCGTCGCCGAGATGCGGCCGGATGAAGCGCCGGCCGACTTGTTGGAACGCGCTTCGGCCCAGGTGTCGTGACGGTCTAGGCGTCGGCGTCCAGTTTGTGACCGTCCAGACGGGCCGCGTCGCGGTCGCGTTCTTTCTGCGTGGTCTCGCGCTCGGCGCGGGTGCGGCCGAAGGTCAGGCGGTTGGCTTCGGCCGTGCGCTTGGCGGCGGCCTTGTCGCGGGCCTTTCGCGCCTTGTTCAGGTTGACGACATCACCCATCAAACATGACCGTCCGGGCTGTCCTTGGCCCAGGCGCGCTTCAGCGCCGGGCGGGCGCCGATGCGCTGGACGTAGGCGTCATAGGGTTCGCCTGCGGGCATGGCCGCGCGGAACCACTGCAGCAGACTGCCGAACAGGATGTCGAGGGCCGAGAAGTCGCCCAGGATGTAGCCGCTGTCCTGGATCGCCATGCGCCAGCGCCGGTCCAGTTCGGCATAGGCGGCCTTCTGCGTCTCGTTCCAACCGGCGGGCGGACCGGAGGTCAGCACCGTCTCCAGCACATTGTTGTAGAGGCCCAGCCACGACAGATACTCCGCTCGGCGCGGATCGGCCGGTCCCGGCGCCAGGCCCGCCTCAGGATGACGGTCGGTCAGGAACAGGAAGATCAGCACCGATTCGATCAGCACCTGGCCATCGACCTCGAGCGCCGGGGCCTGTTTAAGCGGATGGGGGTTGGCCGGGTCGGTTCGGCCCTGGCCGTCACGCCGCAGAATATCGACGTAATGGACACGATAGTCGGCGCCCAACTCCTCCAATAGCCACAGAAGGCGGGTCGAGCGGGACTGCGGCGCGTGATGAACGATCATCGACATTGTGAACTTCCTCGCCTGGCTTTGCGGTGAACCCTCTAGCGGCCGGGCCGTTCCGAAGCGGTCCTCATAGTAACGGAGAGCGTCAATGATAAACGCCTCGATGATCAAGGAACATCAGGAAGTCGTCGGTTCGGACGGCGGTCACGTCGGTCGCGTGGACCATGTGATGGGCGACCAGATCGAACTGGCCAAGCTGGATCTGGGGTCGGGCCTCAAGCACCACATGATCCCCGTCACCTGGGTCACGCGCGTGGATGAGCACGTGCATCTGAACATGACGAAGGACGAGGCCAAGGCGCGCTGGACCGAGAAACACTAAGGCGTCGCCTTACCGCGATTTCACCCGAGGCCCTGCTGTAATCAGCGGGGCCTTTCGCCATATAAAGCGGGTGATTGACGCGAAGGGGCGACAGACTTGATCCGACTGTTCCTGAATCTGCTGTGGTTCTTCCTGGGCGGTTTCGCCTCGGGCCTGGCTTGGCTGTTCGGCGGGCTGCTGCTGGCGCTGACGGTCGTGGGCCTGCCGTGGGCGTTTTCGGCTTGGCGCATCGCCAGCTATTCCTTCTGGCCGTTCGGGCGCGAGATCGTCTGGCGCGATCCGAATCCGGCCGATCTGGGCGCGGGCTGCCTGGGTGTTGGGCTGAACGTGATCTGGCTAGTGCTGGCGGGATGGTACATCGCCCTGGCGCACCTCCTGATCGCCGTACCGCAGTTCGTCAGCCTGATCGGCATTCCGTTCGCGTTGAAGAACGTCGAACTGGCCAAGCTGTCGCTGGCCCCGGTCGGGCGGACGATCCGGGACAGATAATTACGACTACTGAGTCAGCCAGACTTCTTTGACCTTGCAGTTTCGAACGTCAATGGCGACATGAGCTGTGCCGCCAGGTCTCACTTCAGTCGGTGCGTAGAAAGCAATCACGACGTCTTGATACTGCGCAGAAACCAACGGCCCACGCGGCTGGAACCAAGGGTGCTTGGTCTTGATCGCTTTTGCTGCGATCTCATCGTAATCGCAACTTTGTAGTGTCGGCCACGCCCTTTCACAACTGCCCAGACCGAGTGCAGCGGCAATGACAAAAAGGGCGTGGCGCTTGTTCATGCTTTTTACTGCGGCGAGATCATCTTCTCGGGGCGGACCCACTCGTCGAACTCTTCGTTCGTTAGATAGCCGCCGCCGACGGCTTCCTCGCGCAGGGTGGTGCCGTTCTTGTGCGCCGTCTTGGCGATCTTGGCGCAGGTGTCGTAGCCCAGCTTGGCGTTCAGGGCGGTGACCAGCATTAGGCTGTTTTCCAGGCCGTGCTTGATGTTGTCCTCGCGCGGCTCGATGCCGACGACGCAGTTGTCGGTGAAGCTGACGGCCGCATCGGCGACCAGGCGAACCGATTGCAGGAAGTTGTAGGCCATCACCGGGTTGTAGACGTTCAGCTCGAAGTGGCCCTGCGAACCGGCGAAGGAGATGGCGGCGTTGTTGCCGAACACCTGGGCGCAGACCTGGGTCAGGGCTTCGCTCTGGGTCGGGTTGACCTTGCCCGGCATGATGGACGAGCCCGGCTCGTTTTCCGGCAGCGACAGTTCGCCCAGACCGGCGCGCGGGCCAGAGCCCAGGAAGCGGATGTCGTTGGCGATCTTGAACAGCGACGCGGCGACCGTGTTGATGGCACCGTGGGTGAAGACCATGGCGTCGTGGGCGGCCAGGGCCTCGAACTTGTTCGGCGCCGTGGTGAAGGGCAGGCCGGTGATGCCCGCGATCTGGGCCGCGACCTTTTCCGCAAAACCGATCGGCGCGTTCAGGCCGGTGCCGACGGCGGTGCCGCCCTGGGCCAGCTCCATCAGGCGCGGCAGGGTCAGTTCGATGCGCTCGATGCCCATGGCGACCTGATGGGCGTAGCCGCCGAATTCCTGGCCCAGCGTCAGCGGCGTGGCGTCCTGGGTGTGGGTGCGGCCGATCTTGATGATGTGGGCCCAGGCCTTGGCCTTGGCGTCCAGGGCGGCGTGCAGGTGCTTCAGCGCCGGGATAAGGTCGTTGACCACCTGCTCGGCGCAGGCGACGTGCATGGCCGTCGGATAGGTGTCGTTCGACGACTGGCTCATGTTGACGTGGTCGTTGGGGTGGACCGGCTTCTTGGAGCCCATCTCGCCGCCCAGCATCTCGATGGCGCGGTTCGAGATCACCTCATTGGCGTTCATGTTCGACTGGGTGCCCGAACCCGTCTGCCAGACGACCAGGGGGAAGTGGTCGTTCAGCTTGCCTTCGATCACTTCATTGGCGGCGGCGATGATGGCGTCGGCCAGCTTGGCGTCCAGCTTGCCCAGGTCGCGGTTGGTCTCGGCGGCGGCGCGCTTGACGATGCCCAGGGCGCGCACGACCGGCAGGGGCTGCTTCTCCCAACCGATCTTGAAGTTGCCGAGCGAGCGCTGAGCTTGCGCGCCCCAATAGCGATCAGCGGCGACCTCGATGGGGCCGAAGGTGTCGGTTTCGATACGAACGTTGCTCATGTGCGCGGGACTCGTCTCTCAGGCGTGGCGGGAAGATGCCGGGCGGTGTAGCACGCAGGCGCGGCGGGGCAAGGCGAGCCGCACTTCACGAAAGGCGGACGGCGCGTGGACGGCTGGATCGGAACCGGAAAGGTCAGGGCGCGCGAGCAGGGCGAGGCGGTCGAGATCGCCATCGACGGCCTGACCACCCAGGCCAAATACTACAAGCCGCTGGTCTATGAGTTCATGCGCAAGGAGTGGACGTCGCGACCATCATGGGGCGACTACGTCGTCGAGATCGTGATGGAGCACGTCGGCGACCCGCCGTGGATGGACTTGGACAACCTGGCCAAGGCCCTTCTGGACGCCATCAAGGGCTATCTGTTCCACGACGACAGCCAGGTCGCCCGCCTGCTGGTCGAGCGGCGCGAAGGCGAACGCGAGCGCATCACCATCCGAGTCTTTCCCCGCAAATAGGGTCACGAAAATAGGGGCCGCGCCGGGCGTGACCCCTATCTTTGAAAGTCAGTCTTGAAGGCGGTTCAGCCTGCCGCGTTCGAGATCAGCGTCTGTATGTCTTTCGGCTTGGCGATGTTCGAGTCGGCGCTCTTGTAGGTGGTCAGCTTGCCGCCTTCCCACAGGCCGACTTCCAGCGCCTTGGTCGCCGGGTCGATCAACAGGTAGGCCGCGTTGACGCCGCCCTCATGCTGTTTGTTGCCCGAAGTGAACAGGACGTCGCCGTCTTTTTGCAGCGGCGCTTGGGTCTGCATACTGGTCGCCAGGACGTCGAACTTGTCGCCCAGCAGCGTCTTCAGATCAGCCGTGATCGCGCTGTCTTCCAGAAGCTTGGTCTCGTTGGGATATTTGCCGATCTGGGTGTTCAGGGTGTTCCAGTCAGCAGTGGCGGTTTCAGCGGTTGCGGGCGCGGCTTCGGTCGAGGCGGTCGGGGTTTCCGCCGGGGGCGTCGCTTCAGGCTGGCTGCAGGCGGTCAGCGTCAGGGAAACGGCGGCGACGGACATGAGGGACAGGCGCATGGAAGCGACCTCGCTTAGGTAAGGAAGTGGAGGTTACGGCAACGCTTGTCTGCAGCCAAAGGTTGCGTGCCCTTTGGGGCGAAGGCGTTATTTCTTGCGGAACTGGTCCAGCGAAACGACCTTCGGGCCGTCGTCGTCCGAGGGCGGAGGCGGGGCGGCGTCCGGATCGCGCGCAGGCGGCGACAGGGGCGCGATCTCGGCCTCGACGATTTCCGGCTCGTCGAACTGCAGCAGGAACTGCACGCTGGGGTCGTAGAAGCGGACCACAGCGCTGTACGGAACGGTCAGCACCTTGGGCGCGCCGCCGAACTTCAGCATGACCGAGAACAGATCCGGCTCGACCGCCAGATCCCAATACTGGTGCTGCAGCACGACCGTCATTTCGTCCGGGTATTTGGCCAGGACGTCCGGCGGGACGCTGACGCCGGCCCCACGGGTCTTGAAGGTGATGTAGAAGTGGTGGGCGCCGGGAATGCCCTCGGGCTCGGCCGCGCGCTCAAGCGCCAGGCGGATCACGCCGCGCAGGGCGTCCTGGGCGAGTTGCTCATAGTGCATCTCGTCGACAGGGGGAGTTTGATCCGTCATCGGCGCCTCAAGAAAGGGGAACGCGCGACTGTTACCCGCCCAAGGCGAGCGACGGAAGACGCAGAGTCGCCTGCGGCAAAGGAATTTCGATGTCGGGATAAGCGCCGGGATTCTGTCGCCAGGCTCCCGAGACGCCTGAAAAGTGGGGGGCTTCTGTTGCCAGGCGCCCCCCGGGCCCCGCCTGAGGATCTGAACCCCCAGGACTTAAGTGTTCGAAATCAACCGAACCGCATTACGCGGCGAGGCGGACTTCTCCAGCGAAGTTATCGTTCGCAGTTAGATAAAGGCCCGATACGGTGGGCCAGGACGAGCGAAAGCAATCCTCTTTACACGTCCGTCGATGCTAGTCGGCCCCATGCTGCCTCCGCCGATAACGCGGGGAAGAAGTTGGTGGAGCCGCCGGGAATCGCACCCGGGTCCGGTCCGCTTATTACAGGCGCGTTTATCGCCATAGCTCGGGCGAACCCGAGCAGGATCAATATAGTATGAGCGACGCGGCCTTCCAAGAGGCTGGCGAAGAAGTTCAGGCGAAACCGGGGTGGCGGGGCCAGTCTCTCTGCTGGTTGCGGAACCAGGTCAGCTGGCGCTTGGCGTAGTTGCGGGTGGACTGCTTCACCGCCGCCACGGCGTCGGGCAAGGGCAGTTCACCCGCCAGATGCGCCGCCAGTTCGCGCACGCCGACCGCCTTCATCGCGGGCAGATCCGGGTCGAGATCGCGGGCGACGAGGGCGCGGACCTCATCCAGGGCGCCGTGCGCCATCATCAGATCCACCCGCGCATCGCATGAGGCGTAAAGACGATCGCGCGACGGCTCAACGATCCGAGCGTCATAACTGCCCGGCGCCAGCAGCGGCTGCGTGTCGGCCTTCCAGGCGCTGAGCGCGCGGCCGCTGGCGCGATGCACGCTGAGAGCGCGGACCAGACGCTGCCGGTCGCCAGGGAAGACGGCGGCTTCAGCGGCAGGATCGACTTCGGCCAGGCGGCGACGGAAGGCGGCTTCACCCTCAGCGTCGAACTCGGCCTGTACGGCGTCGCGGATATCGACAGGCACCGGCGGGATGTCGGCCAGCCCCTTCGCCAGGGCGTTGAAATAGAGTCCTGTACCGCCGACCAGCAAGGCAGGGCGTCCTTCGGCGGCGAGTTCAGCCAGAAGGTCCATCACCGCCCGGCTCCAGCGGCCGACAGACCAGGCGACGGCGGCGTCGGCCACGCCATAGAGGCGGTGCGTAATTTCGGCCTCGTCCTCGACCGAGGGGCGGGCGCTGAGAACGCGCAGGTCGGCGTAGAGCTGCTGGCTGTCGGCATTGATGACGACGGCGCCCGTCGCGTGCGCGGTTTCCATCGCCAGACGTGACTTGCCCGAGGCGGTGGGGCCGGCGATCAGGGTGACGAGGGGCTGGGACAAAGGATCAACTCGCGAACGGACGCTTAGGGCGATAGAACGCCCGTAACCGGCCCGGCAAGTCCGTCGGGCCACAAGGAGCTTCTATCGTGACCGACCGCGCCGCCGTTCTCGCCGCCCTTGACGCCGTGACCGACCCGAAGTCGGGCCAGGGGCTGGCGACGGCGGGGCTGGTCCAGGGGCTGGTCGTGGCCGAGGGGCGTGCGGGCTTCGTCATGGAGGTTCCAGCCAGCGAGACGGCGCTATACGCCCCTGTTCGTGATGCGGCTGAAGCGACGCTGAAGGCCTTGCCGGGCATGGAGCGGGTGTCCGTCGTCCTGACCGCCGAGGCCGTGACCGCCGCGCCGCGCCGTACGGCGGGTCTGTCGAAGGCTGCGACCGATCAGGGGCGGCCCAAGGCGCCGGTCCCGACCGACCGGCCCGCCCATGTGAAGCGCGTCCTGGCCGTGGCCAGCGGCAAGGGCGGCGTCGGCAAGTCGACGGTCTCGGTCAACCTGGCGGCGGCTCTGGCGGCGCGCGGCCTGTCGGTCGGAGTGCTGGACGCCGATGTCTATGGCCCGTCGTTGCCGACCATGCTGGGCCTGTCGGGCCAGCCCGCCTATGAGGACGGCGCCATGGTTCCGCATATGGCGCATGGGCTGAAAGCCATGTCGGTCGGCCTGCTGACCAAGGCCGAGGACGCCATGATCTGGCGCGGACCGATGGCGTCGCAGGCCATTACCCAGATGCTAACCCAGACGCGCTGGGGGACGGAAGAGCAGCCGCTGGATGTTCTGGTCATCGACCTGCCGCCCGGCACCGGCGACGTGCAACTGACCCTGATCCAGAAGACGCCGCTGGACGGGGCGGTGATCGTCTCGACGCCGCAGGAAGTGGCCCTGGCCGACGCCCGCCGGGCGCATACCCTGTTCGCCAAGGTCGGCGTGCCGACCCTGGGCCTGATCGAGAACATGAGCGGCGAAGTGTTCGGGACCGGCGGCGCCGAGGTCGAGGCCGCGCGTCTGGATGCGCCCTATCTGGGCGACCTGCCGCTGGACGGGGCGCTGCGCCGCGCGGGCGATGCGGGGCGGCCATTGGTCGCCGTTGACCCGCAGCACCCGGCGTCCGACCGTTTCCACCAGATCGCCGCGCAGGTCGCTGCGGCGTTAGATCTCTGAGGGAGGGGATGATGGCTGAACAGCAAACGTCCGTGGTCGTCTGCGGCATCGACGGCAGCGCGCATGCCGAAGCGGCCGTGCGTCTGGCGGCGCAACTGGCCAAGGCGAAGGGCGGCAAGCTGGCGCTGGTGGCGGTCAATCCGCTCAGTTCGGCCAGCGGCCACCCTGACATTCGCACCTGGAAGGTCGAGGAGCAGGAGGCCATCCTGACCCGCTCGATGGCCGAGGCCCGCCGTCACTGCAACTCAGTCGAGGCGGTGACGATCGAGGGGCACGATGTCGCCGACGCCCTGATCGCCGCCGCCGCCCAACTGGGCGCGGACCACATTGTCGTGGGCACGGGCGATCGTAAGGGGCTGGTGAACTGGCTGATGGGCTCGACGGCCAAGGCCGTGGCCGCCCGCGCGCCGGTCAGCGTGACGATCGCCCGCTAGCTTCAGACGGGTTCGACCACCACGGCGGTGCCGTAGGCCAGAACCTCGGTCACGCCAGGCATGATCTCATTGGCGTCATAGCGCATGGCCAGGATGGCGTTGGCGCCGATCTCCTGCGCATGGGCGATCAGGTCGTCATAGGCTTCCTGTCGCGCCGCCTCGGCCAGTTTGACGTAGGCGCCGACCTTGCCGCCGATCATCGACTGCACCCCGCCTATGGCGTCGGAGATGACGTTGCGCGAGCGCACGGTGATTCCGCGCACCACGCCCAGTTGGCGCACGACGCGATGACCGGCCAGGTCATTGGTGGTGGCGACGATCATATGGCTCTCCCTTAGATTCAGCGGCGGTCCAGAACGGTGAAGGCGAAGGCGTGGTCGTCCTTCTCGCCCGCTTTGTGCGGTTCGAACGCGGTGCGGACGAAGGCGGTTTCGTCGAAAGGCGGGAAGACGGCATCGCCTGTAGGCTCGGCCTCGACCTCGGTGATGTAAAGACGCCTGGCGCGGGGCAGGGCGGCGGCGAAGATCGCCGTGCCGCCGATGACGCAGACTTCGGCCACGCCGTCCTCCGCCGCCTGCTCGCGCGCGATGGACAGGGCTTCGTCCAGGGTGGCGCAGACCACGGCCCCTTTGGCCAGGCCCGCCTCGGCGTAGGATTCATCCTTGGTCAGGACGATGTTCAGGCGGCCGGGCAGGGGCTTCAACGGCAGGCTCTCCCAGGTCTTGCGGCCCATGATGCAGGGCTTGCCCACGGTCACGGCCTTGAAACGCTGCAGATCCGAGCGCAGTCGCCAGGGCAGGTCGCCGTCACGACCGATGACGCCGTTCTTGGCGCGGGCAACGACGAGGGCGATGGAGGGAACAGCCAAGCTGATTGTCCGTTTGATGCTGGAACGTCACTTTCAAATGCCCTCGGAGCCTCGTGTGAACAAGTACGCCAAGCCGCTGATCGTCGGATTCATCGTCCTGCTGGTCGTCTCCTTCCTTCTTGGCTTCCTGGGCGGAGCGGTCGGTGCGGACCTGGGCGTGTTGCCGATGATGGCGGGCCTCTTCGCCGGCGCCTTCACGGCCTACATCATGGCCAATCTGGCGGGGAACAGGGCTGGCGTCGCCGCATCCGACGCCGAGCGCGCCAACGTCGCCAGCCTGACGCCGCCGCCCGGAAAGGCCCTGGTCATCGTCTATCGCGAAGGTTTCGTGGCTATGGCTGCGGGCATGAACCTGGCGCTGGACGGCCGGGAGTTCGCCCAGATCAAGGGCGGCAAGTTCACCGCCGTCGCCGTGGATCCGGGCGAGCATGAACTGGCCGCCGGTTTCGGCGGCTTGGCCGGCCCTCAGAACAACGCTGCGGTCGTCAGCCTCGTCGCGCGTGAAGGTCAGGCTTTCGCCTACAGGGCCACGGTGTCGTTGGGCGCGGTCAAGAACAGCGTCGTGCTGGCGCCTGCGCCCGAAGACAAGGATGCGCTCAGCGCCAGGCTGGCGCGCATGCCGATGACGGCGCCGGACAGCGCCGTCTCGACCTGATCAGGCGTCCGGCTCAAGCAGTTTCGAACGGAACAGCAGGCCGCCGATCACCGCCCCGATCGCCGGGGCGACGAAGAAGACCCAGACCTGGCTCAGCGCCTGGCCTCCGACCAGCAGGGCGGGGCCGAAGCTGCGGGCCGGGTTGACCGACACGCCCGTCACCTGGATGCCGACGATGTGGATGACGGCCAGGGTGATGCCGATGGCGACCCCGGCGAAGGCGCCGTGCCCCTTGGCCCCCGTCACGCCCAGGATGGCGATCAGGAAGATTGCGGTGGCGACGATCTCGAAGATCAGCGCCGCGTGCAGGCCGTACCCGCCCGGCGATCCGGCGTCGAAACCGTTCTGGCCCAGACTGGCGAAGCCTGTCTTGGCGATCATGCCCAGGATGGCCGCGCCGATGATCGCGCCGATGAACTGGGCGATCCAGTAAACGATCATGTCCTTGGCGCTCATCCGTCCGGCGACGAAGGCGCCCAGGCTGACGGCCGGATTGACGTGGCACCCCGACACCGGCCCGATGCCATAGGCCATGGCCACGATGGCGAAGCCGAAGGCCAGGGCGATGCCCAACTGCCCGACGTGATCGAACCCACCCAGTACGGCTGCGCCGCACCCGAAAAGCACCAGAACCAGCGTGCCGACCAGTTCGGCGGCGAACTTCTTGACCATGAAACCCTCCCGTTTCCAGTCACCGCCTGATGGCGGATCGCAGAGAGGGTGCGCTCAAAACGCCGAATTCGCCAGTCGTCGTTACGTGAGTTTACGCATCCGCAGGTTCATCGACTTCCTCGACCTGCGCCGCTCGACGTGCTGCACGTTGCACTTTTTGGACGGCTTTCCGCAGTTTTGTACGAACCTCATCAGCTTTTTCGCCATCGACCAATTCGCGCTTGATGACGTGCAGACGCATCATCTCCTCGACAGCTTCAGCATCAATCTTGAGTTCAGGGAATGCGCGACGAAGCTCCCGGCGAATTGAGGTTATGACGGGCTCGGAAAGCGCCGCGTGGGCAACTGTGAAGGCATTGAAAAGCTGCCCTTGCTGGTGGAACGCGGTGATGGCGTCTGCCGCCAAGCCTTCGCGTGCAAGCAAGAATAGCTTCTGAAGATCATCCTCAGAGCGTGTTGATAGATCCGGCAAGCAGATGCTCACGACCTCATCCCAACCGATAGGTTGAGCGAAGCGGACACGATAGAAGCGCCATTCTACGGCGTTGGTCAGTACAATCCACTCGATGCCTTTATGCGCGCCGTAGTTTACGGCTTGGCGAAGGTGCGCGTCGCTCAATGTCGAACCGGCTGACTTGACCTCAATCAGGAAGCGAATAGCGCCATCCATTTCAACTGCGAGGTCACAGAATGTCCCACGAATCTGATGTTCGCTCGTGAGCTCAGCGTATTTGTCGTAGCCGAAGACTTCAGCCAAAATGTCTTTTACCAACGTGACGGTATCGGCTTCCGATACATCTCGTGCGCGTTGGGATACGGCAATCGTTTGAAAGTGCTTCAGACGCGCCCGGACTCTATCGGTGAACTTCTTGGGAAGTTTGGCCATTTTCCCCCTCCAAACCACATACTGACGTTAGTCGGACATGGTTCTCTGGGAAGGTCAAGCTAGCTCTTCAGTCTTTCAGCCAACTCAGCCATTTGCGCTGCATCGCGGCGTTCAGGTCCACGCCCGCACGGTCGCAGTAGATCAGCAGCATGCCCAGTACGTCCGCGGCCTCGTCGGCCAGGGCTTGCGGGTCGGCGGCGCCGCGGGCGCGGCTGGTGAGGCGCAGATGCTCGGCGGTCAGCTCGCCCAGTTCTTCCTGCAGCTTCAGCAAGGCCCAGTCACGGTCGCGATCTATGGAATGTTCGCGCGCATAGATGTCGGAGATGCGGAGAACGTCCGCCTGGAGGTCGGTGAGTTTCATCGGAGATCAGGTCGCGTCAGACCGCGACAGCGGCCTTGATGTGCGGCCAGGACTGGTAGTCATTCAGCACGAAGTCCGACAGTTCGAAGCCGAACAGGTCGTCCTTGTCCGCCACCGTCAGGGTCGGCAGGGGCAGGGGCGCTCGGCTGAGCTGAAGCTCGGCCTGCTCCAGATGGTTCAGGTACAGGTGGGCGTCGCCGAAGGTGTGGACGAAGTCGCCCGGCTCCAGCCCCACGACCTTGGCCAGCATGTGCGTCAGCAGGGCGTAGGAGGCGATGTTGAACGGCACGCCGAGGAAGACATCGGCCGAGCGTTGGTACAGCTGGCAGCTCAGCTTTCCGTCAGCGACGAAGAACTGGAACAGGCAGTGGCAGGGCGGCAGCGCCATGTCGTCCACATCGGCCGGGTTCCAGGCGCTGACGATGTGGCGGCGGCTGTTGGGATTGGTCTTGAGGCCGTGAACCAGCTTCTGGATCTGGTCGATGCTCGAGCCGTTCGGGGCGGCCCATGAGCGCCACTGCTTGCCATAGACGGGGCCGAGGTCGCCGTCAGCGTCGGCCCATTCGTCCCAGATGCTGACGCCGTTGTCCTTCAGCCAGGCGATGTTGGTCTCGCCCCGCAGGAACCACAGCAACTCGATGAAGATCGACCGCGTGTGCAGCTTCTTCGTCGTCAGCAAGGGGAAGCCCTTGGACAGGTCGAAGCGCATCTGGCGGCCGAAGACGCCCAGGGTGCCGGTGCCGGTGCGGTCGTCGCGCCGCACGCCGTTGTCGAGGATGTCCCGCAGCAGATTCAGATACTGCCACTCGGGATGGTCGGCGGGCGCGGCCGCCGTGCGGGCTTCGAGATCGGCGAGGGCGACGGCGGCGTTCATGGCGACAAGGATGCCGCTGATTCGTGTTCGAGGGCAGGCGCCTGATTCGCTTGCTCACAGAAAAGAGAAACGCCCGCCGATCTGACCGGCGGGCGTTCCTGTTTCGGTTGTGACGACTGAGGGTCAGTACGTCGGCGTCAGGCGCTCGTTCTGCACCCAGCCGATGTTGTCGTCGCCGTCCAGCACTTCGACCCAGTCTCCACGCGACTTGCCGGTGAGGAAGACCATGTCGCGGGCGGCCAGCGGGCGGATGGTGTCGCCGTCAGGAGCCGCGCGCAGGATCGTCGGCAACGCCAGGCTGCGGCTCGACATCGATGGCGACATGGATGGGCGCTCGGCATAGCGGCGGCGGTCGTCTTCCTCGCGGCGGATTTCATCGCGGATGCGGCGGCGTTCGGCTTCGCGTTCGCGCTCGCCTCGTTCCAGTTCGCGGCGCTCATCTGCGGCCTGGCGGCGCGCGTCGGCTTCTCGGCCGGCGGTTTCGGCCGCGATCGCCTCGCGGTTGGCGCGGGTGACTTCCGGAATCTGGGAGCCGGTTCCGCCCAGACTGGTCACTAGGTCGGCATAGCCGCGCACCATGGCCAGGGCGATGACCTTGCCTTCATCTTCGCTTTCATAGCCCGCGCCGACGCGACCGCCGAAGTGATTGTCGCGGATATGTAGGCCGCGCAGGTCGTCCTTGTTCGCTACGGCGCGCGTATTGCCGACCGTTTCGGCCAGGGGCACGCTGGCCAGGGAGAAGACGACCTGAGCGTCTTCCTTGCCGCGACCGATGTCCTTCTTGAGATCGCGAATCCGTTCGACCGTATTGGCGGCCAGGGCAGGGGCCGGCCCCTGAGCAGGTTGCCCGCGCTGGCCGCCCAGAACGTTTCCGGCCATGCTCGCGGCGGCGTTCAGGGCCTGCATCTGCAAGGGGTTCAGGCCGGATTCCGCGCCCAGACCGCCCAGACCGCCTAGACTGCCCAGACCACCGAAACCGCCGAGGCCGCCGCCACCAAGACCGCCGCCGCCTAGACCTCCGCTCATGTCTCCGCCCGTCGCCGCTGCGATGCCGGCGGTGAGCAGGGCTCGGCCGCCCACCGCCGCCAGCGAACCGAGCAGGCCGGACCCGCGATCGTTGTCAGTCGGCTCGATCGGATTGGCCAGCTCAGCGACCAGGACGAAGTCGGCGGTGCGGACACGGGCGGCGCCGCCGAGGCTGCGCTCACGTTCTACCAGATCCATGCCCGGTCCGCGCTCGATCAGGGTGAAGCAGCCGGATTCGCGGATCACGGTGCGCAGCAGTTCGGTCGGCGCCCCCAGACCCATTTGATCGAACAGGACGCCTTGAGTTTCGGCGATCGCCACAGTGCCCAGGTTCTGAGTGCAGCGCGGCGTCTCATTGATGACCTGAGCCGCTTCCGCATTGCCGCGTCGACCGAAAATCTGCGCTTCAGTCGGCGTAGCTGAGGTTGCGATGAGAGCGGACGTTGCCGTCAGGGCAAGGGCGAAGCGATTCATGATGTCTGCGGCTGGCTGTTGAGGATCAACCGGCCTTAGCTTTGCTGTAACAGCGAAGCAATCAAAGGTCTTTGAAATTTATCCTGAAAAACCTCCGGAACTTAGAAACTCGGCCTCCTGAGGCGTGGTGCTGCGATACAAGCAGGCGTTTCTGTGCGGAAAGCGACCGAAGCGGGCGATGATGTCGCGGTGGATGACGGCGAACTTGTAGGTTTCCGGTTCGCTCTCCGCATCGAGGAGAGTCAGAAGCTGTTCCTGATCCGTCAGCGTTTCAGAGTGCATCAGGGGCATCAAGATGAAGGCGCGCAGTTCCGATGCGACGCTTTGGTCGTGACCTCGCCGGATCGCTTCCTTTGCAAAGCCGAGCGCCAGGGGATCGGTTGCGAACATATGGGCGGTGTCGCGAAAGGCGTTTCGCGGCAACTGATCCAGTAGGATGATCAGGGCCAGGGCGCCGTCAGGCGTTTCAATCCAGTGATCCAGTTCTCGGCGTGCGGCGGCGTAATGGGTGTCGCAGCAGCGATCTGAGAATGTACGGTCGAAGGCGACGTCTTTGGCGAACCATTTGTCCGGCCCGGCGTCAGACCAGAAATCCAGCACTTCGGAAGAGGAAAGAAGTTGCGTCATGCCGCAAGCCTAGCAGCGGCGCACGAAAAGGCACGGCCTGAGCTGTACCGCGTGCATTCACATTTTAAGGAAAGATGGTCGGAGTGATAGGATTCGAACCTACGACCCCCGCGTCCCGAACGCGGTGCTCTACCAGACTGAGCCACACTCCGACTTTCGCAAATCAAACGGTCCGTAGGGCCGCCATCTGCGTCGAGGAGGGGGCTTATAGCCATGCCGACCGGACCTCGCAAGCGGGTAAATGAGGCTCCGGAAAAAAGTCTCGGGTCGATAAAATTCTTTCGTTTTCAGGTGTTGCATCCCCCGGAGCCTTGGCGTAGATGACCGCTCCTCGCCGCAACGCACTGCGGCGGCGGGGCACACCGGACCGCTGGGGAATGGTGTAATGGTAACACTACGGTTTTTGGTACCGTCATTCTAGGTTCGAGTCCTAGTTCCCCAGCCATCGGTTTTCGTTGAAGAAATCGCCCTTCGGGGCGTCCCTCCGAACATCACGATCTCAAGCTTCGTAGCGAAAAACGACCGTCTTCGCCGACGGGTGGTCGCGACCGGTGAAATCCCCCCGATCGTTTGCGGAATCGAAATAGCGTAGCCGTTCTTATCGCGTTGGCATGCGGCCATGGCCGCTCGATTGGTGAGGATGTGCTCTTGAAGACCTGGTTCGGCGGAATCGCGCAGCAGCGGCCTCTGCAACATGGCGTGACGTGCGCCTGTCATTCGCCCCAGGCGCAAAAGCTCCTGGCCCGCATGGAAGCGGGCTTGTCGCGGCGCTCCATCCTGGCCGGTGCGGCGGCGGGCTTCGCTGCGGCCGGGCTTGGCGTCGCTTCGCCGGCATTCGCCCAGGCGTCGGCCAAGCCGCGCCTGCTCGCCAATGTGCGGATCTTCGACGGAGCGAGCGCTCGCCTGATCGAAGACCGCAACGTCCTCATCGTCGGCGACATGATTCAGTCGCTGGTTCAGGCGGGCGAGATTGTCGCCGACGCCGATGTCGTGGATTGCGGCGGACGTGTTCTGATGCCCGGCATGATCGACGCTCACTGGCACACCATGCTGGCCGGCATTTCCCAGATGGCGGCTATGACCGCGGATATTCCCTATCTGCACCTCGTGGCGGCTCAGGAAGCCGAGCGCACGGTGATGCGGGGCTTCACGACCGTTCGCGACATGGGCGGCCCCAGCTTTGCGTTGAAGCGGGCGATTGACGAAGGGCGTTTCGCCGGGCCGCGCATCTATCCGTCGGGCTCGATGATCTCCCAGACCTCGGGGCATGGCGACTTCCGGATGCGGGCTGACTTGCCTCGGACGTCCCAAAGCACGCTCAGCGTCGCCGAACAGGCCGGAATCGCCGCCATTGCTGACGGTGAGGCCGAAGTGCTGCGCCGTGTGCGTGAGCAGCTGATGCTCGGCGCCAGCCAGATCAAGATCCACGCAGGCGGCGGCGTCGCCTCGACCTACGATCCGGTCGACGCCCTGCAATATACGGAGGCCGAGATGAAGGCGGCGGTGGCGGCCGCCGCCGACTGGGGCGTCTATGTCTGCGCTCATACCTATACGCCGGCAGGCATCCAGCGAGCGGTCGCCAGCGGGGTGAAGTCCATCGAGCATGGACAGATGGCGGACGAGGAGACCGTGCGGCGCATGGCGGACGCCGGCGCCTGGTGGAGCATCCAGCCTTTCCTGGCCGACGAGGACGCCAATGTTTACCCCTCGCCTGAGCAGCGCGCCCAACAGCAGATCATCGCTGAAGGCACGGCTCGCGCGGTCGAATGGGGCCGCACGCACAAGGTCAACATGGCCCTGGGCACGGATATCCTGTTCAGCCCCAAGGGCACGACGACACAGGGCAAGCAGTTGGCCAAGTTCGCGCGCTGGTATGGCGCGGCCGAAGTGCTGCGGATGCTGACAGGCGGCAACGCAGAGATCCTGAAGCTATCCGGGCCGCGTAATCCCTATCCGGCGAAGCTGGGGCGCATCGAGGCCGGCGCCTACGCCGACCTTCTGGTGGTCGAGGGCGATCCGCTGGCGGACATCTCCGTAATCGCCGATCCGGACCGCACGATGAAGCTGATCATGAAGGCCGGGCGCATTCACAAGAACACGCTCTAGGAAGCCCGCCCGTCAGCGCCGTCAGGCGGAAAGCAGCGCCAGCAAGGCGAAGCTGGCCAGCCAGTGCTCGCCCATATAGTCGCCGGTGACGTGGGGCAGGGCGGTGTCCAGATGGATGGCCGCCGCCTTTTCTCCGATCGCACGACGCGGGTCATCGGCGGGCAGACCCGCCACGACTTCGCGCCAACACCAGCCGCGGCTCAGGTTCAGACCGTCCAGATGGGCTATCTTGCCGTCTGTACGGTCGCTGACGCGGGCGGGCGTCAGCAGGGTCGCAGGCCGTCCGTCGGCCAGGGCGGGCAGGAAGGCGTCGAACCAGGCGCGGAAGGCGTCAGACGACAGCACCCGCTGCATCAGGGCGGCTTCCATGAGGGCGGGCGACAGGAACTCGTCCTGTGACGGCTCCCACGCCTGGCAGTCGCGATCCTCGGCGTGCCAGCGCAGGGCGGCGGTGCGGCACAGGGCGGCCAACTCGGCATCGTGGGCGTCGGCGTAGTCCAGCGTCAGACGAAGGGCGAAGGCGGTGTTGTAGTGCGTGCCCGTCCGCACCGGATAGTCGGCCAGCGGCAGGAAGGCCTTGAACCGTTCGACGAAAACCTGGGCCAGCGGGAGCAGGGCTTCAGTCCAGCGGCGGCCCTCATCGGTGTCATGGCGTTCCAGTTCCGCGGCCAGCATCAGCAGCCAGGCCCAGCCGTAGGGGCGCTCGAAACCTCGCGCCTCGGGACGCATCAGATAGGCGACCTCTCCGGCGACGTTGCCCCTCGTGAACAACTCGTCGGCCAGGGCGCGGATACTGGGCGCCTCGGCCATTTGGGGGTGCAGGCGATAGAGGGTGAACAGGGTCCACCAGCCATGCACGCAGGAATGCCAGTCAAAGCTGCCGAAGAAGATCGGATGCATGTCACGCGGCGTGCGTGCGTCCTGCGGTCCTGTCAGCACATGCATGATGTGGTTGGGATACTCGCGCGTCACATGGCCCAGGGCCGTGGCGGAGAAACGGGAGGCGAGGGCGGGGTCGAGGCTTTGCGTCATGATCCGAACCGGAAAGCGAGGAAGTACATCAGCAGCATATTGGCGAACAGCATGACGACCGCGGTCGGCAACTGGGCGCGGATGACGCCGTTGAGGGGCGAATTGCGGTCCGGCAGCTCCAGCAGATTGGCGGGCACCACGTTGAAGTTGGCGGCCATGGGCGTCATCAGCGTTCCGCAGAACCCGGCCAGCATGCCGATGGCGCAGACGATGGCGGGATCGCCGCCGAACTGATGCACCACAATGGGCAGGCCGATGGCGGCGGTCATGACGGGGAAGGCGGCGAAGGCGTTGCCCATGATGACGGTGAACAGGGCCATGCCAGCGCAATAGGCGAACACCGCCATAAAGGCTGAGGTCATGGGAATAACCTGCGCGATCAGATCGCCGACCACCTGGCCCACATCAGCCGCCAGGAAGACCGCGCCCAACGAGGCCAGCATCTGCGGCAGCAGAGCCGCCCAGCCGATGGAGTCCATCAGTCGACGGCCTTCCTGAACCGGCGCCATCACGGGCGGACGGAACCAGGCCATGGCAGCGAACAGAGCGATGACACAGCCCAACCCCAGCGAGATCAGCGTGGTCTGGACCGGCGAGATCAGCCATGCGCCTGCTGCTGTGTGCTTGGCCAGCAGGGTGCCGCCGACGGCGACCAGGGGCACCATCAGGGCGGGCACGAACAGAGCGTTCTTCCACCGGGCGGCGCTGGCCTGGCGTTGCTCGGGGGGGGTGGTGGCGGGTTTGCCGACGCCCAGTTTTCCGGTCGCGCCGATGATCACCAGGGCGATCACCAGCATTCCGTTGCCGAAGCCGCCCAACCAACTGCCGAACAGCATGGACAGAGCGATCAGCCCCCAGAACAGGGCGCTGCGGAACCGAGTCGGGTTCTGCGGATCACGCAGGCTGAGGATGGAGAAGGCTGCGAACATCAGCCCGGTCGCGATATAGGCGTGCTCAAGCGTGATCATTGGCCGCCCTCGACTTCGGTCGGGGCGTTCGGAACCGCCATATCCTTCTTCACCTGCCGGTCGAACATCAACAGACGCGCGCCGTGGACCAGGAAGGCGACGATGGCCGTGGGGATGGCCCACAGGGAGACATGCAGCGCCTCGACCCGGATGCCCGCCTGTTCAAGGAAGCCGACGATCAGCACGATGGAACCGATGGCGATGAAGATGTCCTCGCCGAAGAACAGGCCGATATTATCTGTGCCCGCCGCCATGCCGCGAATGCGGAAGCGCACCTTGTCCGTCAGGGGGCCGTGTTCGCTCTCGGCGGCGCCTTCGGCCATCGGCGCGATCAGGGGACGCACCATCTGGGGATGACCGCCCAGGGAGGTCAGGCCGAGCGCCGACGTCGCCTGGCGCACCAGCAGATAGATCAGCATCAGCCGCCCGGCGGTCGCCGCCTTGACCTTGGTCACCAGATCGCGCGCGCGCTCCTGCAGGCCCGCGCGTTCCAACAGGCCGATCACCGGCAGAACCAGCCAGGTAATGTGGAAGTAGCGGTTGTCATTGAAGGCTTGGCCAAAGCGCGAAATCGTGTCGACCCCGGCCTGGAAAAGGCTCTGAGCATCCGCGCCGGGGCCGACCGCCGCCAGCACGCCGGTGGCGATGGCGGCGACCAGGATGACCACCAGCGGATTGATCCGCGCGACAAAGCCCGCGACCACGATCGCAATGCCGATCAACACAAGCATGAGCTCAGATCCTCCCCAGAATCTGTCTTGAAATCTGTCCGCCGAATGGTTGCGCGGATCGTTAGTCGGCGGAAGCGTCTTTCGCGCCGAAGCCGCCGCCGCCGGGCGTTTCGATGACGAAGACGTCGCCCGGCGCCATGGCCGCCTCGGCGGTGGGGCCTAGGGGCTCAACCCGCCCGTCGGCCCGCTCGACACGGTTGACGCCGACCGCGCCCGGTCCGCCGCCGCCCGCGCCGAAGGGAGGCACACGACGATGGTTGGACAGGATGGCCGCCGTCATCGGCTCCAGGAAACGCATCCGCCGCACGGCGCCGTCGCCGCCGCGATGCTGGCCTTCGCCACCCGAGCCGCGCCGGATAGAGAATGCCTCCAGCAGCACAGGGAAACGGGTTTCCAGCACCTCCGGGTCGGTCAGGCGACTGTTGGTCATGTGGGTCTGAACCGCGCTGGTCCCGTCGAAGTCGGGCCCAGCACCCGAGCCGCCGGCGATGGTCTCGTAATACTGTCGCGTGTCGTCGCCGAAGGTGAAGTTGTTCATCGTCCCCTGGCTGGAGGCCAGAACGCCCAGCGCGCCGTACAGCGTATCGACCACGGCCTGGCTGGTCTCGACATTGCCCGCCACCACGGCTGCGGGGTAGCGCGGGTTCAGCATCGAGCCTTCCGGCACGATCAATTCGATCGGCTTGAGACAGCCCTCGTTCAGCGGAATGGCGTCATCGACCAGGGTGCGGAAGACATAGAGAGTCGCCGCCCTTGCGATCGACAGCGGGGCGTTGAAGTTGGTCGGCAACTGGTCGCTGGTCCCGGTGAAGTCGACGACCGCGCTGCGGGCCTCGGCGTCCACATCGATGCGGACGCGGATAACGGCGCCGTCGTCCATCTCATAGGCGAAGGCGCCGGGCTTCAGGGCGGCGACGGCGCGACGCACGGCTTCTTCGGCATTATCCTGAACGTGGCCCATATAAGCCGTGACGACATCGCGACCGAACTCGCCGGTCATGCGGATCAGTTCCTGAGCACCGCGCGTGCAGGCGGCGACCTGAGCCTTCAGATCCGAAAGGTTTTGATCGATGTTGCGCGACGGCCAGGGGCCGGACGCGAACAGCGCGCGCGTTTCGGCCTCGCAGAGCCTTCCGGCGTCGACCAGAAGGAAGTCGTCGATCAGCACCCCTTCATCGTCCACGGTGCGCGAGTCAGCGGGCATGGAGCCGGGCGTGATCCCCCCCACGTCGGCGTGGTGGCCGCGCGCCGCAACGAAGAAGGCCGGGGCGTCATCGCTGCCCAGAAACACCGGCATGATGACGGTGATGTCGGGCAGGTGGGTGCCGCCGTTGTAGGGCGCGTTCAGCATATAGACGTCGCCCGCCTTCATGCCCCGGCCATCCCGCTGATCGCCACGCGAAGTTATGACAGTTCGGATGCTCTCGCCCATCGAGCCCAGGTGGACAGGGATGTGCGGGGCGTTGGCGATCAGCGACCCGCCTGCGTCGAAGACGGCGCAGGAGAAGTCCAGGCGCTCCTTGATGTTCACGGAATAGGCGGTGGCGCGCAGGGCCTCGCCCATCTGCTCGGCGCAGGCCATGAAGCGGCTGTTGAACACCTCGAGCATGATCGGATCGACGTCCGTGCCGATGGCGGTGCGGGCGGGCAGGGCGACGACCCGCTTCAACAACAGGTTGGCCGCTGCATCGGCGGAGGCGCGCCAGCCGGGCTCGACGACCGTGGTGCCGGTGTCTTCCAGCAGGATGGCCGGGCCATCGACATGGGCACCGGGCCTCAGCGCCTCGCGGCGATAGACGGGCGTCTGGCGATCTCTACCCGCCATGCGTACGCTCAGGGCGGCGACGGGGGCGGGCGTCGAAGCCTCGTCATCGGCGGCCTGCACTGTTTCCGGGGCCTGATCCGAGTGGCCGACAGCCTCGACCTCCAGCGTCTCGACGACCAGCGCCTTGTCATCGGCGAAGAAGCCGAAGCGACGGCGGTGCGTATCCTCGAAGGCGGCGGCCATGTCGGCGACCGGGCCGAACGGCACAGTCAGGGGGGTGTCGGACCCGGCGAACTTGATCTCGGCGCGTGCGATGGCCGAGACGGCAGCGGCGTCGAAGCCCTGCGCCGACAGATCAGCGCGAGCCGCGCCTGTCAGTTCAGCGATCCGTTCGTCGAGGACAGTGTCCGTTGCGGGAGCGAGCGGCATGGCGACGGTCGTCTGGCGAATGGCCCGAACCTCGGCCAGGCCCATGCCATAGGCCGACAGTACGCCTGCGAACGGGTGCAGCAGCACTTGAGTCATGCCGAGCGCATCGGCCACCAGGCAGGCGTGCTGCCCGCCCGCGCCGCCGAAGCAGTTCAGCACATATTTCGTGACGTCATAGCCGCGCTGGATCGAGATCGAACGGATCGCCTCGGCCATGCTCTGAACGGCGATGGTGACGAAGCCTTCGGCCAATTCGCCGGGCGTGACGGGGCGGTCGGTAGCGGCGGCGACCTCGGTCGCCATGGCCTCGAATTTCGTGCGCACCGCCTCTGCATCCAGCGGTTGGTCGGCGTCAGGGCCGAAGACGGCAGGGAAGAAGTCGGGGCTCAGCTTGCCCATCATGACGTTACAGTCGGTCACCGTCAGCGGCCCGCCGCGTCGATAGGCCGCCGGTCCCGGCGACGCGCCCGCCGATTCCGGCCCGACCCTCAAGCGTCCGCCGTCGAAGCGGCAGATGGAGCCGCCGCCCGCCGCAACGGTGTGGATGCTCAGCATCGGCGCGCGCAGACGCACCCCGGCCACCACGGCGTCAGATGTCCGTTCATAGTCCCCGGCGAAGTGGGACACGTCTGTCGAGGTGCCGCCCATGTCGAATCCAATGACACGGTCGAATCCTGCGGCTTTTGCGGTCTCGGCCATGGCCACCACGCCGCCCGCCGGGCCTGATAGAATCGCGTCCTTGCCCCGGAAGGCGTCGGCGGCGGTCAGCCCGCCCGAAGACTGCATGAACTGCAACGGCGTCGCGGCACCCAGATCGCCGCCGACCCGGTCCACATAGGCGCGCAGGATCGGGGACAGATAGGCGTCCGCGACCGTCGTGTCGCCGCGCCCGATCAGCTTGATCAGGGCGCCGACCTCATGACTGACAGAGACCTGGTCGAAGCCGATCTCGCGCGCGATTTCCGCCAGCCGTTGTTCGTGCTGGGTGAAGCGCCAACCGTGGACCAGGACGATGGCCAGGGCGCGGAAGCCAAGCTCATACGCGCGGGTCAGATCAGCCCGCGCCTTCACCTCGTCCAGCGGTCGATCAACGGCGCCGTCGGCGGTCAGGCGCTCGTCGATCTCGACCACGTGGCCATAGAGTTGATCGTTCAGGCGTATGTGACGGGTGAACAGCTCCGGTCGGGCCTGCCAACCGATCCTCAAGGCGTCACCGAATCCTGCTGTGATCGCCAGCGCCGTGGGCTCGCCCTTGCGTTCCAGCAAGGCGTTGGTGGCGACTGTCGTGCCCATGCGAACTTCGTCGACCAGTCCCGCCGCAAGCGGGCCGGGTGCGGCCTGCAGTATGCGGCGAATGCTCTCGACGGCGGCGTCGGCGTACTGTTCTGGATTCACCGACAGCAGCTTGCCTGTACGGAGCGAACCGTCAGGCGCCCGAGCGACCACATCGGTGAAGGTGCCGCCTCGGTCGATCCAGAATCGCCAACTCAAGTTCGTCTTTGTCATAATCGATGTTTATGGCCGATATCGGCGCCGGCGCCAGCACTGACATCGGTTGATCTTGGCGCTGATTGACAGGTTGGGCTGAATGAGGCGTATATGAATATGGCCTCATATTTAATTTCAACGACACATAGGGGCATAGGGGAAGAAGCGTGAAGAAGACCAACCTATTCGGAGCCGTCTGCACTGTAGCGCTCGCCGTGGCGGCGAACGCTCAAGCCCAGTCGGAACCCGCCCCGGACGTCGCAACCGTCGAGGATATCGTGGTGACGGCGCGTCACCGCGCCCAGAACCTACAGGATGTGCCGATCTCCATCACGGCCTATTCGGGCGAAAATCTGGATCGGATGAACGTCAACAACGTGCTGGAGCTCAGCGGTCTGGCGCCAGGTCTTCAGGTGCACGGCGGTGACTCCTCGGTGGCGCCCAAGGTCTATATCCGCGGCGTCGGCTCGAACGACTTCAACCCGACCAACCCCAGCCCGACCGCTGTCTATGTAGACGGGGTGATCCGTGGTTCGTCGATCATGCAACTGGATTCCTTCTTCGACCTGTCGCAGGTCGAGGTGCTGCGCGGACCGCAGGGCACGCTGTTCGGCCGCAACACCACGGGCGGCGCCCTGAACATCACCAGCCGTCGCCCGACGGATTATTATACGGCTGACCTGACCGCCCGTTACGGTTCGCGTGAGCGGATGGAGCTGGAAGGCGGCGTCGGCGGTCCGGTGATCGAGGACGTTCTGGCCTTCCGCGCGGCGGCCAATTACGTCCGCGACGACGGCTATACGAAGAACCGTCTGACTGGCCACAACGTCAACGACAGCGACCGCTGGGCGGCGCGCATGTCGCTGCTCTATACGCCCAACGACCGCGTCGAGGTGCTGGCTCACATCGGCGGCGGCAACAGCCGCAACGGCGCCCTGCAGGGGCAGGCGAGGGGGCTGATCCCCAACACGGCCGCAGCCACCGGCGCAGATGGCTTGTGCCTGCCGGCCTTCTACGGCACCTCGGCCTGCACGGACGCCCTGGGCTATGTCGACACCGACGGCGATCCCTATGCTGGCGACTATTCGATGGAAGGTCGTGACCGGCTGAAGCTGTTCAACGCTGACGTCACCACGACGGTCGATCTGGGCGAGCTGTCGCTGGTGTCGGTCACCGGCTTCGTCAACGCCCGCCACCGCGACGACGAGAACACGGATTCCGGCCCGAACAACCTGATCAAGGGCTTCTACCGCGTCGATCAGGATCAGTTCACTCAGGAGTTCCGCCTGCAATCGAACAGCGGCGGCCGCTTCGATTGGGTCGCGGGCGTCTTCTACATGAATGACAGCCTGAAGTCGGACAGTTCGTTCGAGATCGGCCTGGACCTGCTGGAGATGCTGCCGGATCCGATGGACGGCGTCGCCATGGGCGTGGGCACCGTCTACTATCCGCACAGCCTGAAGACCGAGAGCTATGCCATCTTCGGCGAGGTCGACTACAAGCTGACCGAGCGCCTGTCGCTGATCGCGGGCCTGCGCTGGTCGCGTGACGACAAGACCATGGACTACCACAGCCGCTTCACCGAGGCGGGCGTGACCCTGGTCGACTTCCATGGCTCCAAGTCGTTCGAGAGCATCTCGGGCCGGGCCGTGCTGAACTATGACATCAGCGACAACTCGCGCGCCTACGTCAGCTACAACCGCGGCTACAAGAGCGGCGGCTTTGCAGGCGGCATGATCACCGACGTTCAGGATCTGGGTCCGTACGACGACGAAGTGCTGAACGCCTATGAGGCCGGCTTCAAGAGCGAACTGTTCGGGCGTCGCGCCCGCCTGAACGCGGCGGCCTTCTACTACGACTATCAGGATCTGCAGGTTTACAGCTACGTCGTGCGCGGCTCGACCAGTGTGCCGATCCTCGACAACGCCTCCGACGCCGTCATCAAGGGCGCCGAAATCGAGCTGACCGTCGCGCCGATGAAGGGGCTGGATATCTCGTTGGGCGCTGCGGTGCTGGATAGCGAGTACAAGAACTACATCTCGGTCGGCGAAGACTTCTCGGGCAACCGCCTGCCGACCGCGCCTGAGTTCACCTTCAACGGCGCTGTGTCCTATCAGCACAGCCTGGGCGACAAGGGTGATCTGCTGATGACCCTGTCGGGCTCCTATCGCTCGAAGTTCTACTTCAGCTCGGGCAATGTCGAGCGGCTCAGCCAGGACGGCTACTGGACCGTCAACGGCGAACTGGGCTGGGCTTTGCCGGACGGCAAGACCGAGGTGGGCCTGTGGGCGCGCAACCTGACGGACGAAGTCTATCAGCGCGGCATCGTCAATCTGGAGGCCCTGGGCATGGACCGGGTGTCGATGGGCGAGCCTCGCTCGGCTGGCGTCTATCTGCGTTTGCGTTACTAAGGGACGCTTGGCGGCGTTCGGTCTGGTCGGACGCCGCCTGTTCTTGATCGAAACGACGGGCTGGGGCGTGATCCGACCTCGTCGCAGACGAGGCGTTGATGCAACTGCAGAGCTATTCCTCCTATCTGGCCGCTGAGCTGCGGGACAACCCGCCGCGTCTCAAAGGGCAACGCACGCGCGCGCGGCTTTTGCTGGCCGCCGCCCAGGTGCTGGAGGAGCGCGGCTTTCACGCCATGCGCGTCGGCGACATCACGACCCAGGCCGAAGTCGCCGAAGGCTCCTTCTACGTCTACTTCAAGGACAAGACCGAGATTTCCGTCGAGGCGCTGGCGCGCTTCTTCGATGACTATGTCGCCAAGGCGATGACGCCCGCGACGGGCGACACGCCATTTGCCCGAATCCGTTCGACCAACCGTCTGTGGTTCCGGGTCTGTCGGGCGAATCCCGGCCTGATGAAGTGCGTCTTCCAGGTCGGCGACTATGTTCCCGAGTTCCTGCAGATCAGCCAGAAGATCAACCGCCGCTGGGCCGAGGTCGTGGCCGAGAGCATCCAGCGTCGCCGCGCCGAGGACGACCCGGACGCCGTCCGCCTGGCCGGCTACATGCTGGTCGCCATGGCGGATGAAATCGCCCGCAAGATGATCGTCCTGCCCGATGAATCCTTCATCGAGGTCTTGGCGCGCATGGGAGCCGACGCGGACGATACCCTGTCGGACGCCGTCAGCGTGGTCTGGCACCAGCTGGCCTATGGCGACGCCCCAGCGAGCGACGACCTTCCGGAGGCGGCCGTGAGGCTGGCTGGCTTCCTCTCGCGGTCCCGGCCCGCCGCCTAGAGCGGCTGGCCCTGACGGCGGCGCAGGCGATCCAGCTTCAACAGCAGCGGCGCGCTGCACGCCAGCATCAGCGCCGGCCCTGTCGCGAACAGCAGGGGGATGGCGGCCAGAGCCGAATCCGGTTGGGCCTGTCCTCCGGATACATAGCCCGCAAGGCCCAGCAGCACCCCCGCGGCCGCGCCGCCCAGGGCAAGACCCAGCTTTTCACCCGAGACCCAGACGGCCGTCAGCAGGCCGAGGTTGGCTTCAGCCTCTTTCTGGTCGCGGGCCGCGACCACGCTGGGCATCAAGGCGAACGGCAGGACATAGCAGCCCGCCTGACCCAGGCCCGCCAGGGCGGCGACGGCGGTGGCGAGGGCCACATCGCCCGGTCCGCACCAGACATAGCCCAGGGTGGCCAGAGCATAGGCTGCTGCGGCGGCGATTGCGGCGCGCGTCGCGCCCCAACGATCCGCGAACTTGACCCACAACGGCATGGCCGTGACCTGAACGATTGCGCCCGCCAGGAACAATTGCGCCAGCACGCCCGACGACGCCTGGATCTGGTAGGTGACCGCATAGGGCATCATCGCCGACTGGGCGCCCATGGCGACCGTCTGGAAGGCGTAGCCGATCCACAGGAAGCGATAGGCAGGATTGCCCAAAGTGGCGCGCACCCCGGCCGCCAGCGCTTTGGCCGGCTTCAGCGGCGTGCCGAAATCGCGGCTGCGGTCCTGCAGCTTCCAGACCGCGCGCAACGACCCCAACAAGGCGCCGCCCGCCATCAGCGCCAGCAGCAGGCCCATGACCGCATAACCGGGGCGACCGCCGCCCGCCATTTCGACCAGCAGGGGCGACATGCCGCCTGCTACCATCAGGCCGAAGGCCAGGAAGCCGACGCGCCACGCCACGACGCGGGTCCGATCCTGCTGACGTCGCGAAATCTCGCCCGGCATGGCGGCGTAAGGGATCGAGAACAGGGCGTAGGCCGTCGTCGCCGCCATATAGGCCGCCATGACCCAGACCACGGCGCCGAAGCCGGTCAGGTGCGTCGGCGGGGCGAACATGGCCGCGAAACCTAGTGGGAACAGGGCCGCGCCTGCCGCCATCAGGGGCCATCGCCGCCCCATCCGCCCGCGCAGCCGATCCGACCACAGGCCTACGACTGGGTCGAACACCACCTCCCAGATCTTGGGCAACAGAAGGACCACGCCCGCCGTCGCCGCCGGCACCGCCAGGGTGTCGGTCAGGAAGTAGAGCAGCAGCAGTTGCGGCGTGATCAGGAAACAGGCCAGGCCGATGTTGGCCAGGCCGTATCCGGCCAGCAGGCGAGGGCGCAAAGGCGTCGCTTGCTCTACGGCGTTCGGCGTCTTGACGGCGGCGTCCATTAGTCCTCCACGGCCAGACGGCGCAGCGCCATCTTGTCCACCTTGCCGACCGGCAGACGCGGAAGGTCCGGCTCGATCACGAAACGCTTGGGAATCTTGTAGTTGGCCAGCCGCTCGCGGCAATGGGCCTGAAGTTGAGCGGCGTCGACGTCGGCGCGGGCGATCACGAAGGCGACGCCCACCTCACCCCAAACGGAGTCGGGAACGCCCACGACAGCGGCCTCAGTGATGGCGGGGTGGCCTTCCAGCGCGATCTCGATCTCGCGCGGATAGACGTTGTAGCCGCCGGATTTGTACATTTCCTTCAACCGTCCGGTGATGCGCAGGCGGCCGTCGTCCAACCAGGCGCCGACATCGCCGGTGCGGAACCAGCCGTCCTTGGTGAAGGCGTCGGCCGTGGCGTCAGGCCGGTTCCAGTAGCCGAGGAACAGGGGCGCGCCCTTGGCCTCGATCTCGCCGTCGGCTCCGGCTTGTTCGACCAGCGACCCGTCTTCGGCGCGCAGACGGACTTGGTAATGACGGGTCGGCCGTCCGACCGAAGCCGTGGCGAAGACGACGTCGGCGTCACCCTGAACGATCATATCGCCGGTGGCGGCGATGGGACCGCAGGATTCGGTCAGGCCGTAGTTGGTGCCCATGCAGGTTGCGACGGGGATCAAAGCCTTGATCGTCGATGCGGGCATGGCGGCGCCGCCCCAGAAGACGCGCCGTACAGCCGACAGGTCCGTCTGGGCGAAGGCGGAATGAGCCACTGTCATCTCGAAGACGGACGGAACCGTGCCCCACAGGGTGACGCCTTCCGACGCCATCGTGTTCAGCCCCGTTTCGACGTCGAACTGCTCCAGAAAGGCCAGCTTGCCGCCGTTGACCAGAACCATGGCGGTGATGTCGCCGACGCAGCCGATGTGGTTGATCGGCAGATAATTCAACATGCACAGCGGTTCGCCGCGCAAGGGTTCGCCCTGCTCCAGGGCGGGCAGGATCAGTCCTTCATGGTGCAGGACCGCGCCCTTCGGCTTGCCCGTGCTGCCTGAGGTGTAGACGATCAGGCACGGATCGCGCGGCGTGACAGACCGTTTGCGTTCCGTCAGGGCTTCGTCGGTCACGGCCTCGCCCTGGGCGACATAGACGCTCAACGGCAGATGGGCGCGCGCGTCCAATTCGTCTTCGCCGATCAGAACCAGATCCGCCGAGACGTTCGCCGCAAGGGCTTCCAGATCCTGGACGTAATCTCGCCCAGCCACACGGCGACGCCCGATGATCAGGCGCGGCGTGCAATCGCCGACGACATAGGCCAGTTCTTCATAGCGGTAGCGGGGATTCAACCCGACCCAGATCGCCCCAACCGCCGCCGTGGCCAGGAAGACGGTCAGAAAGTCAGGGGAGGGCGGGGCCAGCATGGCGACGCGATCGCCCTTGGCGACGCCGGCGGCGATCATGGCGCGGGCTAGGGCGTCCACGCCGTGCGCCAACTCCGCATAGGTCTGAACCTGACCGTCCAGCGTCGCCGCCGGCGCCTCAGGCGTCTGCTCGCCATACCAGGCGGCGTAATCGGAAATCAGCGTCAGCAGCGGCGACTCTCCTACCGCCGACATCGTCCTGGAAGGCATCAACCGCTGCTGAACGCTGGACATCAGGCCCTCGCTTCGACGCTGTCAGGCACCCAGACGCTGAGCCAGGTCGCCACCAAAGCAGGGCGCTCGCCGCCTTCGATCTCGATCACGGCGTCCATGGAGCGGCGCACTCGTCCAGCCTCATCCGTATGCTCCGGTCCCTTGACGAAGCGGCCCCGCACGCGGCTGCCCGTCGGCACCGGTGCGACCAGACGCATACGGTCAAATCCATAGTTCAGGAAGTAGCCGCCTTTAGGCTTGAAATTGCCGCCGGCGCCCTCGATCGCTTTCGCCGCCAGATGGGTCAGCAAGGACACCGTCAGGAAACCAAAGGCGATGGTGCCGCCATATGGGGTGTTGTCCTTGGCCCATTCGGGATCGTTGTGAAAGGGATCGCTGTCCAGGGTGGCGCGACCGAAATCGTCAATCATGGCCTGCGTGACCTCGACCCACTCCGAGACCATCTCTGAAGCGTGTTCAACCGCCTGAACCATTACTGAACCCTAAAATTGAAGATGACCTCATATTCACAGTTTCAGAGAGTGGTGCAAGAGGCTTGATCGCATTCATAAGAGATGCGGCAAGCGGGGGCGTATATGTGCGCGAATGGAAATCGCAACTGTGGCGCTTATCGTCTGCCGAACCTATCATCGGTCTAGCTCGAAACCGATCAGGCGATTTCGGCTTCTGTCACAGAATAACGCATCAATTTCCAGGCGAAGGGATCAACCGGATGAGTGAAAAGAGAAAAGTCTGCGCCGTCATCGGCGTTGGACCCGGCAACGGCGCCGCTTTGGCGCGACGCTTCGCGGCTGACGGCTATGCCGTCGCCTTGATGGCGCGCTCGACGAAGAACACCTTGGCCCTGGCGGAAGAACTGGTCGACGCCCGCTCCTTCGCCTGCGACGTGGGCGATGCGGCATCGGTCGCCAGCGCCTTCGCGGCAGTCCGCGCCGAAATGGGTGAAGTCGATGTGGTGGTCTTCAACGCAGGCTCGGGCGTCTTCGGTGCGCTCGACGACGTCAGCGCCGCCGATTTCGAGGCGTCCTGGCGCGTGAATAGTCTTGGCCTTTTCCTGGTGGCGAAAGAAGTCACGCCGGCCATGAAGGCGGCGGGCGAGGGCGCCATCATCGTCATCGGCGCGACGGCGTCACGACGTGGCACGGCGCGAACCACGGCCTTCGCTCCAGCCAAGGCGGCGCAGCGCAGCCTGTGCGAAGCCCTGGCGCGACAGCTCGGTCCGGACGGCGTCCACGTCGCGCTGATCATCCTCGACGGCGTCGTCGATCTGCCGCGCACCCGCGAAGTCATGAAGGACAAGTCCGACGACTTCTTCATCAAGCCCTCAGGCGTGGCCGACCTGGCGTCGATGCTCGTCCGTCAGGACAAGTCGGCCTGGACCTTTGAGGCGGAAGCCCGCCCCTTCGGCGAAACCTGGTGACACGCTGAAGTGAAGGCCAGACCTGGGTGCGCTCAGGTCTGGCCGCCGACTTTATGCGCGCCTTATGTGGCGGGCGGCTTTCCGAATGGCCCGCTTACGCCCTGAAAGCGTCTCTTCCGGCTCTAACTGAGCTGGAGATGTCGGCATGACCGATGTGATTTTCGTGGCGATCGGTGTCGGGGCTTTTGTGGCCTTCGCCGCGCTGGCCATTGCGCTGAAGAGGCTGTGACCATGTGGCTGAACGTCCTTTGGGGCGCCGGCGCACTCGTCATCGCTGGCTATATGGTCGCGGCCCTGCTGCGGCCCGAGCGGTTCTGAACGGAGCCGCCTTCTCATGAACATTCAAGGATGGGCGGAGATCGCCCTGACCCTCGGCCTCGCCGTCGTGCTCGGCTGGCCGATCGGGATCTATATGTCGCGTGTCTGGAACGGCGAGCGCACCTGGCTGGACCCGGTGCTGAAGCCGGTCGAGGGCCTGTTTTATCGCGCCGCCGGGGTGGACCCGAACCGCAGCCAGGGCTGGCTCGGCTATGTCGGCGCCCTGCTGGCCTTCAACCTGGCGGGCTTCCTGCTGCTCTACGGCCTGCTGCGTCTGCAGGGTGTTTTGCCGATGAACCCGCAGGGGTTTGACGGCCTCAGCCCGCACCTGGCCTTCAACACCGCCGTCAGCTTTGTCACCAACACCAACTGGCAGAGCTATGGCGGCGAGACGACCGTCTCGACCTTCACCCAGATGGTCGGTCTGACGGTGCAGAACTTCGTCTCGGCGGCGACCGGCGCGACCATCGCCGCCGCCCTGGCGCGCGCCTTCATCGCCAATCGCGGCGAAGGCCTTGGCAACTTCTGGGCAGACCTGACGCGGACCAGCCTCTATGTCCTGCTGCCCATCGCCTTTATCGTGGCGGTGGTTCTGGCCGGGCTGGGCGTGGTGCAGTCGCTGGCGGCCTCGGCCCAGGCGACAACGCTGGAGGGCGGGGCGCAGACGATCAGCCTGTTCCCGACCGCCAGCCAGCTGGCCATCAAGCAACTGGGCATCAACGGCGGCGGCGTGTTCAACGTCAACTCGGCCCGCCCGCTGGAGAACCCGACGCCGCTGACCACCCTGATCACGGCGATCTGCATCAACGTCATGGGGTGGGCGGCCTTCTTCGCCTTCGGCCGCAGCGTCCTGGCCAGGAAGGAGGTCCGCGCCCTGGCGGTGGCCGCCGTCATCCTGCTGGGGGGCGCAGCCTCCGCCCTCTACGTCATCGAAAGCCAGCCGGCGCCCGCCCTGGTCGCCGCCCGGGTCGATACGTCGGTCGGCAATATGGAGGGCAAGGAGGTCCGCTTCGGCGTGCCGTCCTCGGTCGCCTGGGCGGCCCAGACGACCGGCGCCTCGAACGGCTCGGTCAACTCCATGCACGCCAGCTACATGCCGCTGGGCGGGGCTGTGACCATGTTCCTGATGCAACTGGGCGAGATCCTGCCCGGCGGGATCGGCTCGGGCGTCGCCGTCATGGTGCTGATGGCCATGCTGGCGGTCTTTGTCGCGGGCCTGATGGTCGGTCGCACGCCGGAATACCTGGGCAAGAAGATCGAGGCGCGAGAAATCCAGTTCGCCATGCTGGCGGTTCTGGTGGTGCCCCTGTCGGTGCTGGGCTTCTCGGCCGTCGCCGCCGTCCTGCCCGAGGCCCTGGCCGGTCTGCTGAACAAGGGGCCGCACGGCCTGTCCGAGGTCCTCTATGCCTATACCTCGGCGACGGGGAACAACGGCTCAGCCTTTGCCGGTCTGACCGCCAACGCGCCCTGGTGGAATACCACCCTGGGTCTGGCCATGCTGCTGGGCCGGTTCGTGCCCGCTATTGCGGTTCTGGCCGTCGCCGGCGCCCTGGTCGCCAAGCCCAAGCTGGCGCCCTCGACCGGCACCCTGCCGACCCATGGCCCGCTGTTCATCGGCCTGCTGATCGGGGTGATCCTGATCCTCGGCGGCCTGCAGTTCTTCCCCGCCCTCTCACTGGGTCCGATCGTGGAGCATTTCGACATGCTCCAGGTCGTGGCCCGGTTCTGATCGGATAATCCCATGACTCAAGTCACGCTCGATCCGTCGAGCCCTCGGTCAACGCCCATTGCGGGCGGGCTGACCGGGGCCATGCTCGGCCGGGCGCTCGGCGACGCTGTCGTCAAGCTGAACCCGACCAAGCTTCTCAGAAACCCGGTGATCTTCGCCACCTGGATCGTCGCCCTGCTGGCGACCGCTTCGGCGGTCGTGGCGGCAGCCAGCGGCCAGGCGGCCGGCTTCGCCATCCAGCTGGCGCTGTGGCTGTGGGCCACGGTCCTGTTCGCCAATGTCGCCGAAAGCATCGCCGAAGGGCGCGGCAAGGCGGCGGCCGACAGCCTGCGCGCCACCCGCGTCACCACCAAGGCCAAGCTGATCGTCGATCCGGCGACCGGCACGGTGGTCCCGACCCCGGCGGGGGAGCTGGAGATCGGCTCCATCGTCCTGGTCGAGGCCGGCGACGTCATCCCCTCGGACGGCGAGATCATCGAGGGCGTCGCCTCGGTCAACGAGGCCGCCATCACCGGCGAAAGCGCCCCCGTCATCCGCGAAAGCGGCGGCGACCGTTCCGCCGTCACCGGCGGCACCACGGTGGTGTCGGACTGGATCAAGGTCCGCATCACCTCGGCCCCTGGCGCCACCTTCCTTGACCGCATGATCGCCATGGTCGAGGGCGCGGACCGCAGGAAGACGCCGAATGAACTGGCCCTGTCGGTGCTGCTGGCCGGGCTGACCCTGGTCTTCCTGATCGCGGTCGCATCCCTGCTGGGGCTGGGCGCCTATTCGGGGATCAAGCTGGACCCCATCGTGCTGGGCGCGCTGTTCATCACCCTTATTCCGACAACCATTGGCGGGCTCCTTTCGGCCGTCGGCATCGCCGGCATGGACCGGCTGCTGAAGGTCAATGTCCTGGCCACCTCGGGCCGCGCGGTCGAGGCGGCGGGCGATGTCGACACCCTGCTGCTCGACAAGACCGGCACCATCACCTTTGGCAACCGCATGGCTACCGAGGTCATCACCGTGCCGGGCGTGCGTCCCGATGTGGCGATGCGGGCGGCGGTCATGGCCTCGCTGGCGGACGAGACGCCGGAGGGCCGCTCCATCGTCGAACTGGGCCGCAACGCCGGGGTGACGGGCGACCTGCCCGTGGGCGCGAGGACCATCCCTTTCAGCGCCGTGAC
>NZ_DAMCNG010000004.1:0-37259 GCF_032107865.1 Brevundimonas sp.
CGCCGCCGCCCACGCTGCGGGCCTGCGCGTCGGCATGCCCGTCACCAAGGCGCAGGTCCTGGCGCCCGGTCTCATCGTGCAGGACGCCAACCCGGCAGGCGACGCCGAGGCGCTCGACCGGCTCGCGACCTGGCTCCTCCGATACGCTCCCGTCGTCGCTCCCGATCCGCCGGACGGGATCATCATCGACTCGACTGGCGCCGATCATCTCCATGGCGGCGAAAGTGCAATGCTGGACGGCCTCATCGGCCGGCTTGCCATGTCCGGGATCGCGGCTCGGGGCGCGATCGCCAACACCTGGGGCGCTGCGCACGCTCTGGCCCGCTATGCCCCGCAGATCGCACCGGACCGACACGGCGCATCCATAATGGAGCCTTTGCCGCTCGCGGCGCTACGCATCGCCGCGTCTACCGTCGCCGCGCTGCGGACGCTCGGTTTCGATACGGTGGGCGATCTTCTCGCGCAGCCTCGGGCGCCGCTCACCTTGCGCTTCGGCCCCGAACTTGGCCGCCGCATCGATCAAGCCCTCGGCCAGGCGGCCGAGCCGATCGAGCCGGTCCGGCCGGTCGATCTCATCGAAGTGCGCCGCGCCTTCGCCGAGCCGATTGCCGCGGCTGAGACCATAGCCCGGTATATCGCCAAGCTCGTCGGCCAGCTCTGCGAGCGTCTCGAGGCCGGCGGCTTGGGCGCTCGCAGACTTGACCTCATCTGCCACGGCGTCGACAGCCGCGCCCAAGCCGTCAGGGTCGGCATGGCAACGCCGGTCCGCGACGTTAAGCGCCTGACGCGTCTGCTCTGCGACAAGATCGAGACCATCGAACCCGGCTTTGGCATCGAGGTGATGACGCTCGCCGCGAGCGTCGCCGAGCCGCTTGAGCGCAGGCAGATCGTCAATTCCCTCATCGAGGAAAGCACGCCGGACGTCTCCGATCTCATCGACACGTTGATGAACCGGGTGGGAGAGCGCGCCCTTTATCGACTTGCTCCCGTCGCAAGCGACGTTCCCGAGCGATCCGTCTGCCGCATCCCGGCGATGGCGGCCGACACGGGGGCGAGCTGGCCCGGCCATTGGCCGAGGCCCTCACGCCTTCTGCCTCAACCCGAGTTGGTCGAGACGGTGGCGCTGTTGCCCGACCATCCGCCGGTCTCCTTCACCTGGCGCGGCGTGCGCCGGCGCCTGCGTCGCGGCGACGGCCCGGAGCGCGTCTTCGGCGAATGGTGGAAGCGCGACGCCGAGCTGGTCGCCGTGCGCGACTATTTTCGGGTCGAGGACGACGCTGGCGAGCGCTACTGGCTCTACCGCGCTGGCGATGGCGAGGACACCGCCACGGGCTCGCACCGATGGTTCATCCATGGGGTCTTCGGATGAGCGAGCCCCGCTACGTCGAGCTTCAGGTCACCTCGCATTTCAGCTTCCTGCGCGGCGCGTCGTCCTGCGAGGAGCTGTTCGCCCAGGCGGCGCTTGCCGGGATCGAGGCGGTGGCCGTCGTTGACCGCAACTCCCTCGCCGGCATCGTGCGCGCCCATGAGGTCGCGAAGACGACCGGCGTGCGCCTGATCGTCGGATGCCGCCTCGACCTCGCCGACGGCATGTCGGTGCTGGTCTATCCGACCGACCGCCCCGCCTATTCGCGCCTCTGCCGTCTGCTCTCGCTCGGCAAGGGTCGCGGCGGCAAGGCCAAATGCATTCTCGAATGGCCGGACCTCGTAGCCTATGGCGATGGCCTGGTCGCCGTCCTCGTGCCCGACCTCGCCGATGACGAGTGCGGCTTCAGATTGCGCCGGCTTCGCGACGCGTTCGGTGACCGCGCCTACGTCGCCCTCACGCTACACCGTCGCCCCAATGACCAGCTTCGCCTTCACGAGGTGTCGAACCTCGCCGCGCAAATGCGCGTGCCCACGGTGGTGACGAACGACATCCTCTTTCACGAGCCGGGTCGCCGCGTTCTGCAAGACGTCGTGACCTGCATCCGCCACAACGTCACGATCGACGCCCTCGGCGATCGACGCGAACGTCACGCCGACCGCTACATCAAGCCGCCGGACGAGATGCACCGGCTGTTCAGCCGCTATCCGGAAGCGCTTGCTCGCTCTATCCAGATCGCTGATCGCTGCCGCTTCAGCCTCGACGAGCTTGCCTATCAATATCCGGAGGAGCGTGACGATCCGGCGCTCTCGCCGCAAGAAGCGCTGGCGAGGCTGACCTGGGCAGGCGCATCGGAGCGCTATCCCGAGGGCGTGCCCGACAGCGTGACCGCCGCGCTCCAGCATGAGCTGCGGCTGATCGAGAAGCTGGATTACGCGCCCTACTTCCTGACAGTGAATTCGATCGTTCGCTTCGCCCGATCGAAAGACATCCTCTGCCAGGGTCGCGGCTCGGCCGCCAATTCGGCTGTCTGCTACGTCCTCGGCATCACGTCGATCGATCCTGGTCGCAATGACCTGCTCTTCGAGCGCTTCGTGTCCGAGGAACGCCGAGAGCCGCCCGATATCGACGTCGATTTCGAGCACGAGCGGCGCGAGATCGTCATGCAGTGGGTGTTCGACACCTACGGCCGTGACCACGCCGCGCTCTGCTCCACCGTCATTCGCTACCGCACCAAGGGCGCGCTGCGTGATGTCGGCAAGGCGCTCGGCCTGCCCGAAGACCTGATCGGCACCTTGTCGTCGCAGGTCTGGGCCTGGTCCGAGGAAGGCGTCGAGCCAAAGCATGTTGAGGAGCTGAACCTCAATCTCGCCGACCGCCGCCTTCGCCTGACCCTCGATCTCGCGCGACAGCTCATGGGCGCGCCACGCCATCTCAGCCAGCATCCAGGCGGCTTCGTCCTAACCCATGACAGGCTCGACGATCTGGTCCCGATCGAGCCCGCTGCGATGAAGGACCGGCAGGTCATCGAGTGGGACAAAGACGATATCGACGCGCTCAAGTTCATGAAGGTCGACGTCCTGGCGCTCGGGATGCTGACCTGCATGAAGAAGGGGCTGGATCTTCTGGCCGAGCACAAGGGTGTCAATCTCGACCTCGCCTCCATCCCGGCCGAGGACCCGCGCACCTACGCGATGATACGAAAGGCGGACACGCTCGGCACTTTCCAGATCGAGAGCCGGGCCCAGATGTCGATGCTGCCGCGGCTCAAGCCACGCACTTATTACGATCTCGTCGTGCAGGTCGCGATCGTCCGACCAGGTCCGATCCAGGGCGACATGGTGCATCCCTATCTTCGTCGCCGGGAGGGCCTTGAGCCCGTCCACTACCCGAAGCCCGAGCTGGAGAAGGTGCTCGGCAAGACTCTCGGCGTGCCGCTTTTTCAAGAGCAGGCGATGCGTGTCGCGATCGAATGCGCCGGCTTCACCCCCGGCGAGGCCGACATGCTCCGCAAGTCGATGGCCACTTTCAAGTTCACGGGCGGCGTTTCGCATTTCCGCGACAAGCTGATCGCCGGCATGGTCTCCAACGGCTACGAGCAGGCGTTTGCCGAGCAGACCTTCAAGCAGCTTGAAGGCTTCGGCAGTTACGGATTTCCGGAAAGCCACGCAGCCTCTTTTGCACTGATCGCCTACGCCTCGGCCTGGCTTAAATGCTGGCACCCGGAAATCTTCTGCGCCGCGTTGCTGAACAGCCAGCCCATGGGCTTCTATGCGCCGGCACAGATTGTTCGCGATGCGCGCGATCATGGCGTCGAGATCCGCCCGGTCTGCGCCAACGCTTCGCGATGGGACTGCACCCTTGAGCCCACCGGCAGCGAGGAGCGGCTCGCCGTTCGTCTGGGTCTGCGAATGGTCAAAGGTCTGGCCAACGCCCATGGCGCGGCAATCGTCGCGGCGCGGGCGGAGCAGCCCTTCGCCTCCATAGACGACCTCTGGCGCCGGGCCGGTGCGCCCGTCGCGGCGCTCACGCAGATCGCCGAGGCGGACGGGTTTCGTCCGCCCTTCGGTCTCGCACGTCGTGAAGCCTTGTGGGCGATCAAGGCGTTGCGCGACGAGCCACTCCCGCTTTTTGCCGCTGCGTCGGCCCGTGAGTCTGATATCGTGCCCGAGGTCGCCGAGCCGACCGTCCTCCTCCGCCCCATGACAGCGGGTGGCGAGGTGGTCGAAGACTACCGGCATGTCAGCCTGTCACTGCGGGACCATCCGGTCTCGTTCCTCCGTCAGGACCTGCGCCGCCGTCGAATGGTCACTTGCCAGGAGGCGATGGACGCCAAAGACGGTCGATGGCTGGAGGCGGCCGGCATTGTGCTGGTTCGACAGCGGCCCGGCAGCGCAAAGGGCGTCATGTTCATCACGCTTGAAGACGAAAGCGGGATCGCCAATCTCGTGGTGTGGCCCAAGGTCTTCGAGCAAAACCGGCGCACGATCCTGTCGGCCGGCATGATCGCAGTGCGCGGCCGCGTCCAGCGCGAGGGCGAAGTGGTCCATCTTGTCGCCCAGCGGCTGACGGACCTTTCCGGCGAGTTGGCGAGTGTTGGTGAATGCGACGCTGCCTTCCCGCTGCGACATGGACGCGGCGACGAATTCTCCCGAGGCTCGCCAACGCCCGACCCGCGGGGCCTGGCGCCCGCGGGGCTAAGGACGCGCGACATCTATATCCGCGACTTACACATTGACTCGATCAAGGTGAAGACACGGGATTTCCGGTAACGGTAACGTTCACGACGCTGGCCGCGACCGCCACTCGCCGCTCTTGCGCTGGACAACGATCCCATTCCGGGCCGCAACCTCCGTGCCTCTCTCGGTTCGATGGGCCGGAATGAAAGGTGGGTGACGTCACCGTCGCCCCGTCGCCAACCTCGACTAAGCCGCTTGGGCCGCCGTTGCCGTCGTCTTTGACAACGACGCGACCGCCCGAGACGGCATGGCTATGGGGAAGGTGAACCGCATCAGCCGACCTGCTCGACAAGGAGTGATCCTGCCGGCAGCGGCCGAATGATTGATTGCGCTGAAACCGACGGATCGAGCCAGTCGGCCCAGGCATCACGCTCGACAATGACAATCTGCCGATCATGATACGGCGCTATGTCGGGACCCGGCTCCATGGTGAGCATTGTGAAGGCCTGCCCGACGTCCTTGGTCTCCCGCCAGATTCCGGCCACACAGAAAATCGGATTGTCCCGCATCGTGAAAAGCCACTTGTCCTTGCGCTTCTTCTTTGGATCGGCCGGCGCGGTGAACTCGTAAAATCCGTCGGCGACGATCAAACAGCGGCCTGACACAAGCTCACGCCCGTCCGAACGGAAGTTATAGACCGGTCGCTTGTTCGGCCCGGGCCAGCTCCACCGCCGCTGGACCAGATCGCCCTGATTGCGGGAACCCTCTATGGTCCTGACGATCGGCGCGACGTCGGTAATCTTGATGTCCTGCCGCGCTTCGATGTTCGGCGCGCCTTCGCTGAAGACAATCTTGATCTTCAGATCAGCGAACTCCTCAATGATCGACGCAACATCGACAGTTAACCTGTAATCGTTGCACACACGCTCATCTCCTCCCGTCTTGGATGGAGCCCCTCGGTTGTATCGCGGTTCTGATAATGCATATCGCCTCTAAGGGGGAAAGCCTTCCCCTGCGGCCGAGCCCAAGGTCTCGGCCTACCCCTTCTGCGGGGAGACCCCGCAACGCCCCCTGAGAGCGAGAGTGCTGAGGGATTTTCCGTGACGGGTTGAGGGCTGGAGAAGAGGTCTCTGGCGCCCGTCATGGAGATTGGTCCCATGACCCAGCTTTCAGTTCTCGATGCGCGCCGCGACGCCAGTGGCGGTTACAAGGTCGATGTCGGCCGCGGCGAGCGGATCGGCCGCGTTTCGTCGGAATGGTTTTCCCGGCCGGCAGACGAACGGTATCTGTCGTTGTCCGAACTCGCGCACTCCGTTCGCGACCGCGCCGACCGCAGCCGGACGCGCATGGTGGAGAGCGCTCTCATCCACGTTGAAGCGAACCGCAGCGACCCGGAGCGGCTGGCGCTCATCCTGCCAGGCACGGATACGCCCATCGCCCCCACCCATTGGAGCTTCGGCCAACTGGCCAGCCTGGTCGGCGCGCCGGCAGCCTATCTGCGCCAGCTCCCGGCGCCGCTTGCCGCGATCAACCTGCAATATGGCCTGACGTCCAATCGGGCGGAGCAGATCAAGACACTCGAGGCCGACAACGGCCGCGTCGAACTGCGCGCCGTCACCGGCCCGGACTATGGCCGTATCTACGACTACGAGCTGGTCGAGGCAGTGCAGCGCATCGCCGGCAATGGCACCGGCGACACGCGCTGGAAAGTGCCCGGCGTGCTCGACTGGTCGACCGGCATCTACAATCCGCGTGTCGACATCACCAAGGACACAACGACGCTCTACGCCTCGGATCGCGACGTCTTCCTCTTCCTCGTCGACGATTTGAACCCGATCGAGGCCGGCCGGCTGCCGGACGGCTCGCCGGATCTCTATTTCCGGGGCTTCTACTGCTGGAACTCAGAGGTCGGCGCCAAGACGCTCGGCATGGCGAGCTTCTATCTGCGCGCGGTCTGCCAGAACCGGAATCTCTGGGGTGTGGAGGATTTCGAGGAGATCACCATTCGCCACTCCAAGTATGCCGCCAACCGCTTCGCCCATGAGGCGGCGCCGGCGCTGGCGAACTTCGCCAATTCCTCAGCCCTGCCTTTCGTCAACGGCATCAAGATGGCCCGCGAGCGAATCGTGGCGCGCACCGACGAGGATCGTATCGACTTCCTGCGCCGCCGCGGCTTCTCGAAGGCCGAGACCGGCAAGATTATCGACACGGTGCTGGCCGAAGAAGGGCGGCCGCCCGAGACCATCTTCGATTTTGTGCAGGGCATCACCGCCGTCGCACGCGACAAGCCCCATCAGGACGCTCGCCTCGACATGGAGGCTAAGGCGAAGAAGCTGCTCGATCGAGCCGCCTGACATCCGCAAAGCGGGAGATGCGGATTTCCGTGTCTCCGGCTTTGCGCTTCCGCGTGTCCTCAATTCCGGTCCCCGGCGCTGCCCCCTTTAGAGGAAGAGGGCGGCGCTTCGCTTCGTGACGGGTTTAGGGCTGAGAGAGAGTCTCTCGGCGCCCGTCGCGGAGACTACCCCGATGGCTACTGCCGTTCAGAAGATCACCCTGTCGTCCTCGCGCGACATCCCCTTCAACAAACTGGTTCTGTCCCAGTCCAACGTCCGGCGCGTGAAGGCCGGCGTCTCGATCGAAGACCTGGCGGCCTCGATCGCCCGTCGCGGCCTGATCCAGAGCCTCAGCGTCCAGCCCGTCATCGACGCGGAAGGTGTTGAGACCGGCATGTTCGAGGTTCCGGCCGGTGGCCGTCGCTTCCGCGCCCTCGAACTGCTGGTGAAGCAGAAGCGCCTCGCCAAGATCGCACCGGTGCCCTGCATCGTACGCGACAATGACAGTGAGATCCTCGCCGAAGAGGTCTCGCTCGCAGAGAATATCGAGCGTGCTCCGCTCCATCCCCTCGATCAGTTCCGCGCCTTTCAGGACATGCGCGCCAAGCATATGACCGAGGAGGAAATCGCCGCGGCGTTCTTCGTGCCCGTCAACATGGTCAAGCAGCGGCTGCGACTTGCCTCGGTCTCGCAGGCGCTCCTCGACGTCTATGCCGACGACGGCATGACGCTGGAGCAGCTCATGGCGTTCACGGTCTCCGAAGACCATGCGCGCCAGCAGCAGGTCTGGGACACGATCAAGGACGCCTGGTCCAAGGAACCCTACCAGATCCGGCGTATGCTGACCGAGACGACGGTGCGCGCTTCCGACAAGCGTGCCATCTTCGTCGGCATCGAGGCCTATGAAGCGGCGGGCGGCACCGTCATGCGCGACCTGTTCCAGTCCGACGACGGCGGATGGCTTCAGGACGCGGGCCTCCTCGACAGCCTCGTTGGCGAGAAGCTGAAGGCCGAAGCCGAGACGATCGCGGCCGAAGGGTGGAAGTGGATCGAAGTGGCCGTGAGCTTCCCGTACGATGCGGCACGCGGCCTGCAGGAGATCACCGGCACGCCGCTCGACCTCTCGCCCGAAGAGCAGGCGACCATTGACGCGCTGAACGCCGAAATGGCGAAGCTGGAAGCCGAGTATCAGGACGCCGACGAGCTGCCGGATGAGGTGGATCAGCGTCTGGGCGAAATCGAGACCGCGCTCGCGAGCTTCGAGGATCGTCCGGTTCACTACGAGCTGGCTGACATCGCCATCGCCGGCGTGTTTGTCAGCATCGACGCCAACGGCTCGCTGACGGTGGATCGCGGTTTTGTCCGCCCCGAGGACGTTCCAGTTATCCCGGTCGACGGCAACGGCGACGGCGACAGCGGCTCGGAGACCGATAGCGTATCGGGCGCAACCGCCGGCCAGACGGTCCAGCGCGCCGTCATTACCATCGGCGGCCAGCCCACCGAGACTGAAGATGACGACGAAGACGACGCCATCAAGCCGCTGCCCGAGCGCCTGGTCATCGAGTTGACCGCCTACCGCACGCTCGCGCTTCGCGACGCCGTCGCGAACAACCCGCATGTCGCCATGACGGCGCTGCTGCACAAGTTCGTCTCGGACCGGTTCATGACCCGCATGTATAACGGCGTCATGGAAGCGGGCGTGAAGCACATCTACTTCCCCGCGCAGGACGAGAGTCTCGCCGACAGCCCTCCCGCCCGTGCGGTGCAGGAGCGGCACGACGCCTGGGCGAGCGACATCCCGAAAGACGACGATGCGCTTTGGGATTGGCTGGCTGGCCTGGACGACACCAGCCGCATGGCGCTGCTGGCCCACTGCGTCAGCTACGGCGTCAACGCCCTTTACGAGCGGCCGAATCCGCACAGCTCCAGCGGCGTGTCGCAGCATACGCTCGACATGCGGCTCACCCAGGCCGACCGCCTGACGCGCGCGACCGGGCTGGACATGGTGGAGGCCGGCTGGCGTCCGACCTTCGGCAACTACCTCAATCGCGTAACCAAGCCGCGCATCCTCGAAGCAGTCCGCGAGGCGAAGGGCGAACAGGCCGCCCAACTCATCGACCACCTGAAGAAGGGCGATATGGCCAAGGAGGCCGAACGGCTCCTGGCCGATAGTGGCTGGCTGCCCGAGCCGCTGCGGCTCGCTGATGTTGCCGATCAGCCTGAGGGCGGCGACGCCGGTGACGCCGAGGCGCTGCCGGACTTCCTCGCTGGTGACGATGACGAGGTGATCGAAGCCGACGAGGATGCGTCCGACCTGATCGCTGCCGAATAGGCCACTTGGCGGGGAGCGACGCTGATCGCTCCCCGTTGCTTGTCTCAAGGAGCCTTAGATGGAAACATCCGGCACCGACGCGCCGCGCCGCGTCGTCTTCCAATATCTCGTCCCGGTTCACGTCGAGGTCGAAGATGGCCTCGTCTGCCGCGTGACGGTGATCGACGAAACGCCTGTGCGCGGTCCCACCGTCGTCGAGGGCGACAGCGCCTACCTCAACGACGCGGTCCGCGCCTCCGACGACGGTCAGCCGTGGCCGTCCTGGCAGTTCGGGTACTGACCCAAACCACACCCCAACATCCACCCCGAGCCCGGCCATACGCCGGGCTCTTTTCGTTTCAGGAGACCGCCATGGCGGACTATTTCACACGCTTCTCGTGCCTGCTGGACGTGGGCACCATCGAGAACGCCGCGCGCGCGCTCGACATCTACAACGAGCTGATGGCGCAGAACGCCACGGAAGACCCTCCGGCGGAGCCGTTCCTGCTCTCGATCGAGCCGGAACATGGCGCCACGCGGCTCTGGATGCGTGATCCCGGCACCGCCGACCCGCAGCTCCTCATCACCTTCGTGACGCAGTGCGCAGAAGCGTTCGGCTTGGCCGGACGCTGGGGCTTCCAATGGGCGGGCGTCGCCTCCGAACCGCGTATCGACGGCTTCTCCGGTGGCGCCCATGTCCTTGACCTGACGACCGGGCAGACCGTGGAATGGATGAGCAGCAGCCGCTGGCTCGCCGACCGCCTCGCTGCGGGAGGCGCGTCATGAGCATCCCGGATCATGCGCGTGAAAATTTCGAAACTTTGCTTCGCGCAGCAGCGGACGGCAATCTGGCACTTTTGGAATGCGCGGACACAGCCACCGGAGAAACCCGCTACGTCATCTGCGCGGTCGGCCGCGACGATGGTGATTACGTGTTCACCCCGTTCGGCCATCTCGCCGACGGCGATCCATACGAGGCTTACACGCCTCCAAATAGCGGTGACGGGATCGCGGATTGATATCCGCTACCAGACCGCGACTTCCCACTGGCCGTTCACGCGCGCGAAGCCGACCGGCCGGTTCTGCGGTGTGGCGTTGGCCCGCGTTGTATCCATCGTGAGCTGCGTCATGCACGTCACGCCAGGACCGACGGCACCCGGAGAGCAATCGCCAAGCTTCAGCGTCGCATTGGCGAGCGACGTTCCCGTGAACAGCCGGTGGCGACGGACAGCGGCGATCGCTTCTTCCTCGCTCGGCTGCGCGACGCCGGCGACGGCCGCGGCCGACGATCCGCCCGGCGAAATCAGGGGTCGCGCGAAGAATCCCGCGCCGAACCCCACCACCAGGCACCCCGCCGCCACAATGCCGATCGCACTTCCCTTCATCGCCGTCTCCCTGGACCTCGCTCGGTGAAGCGGACGCGCGTCCTCGATCGTCAACGCCGCCGCCCGCCATGTGTTGGATGAAGGAGTGTAGCGGCGCGCGGCCGACCTCGGAATACGAAGCGGTCAAAAGGTCATCGCGCGCGCCAGAGCGAGAGGAGGCCGGGACGGGTTCGAGCCGGTGCGGTCGAAAGAGAGCGCCTGCCGGCTCCACCGTTTCCCGCTCTCCCGAGGTGCCCCCCATGACCGAGACGACAGCCCACGCCGAATATTCCCTCGACCGCTCCGCGCTGCTTGTGCCGGATGCTCGTCGAATGGATTTCCTTCCGACCCTCTTCGGCCGCCAGCATCTCCTGATCGGAGAGATGACGGTCTATCACCACATGGAGCGTCTCAGCCCACGCGATTATCGAGGCGGTCTCTGGGACTTCTATGAGCACGACGGAAAGCCGCTTTACCTCGCGCCAGCCTCGAAGCCCCGCCTTCAGATCATCTGCGACACGAACGGCTATGAAGGCGAGGTGTCCGCCGGCGCGGCAGGGATTATCGCCACGCTCTTCGCCTTCTCCCATCTTTCCTTCCAGTATCCCGTCGACCTGATGGCGGAGGGATACAGCCGCCTTTACGACTATGCGGCGGAGCACCCCGAGTCCGCCGAGATCTTCCAGGCGATCGATTGAGCGCTGCGACCCGCCGAGCGCCTGGCCTTCCGGTCAGGCGCTTTTTTCATGCCTGTCGTTCAGAGGAAGAGGTTCGCCGGGACGGGTTTGAGCCGGTGCGGTCGAGAGAGAGCGCCTGCCGGCTCCTCCGTTTCCCGCTCTCCCGAGGTGCCCTCCATGCCTATCGCTTCCCCAACCGCGGCCGTTCCGGCCGCGCCGTCTCCGCTTGCCGCGAGCCCGGCACCGGCCGCCATCCTCGCTGCGGCCCACCACCTGCTTCCGCATCTTGAGCGGGGCGAGCCCGTCGATGCCACAACCTTGCGCGGCGCGATGGAGGCAGCGTTCGACGCTTCCGACACGTCTGGCGCCTGGGACTGGAAGACGGCCTACGAGGCCTGCGAAGTGGCGACGGTGCTGTTTCTGCGCAAATACGGAAAGGCGGTTTTCCGCAAGTCGGGATCTCCGGCCGCCAGCCTCACGATGCTGGCCAAGATCGGGAGCCTGTTGCCGACACATACCCGGCGTTCTGAGGAGACGCAGGCCTTCCAGCAGTTCTCGACGCCGGTGCCCCTCGGCCTCGCTGCGCTCGCTGCCGCCGCCATCACACCTGTCGATCGTGTGCTGGAGCCCTCGGCGGGAACCGGGCTGCTCGCGGTCCTGGCCGAAACGGCGGGTGCGACGCTGATGCTCAACGAGCTGGCCGAAACCCGTGCAGCGCTTCTTTCCTCCCTCTTTCCGGCCATCCCCGTCACGCGGTTCGACGCCGCCCAGATCGATGACCATCTCGATCCGACCGCTATGCCAAGCGTCGTACTGATGAACCCGCCCTTTTCTGTAATGGCGAATGTCAGCGGCCGAGTAGCCGACGCGGCCTATCGCCATGTAGCCTCGGCCCTCGCCCGGCTCGCCGATGGCGGACGGCTCGTGACGATCACGGGCGCCAGCTTCGCGCCTGAGCTACCTGCCTGGCGCGACGCCTTTGTCCGCTTGCAGCAGCGCGGACGTGTCGTGTTCACGGCGGCGATCGACGGCTCGGTCTATGCCAAGCATGGCACGACCATCGAGACCCGCCTGACCGTCATCGACAAGGCACCTGCCGACGACCCCACCGCGTTTCCGCCATCGGCTGGCCTCGCGCAGGATGTGGCGACGCTGCTCGGCTGGATCGAAACCCAGGCCCCGTCGCGCCTGCCGGTCGCGCTGCCGCCGCTCGCGTCTATCGCACCGACGCCCCGCACCGTGCGCGGCTATCTCGCCCGCGCCACGTCATCATCGCCAAGCCGAGCGATAGCCGAACCAGAGGGCGTCGAACTCGCCTATGAAACCGTCGACTGGACGCCGCCCGAGGGTGGCCGGCTGACCGACGCCATTTATGAGGAATACGGGCTTCAGGCGATCCGGATTCCCGGCGCGCAGCCGCACCCGACCAAGCTGGTCCAGTCGGCGGCGATGGCCTCGGTCGCACCGCCGAAGCCAAGCTATCGGCCGACGCTCCCCGCCAGCATCGTCACCGACGGCATTCTGTCCGACGCCCAGCTCGAAACCGTGATCTATGCCGGCGAGGCCCATGGCGAATTCCTCGCCGGAGCCTGGACCGTTGACGAAACCTTCGACCTCGTCTCGGCCGCGCCGGATGATGCTCAGCACGCCGTCCGCTTCCGCCGCGGCTTCATGCTGGGCGACGGCACCGGCGCCGGCAAGGGCCGCCAGTCGGCCGGCATCATCCTCGACAACTGGATGCGCGGACGCCGTAAAGCGGTCTGGATTTCCAAATCCGACAAGCTGCTGGAGGACGCGCAGCGCGACTGGTCGGCGCTTGGCATGGAACGCCTGCTGGTGACGCCGCTGTCGCGCTTCCCGCAGGGCAAGCCGATCACCCTCGGCCAAGGCGTCCTATTCACCACCTATGCCACGCTACGGTCCGACGACCGTGGGGAGAAGCTTTCGCGCGTCAAGCAGATCGTCGAATGGTTGGGTTCCGACTTCGATGGAGTGATCATCTTCGACGAGAGCCACGCCATGCAGAACGCCGCCGGCGGCAAGGGCGAACGCGGCGACGTCTCGGCCTCGCAGCAGGGCCGCGCGGGCCTGCGGCTTCAGCATGCCTTGCCGAACGCGCGTGTCGTCTATGTCTCGGCGACCGGAGCGACCACCGTCCACAATCTTGCCTATGCGCAGCGGCTCGGCCTCTGGGGTGGCGAGGATTTCCCCTTCGCCACGCGGGCCGATTTTGTCGAAGCCATTGAGGATGGCGGCGTCGCGGCAATGGAAGTGCTGGCCCGTGATCTTCGCTCACTCGGCCTCTACACCTCTCGCTCCCTCTCCTACGACGGCGTCGAATATGAACTGGTCGAGCACCAGCTCACGCCCGAGCAGACGCGCATCTACGATGCCTATGCCGGGGCGTTTTCGATCATTCACAACAATCTCGACGCAGCGATGCAAGCCGCCAACATCACCGGCGATGGCGGCACGCTGAACCGCCAGGCCAAGTCCGCTGCCCGCTCGGCCTTCGAAAGCGCCAAGCAGCGGTTCTTCGGTCATCTCCTCACCAGCATGAAAACGCCGACCCTGATCCGGTCGATCGATCAGGATCTCGCCGATGGCCACGCCGCTGTCATCCAGATCGTCTCGACCGGCGAGGCGCTGATGCAACGCCGCCTGGCCGAGATCCCGACCGAGGAATGGAACGACGTCCGCGTCGACATAACGCCAAGGGAGTATGTTCTCGATTACCTCGCCCATTCCTTTCCGGTGCAGCTTTACGAGCCCTTCTCCGATAGCGCGGGCAATCTGTCGTCGCGGCCGGTCTATCGGGACGGCCAGCCCGTCGAGAGCCGGGAGGCCGTGGCCCGACGCGACGAGCTGATCGAGACGCTCGCCAGCTTGCCGCCGGTCCCGGGCGCGCTCGACCAGATCGTCCAGCGCTTCGGCACGGATATCGTCGCAGAAGTCACCGGCAGGTCCCGTCGCATTGTCCGAAGGGGCGAACGCCTCGCCGTCGAGAACCGCGCCGCTTCGGCCAATCTGGCGGAAACCTCAGCCTTCATGGACGACCTGAAGCGCATCCTCGTCTTCTCGGATGCTGGCGGTACGGGCCGCAGCTATCACGCCGACCTGTCGGCGCGGAACCAGCGGCTTCGCGTCCACTACCTGCTCGAACCCGGCTGGAAGGCCGACGCCGCCATCCAGGGACTTGGTCGCACCAACCGCACCAACCAGGCACAGCCGCCGCTGTTCAGGCCGATCGCCACCGACGTGAAGGCCGAAAAGCGCTTCCTCTCGACGATCGCACGCCGGCTCGACACGCTGGGCGCAATCACGCGCGGCCAGCGCCAGACCGGCGGTCAGGGCCTCTTCCGGCCCGAGGACAATCTGGAATCGCACTATGCGCGCGATGCGCTGCGCCAGCTCTATCTCCTGTTGGTCCGCGGCAAGGTCGAGGGTTGCTCGCTCCAGATGTTCGAAAACGCCACCGGGCTGAAGCTGACGGACGACAACGGCATCAAGGACGAGTTGCCGCCGATCACCACCTTCCTCAACCGGTTGCTGGCGCTGACGATCGACCTGCAGGGCATCCTGTTCACGGCGTTCGAGCAGCTCTTGAACGCCAAGATCGAGGGCGCCGTCGCCAGCGGCGTCTATGACCTTGGGCTGGAGACGCTCCAGGCCGAGAGCTTTGTCGTCACCGACCGTCGCACCATCCATGTCCATCCGGGCGCTGGCGCCGAGACGCAGTTGCTTACGATCACCCGGCGCGAACGCAACCGGCCGACCTCACTCGATGCCGCGTTCGATTTTCTCGCAGACCCACGCGCGAAGCTGCTGGTCAACGGCCGCTCCGGCCGAGCCGCCGTGCAGGTTACGGCATCGTCGATCATGCTCGACGATGGCGAGATCGAACGGCGCGTGGCGCTGATCCGCCCGATGGAACAGCATCACGCTACCCTGCGCTCGATGGACGAGAGCCATTGGGAGGAAACCGATCGGAACGGCTTCATGGAGGCTTGGACGGCCGAGATAGCCGAGGTGCCGGAATTCGCCGACAGCACGATCCACATCGTCGCCGGATTGCTGCTGCCGATCTGGAAGCGCCTGCCGAACGAGTCGACCCGTGTCTATCGGCTTCAGACCGATGCAGGCGAGCGCATCATCGGCCGTCGTGTCTCGCCGGCCTGGGTGGCGGGCGCATTGGCGTCGGGCGCCAACACGCTCACGCCGGAGGACGCCTTCACGGCATTGATTGACGGCCGGACCATCCTCGACCTCGCCGAGGCTATGCAACTCCGCCGCGTCCGCGTCATGGGCGCCAACCGCATCGAACTGTCCGGCTTCACCAACGCGATGCGCGATCGCCTGCGAGCCTATGGCCTGTTCAGCGAGATCATCTCGTGGAAGCTGCGCTTTTTCGTGCCCACCGACGCTTCCGGTCCGTCGATCCTCGCCAAGGTGCTGGAGCGCTTTCCCGTCGAGCGCATCGGCGAGCGGGAGGCAGCGTGATGGTCCGTCATGATGCTTCCGAACTGGCGCAACGTCTCGGCCGACAGGCCGAGGCGGTCTGCCGTCATTATCTGTCGGCCGGACATCGCGAGGGCCGTTACTGGCTGGTCGGCGATGTCCGCAACACGCCGGGCCGCTCGATGTTCGTGCGCCTGAAAGGCGGCGACACCGGCAAGGGGGCCGCAGGCAAATGGACCGATGCCGCGACCGGTGAGCATGGCGACCTGCTGGACGTCATTCGCGAGAGCTGCGGCCTTATCGACTTCAAGGATGTCGCCGACGAGGCGCGCACCTTCCTGTCGATGCCACATCCCGAGCCGGAGCACCCGCACGGTAACGAGCGCAGACTACCGGCCCCAACGGGATCGCCCGAAGCGGCGCGAAGGCTCATCGGCATGTCGCAGCCGATTTTGGGCACTGTCGTGGAAACGTATCTGCGGGAACGTGCGATTACGGCTTTGCACGGCACCGGATCACTGCGGTTCCACCCCCGTTGCTATTATCGCCCTGACGAGCATTCCCCGACCGAGACCTGGCCGGCGATGATTGCGTCCGTCACCGACTTGGCTGGCCGGATCACTGGCGCGCATCGCACCTGGCTCGCCCCAGACGGCTCGGACAAAGCGCCGATCGACACACCGAGGCGAGCGATGGGCGACCTTCTCGGTCACGCGGTCCGCTTCGGTGTACCGGGCGACGTCATGGCGGCGGGCGAAGGCATCGAGACGGTGCTGTCGCTGCGATGCGTCTTGCCCGGAATGGCCATGGCGGCGGCGCTCTCGGCAGCGCATCTCTCCGCCATCCTGTTCCCCGAAACACTGCGCAGGCTCTATATCGCGCGTGACAACGACCCGGCTGGCGACGGTGCGATGGCGACGCTGATCGAACGGGCGAACGCGGCCGGGATCGAGGCGATCGTCGTGTCTCCGAGGCTGGGCGACTTCAACGAGGATCTCCGCCTGGTTGGACTGGAAAGCCTGCGGGCAGCGGCGCGGGTACAGATCGCTCCCCATGACGTCGCACGCTTCATGGCACTGGCGGCATAGCCCGCAAGGAGAATGCTGGTGGCGGCAACGCCGTCGCTTAGCACTCGCTCGGATGCTCCCAGGTGTCGGGGAGAGCCGCAACCCGGCCTTCGAGAGGGCGATCGGCCAGCAAACGGCCCGGACCGACAACGTCGGCGCCCGACTATTTTCCGGCGCCCCTTCGGGCCTTTCCATCGCGAAACAAAATAGCCGGCCTCCGCCGTCCTCCGCTGCGCTCCGGCCCTCTCGCTTCGCTCCGGGTGCAGGTCCGGACCGCCTGCCGGCTTTCGTCGCCAGAAGGCCGCGAGGGTCGCGGTCACACCGACGAAGGAGCATCCCGATGAGCGAGCACGACGACAGCTACGAGCCGCATCACGAATCATCCCCCACCGACCACGTTCTCTCCGAGCTTCAGCTTTATGGCTACCGTCCCTTCGCGGACGAACCCGACGGAAGGCCGCTGCCCGAAGGAAACCACGTCGCCGGCGCCATCGCCGATGTCTTCGACGCCCTGATCGTCACCCTGGAAGACACCCGCCTCGAGCCCGACCTCGACGACCTCCTCTGGTCGACCGTCAACGTCTTCCACCGCGCCACCGACCGGATCGAACGCGAGCTGGACGACAATGAGCAGGCGCAGCGCCGTGGGCAACGCGAACAGGATGGCTCCGAGGTGAAGGCCGTCGAGCTGGAGCGCCTGACGGCCGAAGGGCAGACGATGATCGAACGTCGCAATGCCTTCGAGCTGATGCGCGACCAGGCCGCGGAGCACTACGAACGGCACACCGGCTCACCCTGGCGTCCCCGCAGCGGATCGATGGTCAACCATCGCAACCTTACCTCGGCAATGATCGACAGCCGCGACTTCCTCGCCGCGAAGAAGCGTGCCGACAACGAGGTTCTGCTTCCGGCCGGTCCTAAGATCGCCGTCACCGGTGGGCTCGATTTCAACGATCACACGCTGATCTGGGCCAAGCTCGACCAGGTCCACGCCAAGCATCCCGACATGGTGCTGATCCACGGCAAGTCACCGAAGGGCGCCGAGAAGATCGCCTCCCGCTGGGCCGACCATCGCAAGGTGCCGCAGGTCGGATTTGCTCCAGACTGGACCAAACACGCCAAGGCCGCTCCGTTCAAACGCAATGATCAGATGCTCGACGTCCTGCCGATCGGGGTCATGCACTTCCCGGGCACCGGCATTCAGGACAACCTCGCCGACAAGGCGAAGAAGCTCGGCATCCCAGTCTGGAAATTCGGCGGCGCTTAAGCGCCGCCCTTACGTTTCTCTGCATTGATGCCATCCCGCAGAAGCGCGTTGGCGTATTCTCGCAAAGCCGCTTTCAGTCCGGCTTGCCTGTCACTGCTATCCGGGCGGATCGCGCATAGTGCGCGAGCTCAGTATCGCTCTCGATCAGCGCATCGAGCAGCGTCTTCATATCCGCCTGGTCGGAGGAAGACTGAAAGGGACCCGGCTGACGTTCGATGGCCAACACGGCGATCGCGAGAGCCTTCTTCACGAGATGCAGATCTCTACCTATGAACTCCGCCATTGGCCCTCCCTCGCGACACCACGCCTGACGTCGGCAGAATATCTTAGATCCTCGTCCAGCGGCACTTGGCTGGAGCAAAGCAGAGTAAGGTTCGAGGCCAGTAACGTTGGTCTCCTTACACGAGAACCACCCCCGCCTTTCAGCGCTGATCCTTGGTTCAGCCGCAGACTTGTCGCCATCAACCCATAAAGGGTCGGCTATGCGAGCATGCCGCCGCTGCGGCTGCGCCTGCGCGGTGATTGCAGTCCACGGCCGAACACTTCGGGCGCCTGTCGGCGGGGGATGGTCCCCCGCTCCAGCAGGAGCCAAGCAAATGTCCCTCAACGACGCTCACGCCTTCGCCTTCAGCCTCGCCACAACCCTGATGGCCGCCATCGTCATCTTCCAGGCCGGAGACGGCACCGTGTCGGTGGCTCCCGCCAGCGAATACGACGGGGACGCCTCGGAGATCATCCATGAGATCGACCCCTTCGCCCCGTAACCGGCGCGATCCGCTGCCGGGCGGAGATCCTCAGCGATTTCCGCTCCCGGCGCGGACGCATTTCGGCTACAGTTGCCATGCGCCGTGGTGGTGGTGGAAGGCGCGACCGTCAGACCAATCGTCACGGAGTCCACCGCCATGATCATTCTCGCAATTCTCGCCTCGCTCGCCGCTATTGCCGCGCTGTGCTGGCTGCTGTTCACTCTCGCCGTCTTCGCATTGCCGGCCTTCGTCGGCGTGACCGTCGGCGCTTGGGCGCACGGCACCGGCGCCGGCATCGTGGGCGCCATTCTTGTCGGCTTGGTCGCTGCGGCGATCACTCTTGCCATCGGCAACCTCATGATCGCGTTCGTGCGACCCATCTGGCTGAAGCTGCTTGTCGCCATCGCCTTTGTTGCCCCGGCCGCGCTCGCCGGCTTCCATGCCACCCACGGCATCGTCAAACACCTCATGCCGTCCGACGGTTGGCAGATGGCCTTCTCGATCATCGGCGCGATTGCCGTTGGCATTACCGCCTTCGTGCGGGTCGCCGGGATGGCGACGGCCCCCGCCCCATCCGGTCCGGGCCTCGCGCGAGCCTGACCACATTCAGCGCCGATGCGACGGACCAAAATCACGTTGGCGCCAACGCCTCCGCAGTCTGAGGCGCGTGTGGCTGGAGCGTGGAGCGAAACTCGACGCTAGACCCTGCGCACGACCCCGCTAAAGCGCTCCGGGGCAACTGCATCGGCGTGCGCGACCTGCTACCGGGCGTCACGATCCCTCCGATAGCGGCGACGGCGAGGATGCAGCGCGACTTGCCTGTACGAGGGGGCAATCGCCAGGGGGTCCCGCATCAGCGCCGGTATGCCGATGCAGGGTGGCCGCCATCTTCTCCGTTTCCTGGCCCGTGTCTCAACCGCTCCAAACGGCCTCTTCAATGGCCTGATCTGGCCGAAGGCCGGCTGCGCCTCGATCGCCTATGACGCAACAGCCGCGTCAGACTTTCTTCCCCTGCCGGCTACGCCGCCATTCCTCGCGGGACAAGAAACCCCTCCTTAGCTGTCCAGCCCCTTCGGGGTGCGCCGTCGATCGCCTCCGGCCAACCGATCGCCATCGAGGCCGCAATGGTGCGGGCTCGAATACGGAAAAACGGAGACTTACCATGGCGACCATCGGCACCTTCAAGAAGACCGTCTCGAACGAGTTCACCGGCGAAATCGTCACCCTCAGCGTCCAGGCCAAGGGCGTGCGCATCGTCCCCGACACCCGCGCCACCGGCGAAAACGCTCCGAGCCACCGGGTTCTGGTCGGCCGTGCCGAGATCGGGGCCGCCTGGACCAAGCGCTCCAACGAGGGCCGCGACTATCTGGGCCTCAAGCTGGACGACCCTTCGTTCAACAGCCCCATCTACGCCAACCTCTTCGACGACGAGGACGCGGACACCTACTCGCTGATCTGGTCCCGTCCCAACGGGCGGCGCAGCGACTGAGGACCCGCGTCAGGCCCCGGCCGGAAGGCCGGGGCCTTCGCATTCTCGAACGACCGAATCAGGCAGCGGCTTCGACACCGGCAGTCCGCTCGCCGAGGGCGAAATTGCTGGAATTCAGAGGCGAGAGCGACTATTATAGTCGTAGTTTTAGCGTGCGCGTAGGACCGTGTGGGAGGTGATCATGCATGATCACCGCCCGACAATTTCGGGCCGCACGCGCGTTGCTGGGTTGGACACAGGAGACGCTCGCGGACAAGGCCCGGGTCTCATTGACCGCTCTCAAGCGCCTCGAATCCCATAGCGGGCTGGAGGTGTACGAGACGACTCGCGATGAGGTGAGACGAGCTTTCGAACGCGCCGGCATCGTCTTCCTGAACTCCGACCAGGGCAAGGGAGTGCTGTTGGTCGATGCTAAGAAAGACGCCTGATTTTCCGGTTATCGCGGCAACGCGACGACGTCGCGCATGTGTTGCCCGCTTCATCATTGCGATCAAATCAGCGTTAACAATGTTTCCCGGAATGGATAAACCGCGTCTTCGGGGGATGTTGTGACCAAGACGGACTTTCTCGACCAGCCACCGGGCGGCGCGGCGCTGACGGCCTACGATCGGACGCATCTAAAGCTCTACGCCCGTCTGCTCGATGCCGAGGCGCAAGGGGCGGATTGGCGAGAGGTGGCTAAAGTCCTCTTCGACCTCGAGGCCGATCGGGACGAGCCCCGCGCTCGGCAGGTCTACGACGCACATCTTGAACGCGCCAGATGGATGACGCAGGGCGGCTTCTGCGAGTTCCTTGGCTCCCGCGCGCACTGAGGTGATGCGGAACGCGCATCACCTTGATCCACCTTCGTTATTCCCAAGCCTCATTCAACTTGGAATCGTGCCCCATGCATAACTCGCGTTGCGTCTTATTGCGCGGAGGCGGTGGAGGATGTCCGAGGACGAAAGCTGGCGGTCTGAGGCCGCTTACGATTACATCGATGCGCTAACGCCCGGTGATCTTGCCTGGGAGTTTCTGCGGCGCAACCCAGACTACAGAAAATCCTATCGGGAGCTGATAGCCGTCGGGCGCTTGAGCGAGAGCGCCGCGCGCGAGTTTGCCGCCCAATGGGGGTTGCGATTTCGTCGCCGACCCGCGCAACTCGGCGCTAATCCAGCCGATCTTCTGGACCCCGCAAGTCGATCCGGCTGCGATCATCCTGACGACAGGCCCAGCGCCCGATGGTCCCCCGTTCACCGCTGAAGATGTGCACGCCCATGTAATCCTTCAGTATGACGAGGCGCTCGTCCGGCTTGAGATGCGACGCGAAAGCTTTGACGTCGCGCTGACCGCATTGTCCAGCCGCCAAGCGCTCGCCGCGCTTCTCATTCTCGATGATCTGCTGCCGGACCGCCTCACCGCTTTGGCGCGCTTCTGGGCCGCCATCAAGAACCGGCGTGCGCCCGCCGACCCCCGAGTCACGCCGCAGCGCCAGCGGCGCGCTCGCCTGATGCTCCGCGTCGTCGACGCCCGTGTCGCAGGAGCGAGCTACCGCCAGATCGCCGCGCAGCTCTTCCCGAACCTCAAACACGACTCGGAAACCTGGGTCGAGAACCCTGTCCGCGAGACGACGGTCCGCCTTGCCCGGGACGGCCTGGCGTTCGTCCGTGGCGGCTACCGCAAAATCCTTCGGCTTCCGCGTCGCTCGCGATGACACGCCCTCGGTGTCGAAAATAACTTCCTAATTCCGTTCCTGTCGAACGCGCCGGCCTCCCGCCACGGTGCTCGCATCCCGCCGCTCGTTCGCAGCGGCAACCAGCGAGCACACGGAGGTGCGATCATGGCCGAAATAGCCGCCAGTATTCCGCAGCGCTATCTCAGAACGCAGGAAGCCGCGCGGTTCCTCGGCCTATCCGAGCGCACGCTCGAAAAGCACCGTACCTACGGAACCGGCCCGACCTATCGCAAGCTTGGTGGTCGCGTCGTCTATGCGGTGGAAGACCTCCAGGCCTGGGCGGACCAGGGTCTCGTGACCTCCACCTCCGATCCACGCGCAGGCACTGTTCTGCCCGCCAAGCGTCAGCCGAAATCTCCCGCCACCGCCGGCGGGCGCTTTCCGCGCTGAGACGGCGCGCCATGCCGTCCCGCCACCAGCATCGCGATGAGCGTGCGCAGCTCGATCTGTTCCGGGCGCTGCCCGGCGATCTTGCGCCCCGCGATGCGCAGGACCTCATGGCCTATCCATTCTTCTCGCTCGCCAAGTCGAAGCGCCTGGCGCCGATCGACTTCAAGGCAGGCTCGGTGAAGATTCGCGTCGAAGCCGTCGCCGAGCACGGCATGGCGACGATCTGGGACGCCGACGTCCTGATCTGGGCCGCCTCGCAGATCGTCGAAGCACGCGACCTCGGCCTGCGGCCGTCGCGCCTAATGGCGACCACTCCCTATGAAATCCTCAACTTCATCGGTCGTGGCGTGTCGCTGCGCGATTACGACCGCTTGAAGGCCGCACTCGATCGGCTTCAGTCGACCACGGTGGCGACGTCCATCCGTCAGCCGACCGAGCGGCGGATGCACCGCTTCTCCTGGATCAACGAGTGGAAGGAACGCGCCGATCACCGAGGCCGCCCGCTCGGGCTCGAACTGATAGTCCCCGACTGGTTCTACGGCGCCGTGCTGGACGACGCGCTCGTACTCACGATCGACCGAAACTACTTCGGCCTGACCGGCGGGCTCGAACGCTGGCTCTACCGCCTGGTGCGCAAGCACGGCGGTCGCCAGGAGTTCGGCTGGAGCTTCGACTTCCCGCATCTCCATTCGAAGTCCGGCAGCCTCTCGCCGCTCAAGCACTTCGCCTACGACCTCCGCGACATCGTCAAACGCCAGCCGCTCCCCGGCTACCGCCTGACCATCGAGCAGGGCGTCGGCGGTCCGGAAATCCTCTCCTTCGTGCCGACCGATCCGGATGCCCTCGGCATCCCGCGCCGTCGTCGCCGGACCAAATCTCACCCTGGGGATAAGCTGTGAATAGTGTCGTGCTATCAGGGACCGGCACTATCGTGCCATCGGGGACCGGACTCTCGTGCTATCGGGGACCGGAATCGTCGATTCCTCGCGCTGAATCAGCAGCTTGCGAGCCCCGTAACTTATCTAACCTAGATTCCTACGGAATCTTTCTAACGCAACGGCCGTTCTCGGCCGCTGTGGACGAGTCCCCGATCGCCGGGAGACCGTCATGATCGTCGCCCTCCTCAATCAGAAGGGCGGTGTCGGGAAGACGACGCTCGCCCTCCATCTCGCCGGCGAATGGGCTCGCCGTGGACAGCGTGTCACGCTGATCGACGCCGACCCACAGGGCTCGGCCCTCGACTGGTCGCAACAGCGCAGCCGGGAGGGGCTGGAGCGGTTGTTCGGTGTCGTCGGCCTGGCCCGCGACACGCTCCACCGTGAAGCGCCGGAGCTGTCCCGCGACGTCGACCATGTCGTGATCGACGGCCCGCCCCGTGTCGCGGGGTTAATGCGCTCGGCGCTTCTCGCGGCCGATCTCGTGCTGATCCCGGTTCAGCCGTCGCCGCTCGATGGCTGGGCGTCGGCCGAAATGCTGGCGCTGCTCGGCGAGGCCCGCATCTATCGCCCCCAGCTCGCCGCGCGCTTCGTGCTGAACCGGTGCGCTGCCCGCACGATCCTGGCGCGCGAGACCGCCGAAACGCTGGCGGATCACGACCCGCCCTTGCTCTCGACCACAATCGGCCAGCGCATCGTCTTTGCCGACGTTGTGCAGACCGGCCGGCTCGCCGCCGAGCAGGACGAGGATTGCCCTGGCGCGCGCGAGATCGCCGCGCTCGCGGCGGAAGTCGCGAGGATCGGCGCATGAGCGAGCGGTCCCCGAAGCGCAGCTTTGCGGCGCGTCCCGCCGATCCCGAAAGCTGGATCAAGGCGCCCGATCGCCACGCGCCCCGCGGCCAGCCCGCCGAGGATTTCTCGGCCCGGCTGACGATCGACGTAACCGCCGACATGCGGGGCCGCATCAAGATCACCGCCTTCCAGCACGGCCAGACCGTCGCCGACATGCTGCGTGCGCTGTTCGAGCGCGAATTCCCACCCCCGTCAGGAGAAGGACAATGACCGGCCTTGTCGCCGCGCCAAAACGCGTCGGCCGTGCTGCCGCCGAGCCGCCGCCCGAAGCGTTCACCCAGGTCGAACTCGTCTGGATCGAGAAGCAGACGGAGCACTGGGTCCGCTTCGGTCGCGAGCGGCGCGAGCAGATCCTCGACCGCCGCCGCCGCATCCTCTTCTTCCCTCCCGGCAGCGTCCTCGCGCTGGTGCGCTGGGCGGCGAACGAACACGGCACCGTGGTCTCGCGCCTCGACATCCTGCGCACGGTCGAGTGCGACGCGCCGTGTCAGACCGTCCCGACGGTGACGCCCGGCGCAGAGGTCCTGCTGCACGTCGATGGCTGGCCGAAGGTGGAGCGCATGCTCCAGCTCATCGACGCCATCGAGGCGCGCGGCATCGACCCGATCGAGGTCTCGCCGGACCATTGGCGCCATGTCCACAACCGGATGACCATCGGCGAAACACCGCGCGCCTATGGTCCTCGCCAGCATCGCGCCTTTCTCCTGCGTCGGGAGATCGGCGCATGACCCGGCTTACCTACGCCATCGTCACGACGGCGGCCGTCTCGCTTATCGGCGTGGCTTCGATCGCTTCGTTCGCGCCGCGCCTAATCTGGAACGCGTCCGCCAGCACGCCGGTCGGCTTCTACACAATCGGCGATGTGGGCGCGCTCGACGTGACCGATCTGGTGGCCGTCGACGCGCCCGAGCCGCTCGCAACCTTCCTGTCCGATGGCGGCTACCTGCCGCGCGGCTCGCCGCTTTTGAAGCGCGTCGCCGCGGTCCCGGGTCAGCGCGTTTGCCGAACCGGGCTCGCCATCACCGTCGACGGCGTGCCGATGGGCGACGCGCTCGATCGTGATCGTCGCGGTCGCCCGCTCCCCGTGTGGCAGGGCTGCCGGTTGGTCGCGAACGGCGAGCTGTTCCTGATGAACTGGCAAGTCCGCGACAGCCTCGACGGTCGCTACTTCGGGCCGCTTCCGGCCACCGCCGTGATCGGCCGGGCCACCCCTCTCTACACCGACGAGGACGGCGATGGCCGCTTCGTCTGGCGCGCGCCGACGCGGTGACGGCGCGCCCATGACCCTGTCCACCGCACTCTGAAGGAGACGAGCAATGCCCGTAATCGGACAATTCATACGCGAAAATGATGGCTTCATCGGCCATCTGACGACGCTGTCGCTGCATCAGGACATCATCATCGTCGCGGCCGAGCCGTCCGACGCTGAGAACGCGCCGGACTACCGCGTCCATGTGCTCGACACCATGAGCAACGAAACCGGCGCGGAGATCGGCGCGGGCTGGAAGCGCACCGGCGAGAAGGCCGGCGACTACGTCTCGCTGCAACTCGACGATCCGACCTTCGACCACCCGATCCGCGCCAACCTGTTCCAGTCGGCCGACGACAAGTCCGCCTGGAGTCTGCACTGGAATCGACCGCCGAAGCGCGGCGAGCGGGACTGAGCGATGCCCGCCGCGCGCATCAAGCCTGTCGTCGGAGGGAGGATCGCCCTCCGACGTGCAGCCCTCTTTCTCCTTTCCGGCCTGATCCTCGCGGCACCGGCCGCAAGCACTGCCTACGCCCAGCAGGCGCAGGTCGAGCGGCCATCACGCAGCGATCCCTATGGCACTTACATCGCCGAGGCGGCGCAGCGGTTCGGCATTCCAGAAGCCTGGATACGCGCCGTCATGCGCGTCGAAAGCGCAGGCGATGTGCGCGCCATCTCTTCGGCTGGCGCAATGGGCCTGATGCAGATCATGCCCGCCACTTGGGCCGAACTGCGCGTCCGGCATCGGCTCGGCGGCAATCCCTACGATCCGCGCGACAACATTCTGGCCGGGGCTGCGTATCTGCGCGAAATGCATGATCGCTACGGATCGCCCGGCTTTCTGGCGGCCTACAACGCGGGCCCGGGCCGCTACGAAGAGTATCTCGCGGGCCGCCCATTGCCGGCTGAAACGCGCGCCTATGTCGCGACGCTTGCCTCCATTGTCGGCGGCGGTGAACTCACCGGACCCGTCACGGTGGCGGCCGCCGATCCGCTCGCCTGGACGCGGGCGCCGCTCTTCGTCGTGCAGTCGGCCGGCAGTGGACCTGCCGTGCCGTTGCAGTCTGAGGGAGAGTCAGACGCCACCACGACGGCGGCCCCGGAGCGCGATCAAGGCCCGGTGGCTTCGCGCCCCGATGGCCTTTTCGTTGCCCGAAGCGTCTCTGGTGGCCCGCGATGATCGCGTTCGCACCTCCTCGCACTGTGGCGTGTTCTGGCGGACGAAAGGCGGTCCGGGGAGGAGGAGCAGTCAGCACAACCGCACGATGGCGAGATAAAAGCCGGCGATGTGCGGCTTGGTGCGGTCGTGTGTTTTCAGGGACTTATGACGCATTTGCGCGAGGTGCGCCTGATCGGCGCAGCCTGCGCATTCGCCATTTCGCCAAGAATTTCCGCGCGATTGCGCGGTGTGCGGGGCCTCGGCGATGAGCGGCGAGGACGATTTCCGCATCCGGCCTGGCCGCATCCGCTCGACCCGAGCGCAGCAGGCACGGCCCTTCATCGCCCAGGCGCTCGCGGCCGCACAGCGGGCCGGCGGACGCGTCTCACGCTCCGGCCAGATCAGCGCGGGCAATCGCTCACGGTTCGGACGCGGCCAGCGCGCGACCGTGCAGGCCAACCGATTGCTCACGAGCCGATCGCGCAACGTCGTCATCAAAACGCGCGTCGTCCGGCACACCACTCGCTCGGCGCCGCTCAGCGCCCACCTCAGCTATCTCCGGCGCGAGGGCGTGACCCGGGATGGGGAGAAGGCTCGGCTGTTCGGTCCCGAGACCGAGGACGCCGATCCGAAGGCCTTCGCCGAGCGAACCCAGGACGATCGGCATCACTTCCGCTTCATCGTCTCACCCGAGGACGCGACGGAGATCTCCGACCTCAAGACCTATGCCCGCGACCTGATGGGGCAGATGGAGAAAGACCTCGGCAGTAGGCTCGACTGGGTCGGCGTCGATCACTGGAACACCGACAATCCGCACGTCCACATCATCCTGCGCGGGCGCACCGATGACGGCCAGGACCTCGTGATCTCCCGCGACTACATCAAGGAGGGCATGCGCGCCCGCGCGCAGGATCTCGTCACCCAGGAGTTGGGGCCGCGCACCGAGCAGGAGATCCGGCGCAACCTGGGGCGTCAGGTCGAGGCGGAACGCTGGACCGATCTCGATCGCCAGATCGCCCGCGACAGCTATCGCACTGGCGTCGCCGACCTCGCCCCACATCCCGATCGGCAGCCAGACGAATTCCACGCGCTGAAGGTCGGTCGGCTGCGCAAGCTGGAGACACTCGGCCTCGCCGATCAGGTCGGTCCCGGCCAGTGGGTCGTATCGGAAAATGCCGAGAAGACGCTGCGCGCGCTTGGCGAGCGCGGCGACATCATCAAGCGCATCCACCGCGGCCTGACCGAACGCGGCATCGAGCGCGGCGCCGCGAGCTACGTGCTCGCTGGCGAGAGCATCGACGATCCGGTCATCGGCCGGCTTGTCGATCGCGGTCTCGATGACGAGCTGAAGGGTACGGCCTATGCCGTGGTCGACGGCACCGATGGGCGCACCCACCACATCAGACTGCCCGACCTCGATGCCGCTGGCGACAGCGCCCCAGGCTCGATCGTCGAGCTGCGCAAGTTCGATGACGCGCAGGGTCGGCGCCGCGTCGCTCTCGCCATCCGCTCCGATCTCGACATCGAACGGCAGATCGGTGCGGTCGGCGCCACCTGGCTCGACCGGCAGGCGATCGCGCGCGATCCCGTCGCGCTCGGAAGTGGCGGCTTTGGCGCGGAGGTGCGTCAGGCGATGGACCGCCGTGCCGACCATCTCATCAGCCAGGGCCTCGCCGAGCGGCAGTCGCGCGGCGTTAGCTTTGCTCCGGGGCTGATCGACCAGTTGCGCCAACGCGAGGTCGAAGCGCTCGGGGAGAAGCTCACTGCCGAGACCGGGCGGACATTCACGAAGGCCGGAACGGGCGACTATGTGGCGGGCACCTATCGGCAGCGCTTCGCGCTCGCCTCGGGCCGCTTCGCCATGATCGACGACGGCCTCGGCTTCCAGCTCGTGCCCTGGTCGCCATCCCTCGAACGCCAGCTCGGCCAGCACATCTCCGGCGTCTCGCGCGGAGGCGGCGGCGTCGACTGGAGCTTCGGCCGCAATCGCGGCCTCGGCATGTAGCCCAAACAAGAAAGGAGTGCCCCGCCATGTCGGCGACGAAGATTCTTTGGGGCCAGATCCTCACCGTCTTCCTGATCGTGTTGATGACGACCTGGGGCGCGACGCAATGGACTGCCTACCGTTTCGGTTTCCAACCCCAGCTCGGGCAGCCATGGTTCGAGCTCGCCGGATGGCCGATCTACTATCCGCCCGCCTTCTTCTGGTGGTGGTACTTCTACGATGCCTATGCGCCGCCGATCTTCGTCGAAGGCGCCTATATCGCCGCGTCGGGTGGCTTCATCTCCATCGCGGTCGCGATTGGCATGTCAGTGTGGCGAGCACGCGAAGCGAAGAACGTCGAGACCTATGGTTCGGCCCGCTGGGCGCGCCCTGACGAGTTGAAGGCCGCGGGCCTGCTCGGTCCAGATGGTGTCGTGCTCGGCAAACACGAGCGTGACTATCTTCGACATGACGGCCCCGAGCATGTGCTGTGTTTCGCGCCGACGCGTTCCGGCAAGGGCGTGGGCCTGGTGGTGCCCTCGCTCTTGACCTGGCCGGGCTCGGCGATCGTCCATGACATCAAGGGCGAGAACTGGACGCTGACCGCCGGCTATCGCGCTCGGCATGGCCGCGTGCTGCTCTTCGATCCAACGAACGCGAAGTCGGCCGCCTACAATCCGTTGCTCGAGGTGCGACGCGGCGAATGGGAAGTCCGCGACGTGCAGAACATCGCCGACATTCTGGTCGACCCGGAAGGTTCGCTCGAGAAACGGAACCACTGGGAGAAGACGTCGCACGCACTTTTGGTCGGGGCAATCCTCCACGTCCTCTATGCCGAGGCCGACAAGACCCTCGCCGGCGTCGCCGCTTTCCTGTCCGATCCGAAGCGGCCGATCGAGTCGACGCTCGCGGCGATGATGAAGACCGCCCATCTCGGCGACGCGGGCCCGCACCCGGTGATCGCCAGCGCGGCGCGCGAGCTGCTCAACAAATCCGACAACGAGCGATCCGGCGTGCTGTCGACTGCGATGTCTTTCCTCGGCCTGTATCGCGATCCCGTCGCGGCCGAGGTCACCCGGCGCTGCGACTGGCGCATCGCCGACATGGTCGGCGGCAAGCATCCGACCACGCTCTACCTCGTGGTCCCGCCATCCGACATCAACCGGACCAAACCACTGATCCGGCTGATCCTCAACCAGGTCGGACGCCGGTTGACCGAGGATCTCCAGGCCAAGAGCAACCGCCATCGGCTGCTACTCATGCTCGACGAGTTTCCCGCGCTGGGCCGCCTCGACTTTTTCGAGAGCGCCCTGGCGTTCATGGCGGGTTACGGCCTGAAGGCGTTCCTAATCGCTCAGTCCCTGAACCAGATCGAGAAGGCCTACGGTCCGAACAACTCGATCCTCGACAACTGCCATGTTCGGGTCAGCTTCGCGACAAATGACGAGCGGACCGCGAAACGCGTTTCGGATGCGCTCGGCACCGCCACCGAGATGAAGGCGATGAAGAACTATGCCGGCCACCGGCTATCGCCTTGGCTCGGCCACATGATGGTGTCGCGCTCTGAGACCGCCCGACAGCTTCTGACGCCGGGGGAGATCATGCAGCTTCCCCCTTCCGATGAGATCGTCATGGTCGCCGGCATTCCGCCGATCCGGGCGAAAAAAGCGCGATATTATGAGGATCAGCGGCTTCAGGAGCGCATCTTGGCTCCGCCGACCCTGACGAAGCCGAGGACAGGTCAAGCCGACGACTGGAGCAAATTGGCGCTGCCGTCAGCGCCCGATCTCCACGCACCGATCGCCGCGCAGGAGGCGTCGGACGATGATCCGACAGAATCCGAGCGTCGCCATCAGCCCGAACTCAGCCGAACGAAGACCGTCGAGCGCAAGGCAGTCATCGAGAACGAGTTCGAAATCGATCCTCGGGATGACGTCGAGGAGGATGCCGCGCGCCTCAGCCGCATGACCCAGACCATGCGCCAGGTCGCCCGTCAGGCATCGCTCGACCCGGGCGACGGGATCGAGTTGTAGGGGGCGGCCGTGACGAAGCCTCTCAAGAAACAGCGGCTGTCGGTCTATCTCGATCCCGATGTGATGAAGGCGCTCGCCGCGCACGCCGCGCGGCGAGACCTATCCCTGTCGCTGGTCGCAGAAGCAGGCATCGCCTCCTTCTTGTCGCCTGATGCCGCGGAACGGCAAGAGGCGGCCACCACTAAGCGGCTCGACCAGCTCGATCGTCGCATCGCGCGGATGGAGCGCGATCTTGGCATTTCAGTCGAGACGCTCGCCGTGTTCATTCGCTTCTGGCTGACGTCCAATCCGCCACTGCCAGAGCCGGCACAGGTTGCGGCGCGCGCCAAGGCCGCCGAGCGCTACGAAGCTTTCGTCACCGCCCTTGGCCGACGACTCGCGCAAGGACCGAAGCTCAGGCAGGAAATCGCGGAAGACATTCCCGCGCGCGACGCGGAATAATCACTGATCTACGCATCGCAAGTATTCGGGCGTTCCGCCGTTTCCCTGTCTTTGTACGCCACAGTACGACGACCACATTATGGTTGTTGTCAGGCCATGATTTCTGCCTCTTCTACTCATCCCCGATCCAGGGCCGCATGTCGCGGTCCCGCAAGAGAACGGGGACGACGTGGCGGCCACTCACCAGAAATCGGAAGCGATCCTTCGCGGTGCGCGCATGCTGCGCACAGCCCTCGGGTCCGCGATCGCCACGTTTCTGGAAGATCCCGCGATCGTCGAGGTGATGCTCAACCCCGATGGGCGGCTCTGGGTCGACCGGCTTTCCGAGGGGCTTTCCGATACGGGTGAGCGACTGTCGCCGTCAGACGGCGAGCGCATTATCCGCCTCGTCGCCCATCACGTCGGCGCCGAAGTTCATCCGGGTGCCCCGCGTGTCTCGGCCGAACTGCCCGAGACGGGGGAGCGGTTCGAGGGGCTGTTGCCCCCCGTGGTTTCCGCGCCGGCTTTTGCGATCCGCAAGCCGGCCGTCGCCGTGTTCACGCTCGACGACTATGTCGCCGCCGGGATCATGGCGGCGGCTCAAGCCGAGACCTTGCGCCAGGCGGTTGCCGATCGGCGCAACATCCTCGTCGCCGGCGGCACCTCGACCGGCAAGACCACGCTCACCAACGCACTGCTCGCCGAGGTCTCCAAGACCTCGGATCGCGTCGTCCTGATCGAGGACACCCGCGAGTTGCAATGCGCGGCACCCAACCTCGTCGCGATGCGCACGAAGGACGGCGTCGCCTCGCTCTCCGATCTCGTCCGTTCCTCGCTTCGCCTGCGCCCCGACCGCATTCCCATCGGCGAGGTGCGCGGCTCCGAGGCGCTGGACCTCCTAAAGGCCTGGGGCACCGGCCACCCCGGCGGCGTCGGGACCATCCACGCCGGCACCGCCATCGGCGCGCTCCGCCGCATGGAGCAGCTCATCCAGGAAGCCGTCGTTACCGTCCCGCGCGCGCTGATCGCCGAGACGATCGATCTCGTCGCCGTGCTCTCCGGCCGGGGCGCGTCGCGCCGCCTGGCCGAACTCGCCCGCATCGAGGGCCTCGGCCCCGACGGCGACTACCGCGTCACCCCCGCAAGCCAGCCCGTCACAGGAGAACCGTCATGATTAAGCATGCCCTGCGCATCCGCCGCCACATCGCCACGGCGGTGTCGGTCACCTTCCTCACACTCGCCCTGGCGCCGGCCGCCCATGCGTCGGGTTCGTCGATGCCGTGGGAGGCGCCACTTCAGTCGATCCTTGAATCGATCGAGGGGCCGGTCGCCAAGATCATCGCCGTGATGATCATCATCATCACCGGTCTGACGCTCGCCTTCGGCGATACGTCCGGTGGCGCTCGTAAGCTGATCCAGATCGTGTTCGGCCTGTCGATCGCCTTCGCCGCGTCGAGCTTCTTCCTGTCCTTCTTCTCGTTCGGCGGCGGGGCGCTCGTCTGATGGCCGACGGCGCGGATCATGGCGGCGAACTGCCGGGCTTCTCAGTCCCGGTCCACCGGGCGCTGACCGAGCACATCCTGCTCGGCGGCGCGCCGCGTTCGCTGGCCATCCTGAACGGCACTCTGGCCGCCGCGCTCGGCCTCGGCCTGCGCCTCTGGCTGGTCGGCCTCGGCCTCTGGGCCGTCGGGCATTTCGCGGCCGTCTGGGCCGCCAAGCGCGATCCCCAGTTCGTCGACGTCGTGCGCAAGCATCTGCGCATCCCCGGCCACCTGTCGGTCTGAGGAGCGACGCGATGATGAACCTTGCCGAGTATCGCAACCGCAACACCCGGCTCGCCGACTACCTCCCTTGGGTAGCGCTGGTCGGCGAAGGCATGGTGCTGAACAAGGACGGGAGTTTGCAGCGCACGGCGCGCTTTCGCGGCCCCGACCTCGACAGCGCCGTACCGGCCGAGCTGGTCGCCGTCGCCGGCCGGCTCAACAATGCCTTTCGTCGCCTCGGTTCCGGCTGGGCGATCTTCGTCGAGGCGCAGCGCCATGGCGCCGCCACCTATCCGGCCAGCATGTTCGCCGACAGCGCTTCCGGCCTGGTCGATGCCGAGCGCAAGGCCGACTTCGAGGAAGCCGGCGCGCATTTCGAGTCGAGCTATTTCCTGACCTTCCTCTATCTGCCACCGGCCGAGGACGCCGCCCGCGCCGAGACCTGGCTCTACGAGGGTCGCGATCATGCCGGCGTCGATGCGCACGAGGTACTGCGCGGCTTCGCAGACCGCACCGATCGCATCCTTCAACTCATCGACGCCTTCATGCCGGAATGTGCCTGGCTCGATGACGGCGAGACGCTGACTTATCTGCATTCCACCGTCTCGACGAAGCGGCACCGCGTCCGCGTCCCCGAGACACCGATGTATCTCGACGCGCTACTCGCCGACCAGCCGCTGACCGGCGGGCTGGAGCCGCGCCTGGGCGATGCGCATCTTCGCATCCTCACCATCGTCGGCTTCCCGACCGCGACCACGCCCGGCATCCTCGACGAGCTGAACCGACTGGCCTTTCCCTATCGTTGGTCGACCCGCGCCGTCCTCCTCGACAAGACCGACGCGACGAAGCTGCTGACCAAGATCCGGCGGCAATGGTTCGCCAAGCGCAAGTCGATCGCTGCCATCCTCAAGGAGGTGATGACCAACGAGGCCTCGGCACTGGTCGACACCGACGCGGCGAACAAGGCAGCCGACGCCGACATGGCGCTGCAGGAGCTGGGCGCCGACTATGCCGGCCAGGCCTATGTGACGGCGACGATCACCGTCTGGGACGACGATCCGCGCATCGCCGCCGAGAAGCTGCGGATGGTCGAGAAGGTCATCCAGGGCCGCGACTTCACCGCGATGCCCGAGACGATCAATGCGGTGGATGCCTGGCTCGGCAGCCTGCCGGGCCATGTCTACGCCAATGTCCGGCAACCGCCGATCTCGACACTGAATCTCGCCCATATGATCCCGCTGTCGGCGGTGTGGGCGGGACCGGAACGGGACGAGCACTTCGACGCACCCCCACTGCTTTACGGCAGAACCGAAGGCTCGACCCCGTTCCGGCTTTCCATCCATGTCGGCGATGTCGGCCATACGCTGATCGTCGGCCCCACCGGCGCCGGCAAGTCCGTGCTGCTGGCGCTGATGGCGCTGCAATTCCGGCGCTATGCGCAATCCCAGGTGTTCGCGTTCGACTTCGGCGGCTCGATCCGCGCTGCCGCACTCGCCATGCGCGGCGACTGGCATGATCTCGGCGGTGGGCTTACCGAAGGATCGGACGACAGCGTGTCGCTCCAGCCGCTGGCCCGCATCGACGACGTCGCCGAGCGGGCCTGGGCCTCCGACTGGCTGATCGCGATCCTGGGGCGCGAGAGCGTTGCCGTCACGCCCGAGGTCAAGGAGCACCTCTGGTCGGCGCTGTCGTCGCTCGCCTCCGCACCGATCGCCGAGCGGACTCTGACGGGCCTGTCGGTCCTCCTCCAGTCCAACGACCTGAAGCAGGCGCTTCGACCCTATTGCGTCGGCGGTCCCTACGGCCGGTTGCTCGACGCCGAGACCGAGCATCTGGGCGAGGCCAATGTTCAGGTCTTCGAGACCGAAGGTCTGATCGGCACCGGCGCTGCCGCCGCCGTGCTCGCCTATCTCTTCCACCGCATCGAGGATCGCCTCGACGGTCGCCCAACCCTGCTGATCGTCGATGAAGGCTGGCTCGCGCTCGACGACGAGGGCTTCGCCGGCCAGCTCCGCGAATGGCTGAAGACCCTGCGCAAGAAGAACGCCAGCGTCATCTTCGCCACGCAGTCGCTCTCCGACATCGACGGCTCGGCGATCGCCCCAGCCATCATCGAAAGCTGCCAGACCCGCATCCTGCTCCCGAACGAACGCGCGATCGAGCCGCAGATCACCGCCATCTATCGCCGCTTCGGCCTCAACGATCGCCAGATCGAGATCCTCGCGCGCGCGATGCCCAAGCGCGACTATTACTGCCAGTCCCGCCGCGGCAACCGGCTCTTCGAGCTGGGTCTGTCGGACGTAGCGCTGGCGCTCTGCGCCGCCTCGTCGAAGCAGCACCAGGCGCTGATCGCCGCGGTTCACGCCCGCAGCGGCACGGATGGTTTCCTTGCCGAATGGCTTGGCGAGAACCGGCTCGGCTGGGCCGCCGACCTCATCGCCGACCTCACCAACATCACCCCCCAAACCGATCCGGAGGCACGCCCATGACCCGTTCCGTTCGTTCCCGCTCACGCGCGCTGCGCATCGGCGCCGCGCTCCTTGCCGCGCCGCTCGCGCTGTCGCCAATCTTCGCCCCGCCGGCCGCCGCACAGTGGATCGTCTATGATCCGACCAACTATGCGCAGAACGTCCTGACGGCGGCGCGCACGCTCCAGCAGGTCAATCAGCAGATCACCCAGCTTCAGAATGAAGCGACCATGCTGATAAATCAGGCCCGCAATCTCGCGAGCTTGCCATACTCCTCGCTCCAGCAGCTTCAGCAGTCGGTGCAGCGCACCCAGCAACTTCTCGCGGAGGCGCAGGGCATCGCCCTCAACGTCCAGCAGATCGACCGTGCGTTTCAGACCACCTATGGCAACGCGTCGATGTCGGCGTCCGATCAGGCGCTCGTCGCGGGAGCGCGCGAGCGCTGGCAGAACACGGTCGGAGGCTTGCAGGACGCCATGCGCGTGCAGGCCGGCGTCGTCGGCAACATCGACACCAATCGCGGTGAGATGACGGCGCTCGTCGGCCAAAGCCAGGGCGCGACCGGCGCGCTTCAGGCGACGCAGGCGGGCAATCAGCTTCTCGCCCTGCAAGCACAACAGCTCGCCGACCTCACCGCCGTCGTTGCCGCCAATGGCCGCGCACAGAGCCTCTCCGAGGCCGAGCGGGCGGCAGCGGCCGAACAGGGCCGCGAACAGCGCCGCCGCTTCCTGACGCCGGGCACGGGCTACCAGCCCGGCAACGCCCGCATGTTCCCGAACGGCAACTGAGGACATGGTCATGGACGGCAAGATGCTCGCGCGGCTTGGCGCCGTCGTGTTCGTCGCGGTCGCGGTCACCGCGACCGCGATCGAGATGACCCGCAAGGAGGAAGCGCCGGCGGCCTGGCCATCCGGCCGCTCTACCCAGGCTCAGGCCGATCCCCTGCGTGACGAATTGATCCGCTGCCAGTCCCTTGGCGAAGCGGGGCCGCGCGATCCGGGGTGCCTCCGAGCCTGGGCAGAGAACCGTCATCGCTTTCTCGCGCCCGGCGCTCGTCCGATGGAGCGTCTCCCCGAACCGCCTCCGCCGAATGCGATTCCGCGCGAGATCCCCGACAATCCGATCCGCCGTGAAAGCGCGCCCCAGCCCGACGAGGCACGGTAGTATCATGGGCGGCACCGGCGTCATCGACCACTTCCTCGAGGTCTTCACCCGCTACATAGACAGCGGCTTCGGCCTGCTTAGCGGCGAAGTCGCGTTCATCGCCACAACGCTGATTGTTATCGACGTGACGCTAGCGGCGCTGTTCTGGAGCTGGGGCGCCGACGACGACATCATCGCACGGCTGGTGAAAAAGACGCTGTTCGTCGGGGTCTTCGCCTACATCATCGGCAACTGGAACAATCTCGCTCGGATCATCTTCGAGAGCTTCGCAGGCCTTGGCCTGAAGGCCAGCGGCACGGGCTTCACGACAGCCGACCTTCTGCGCCCCGGCAAGGTCGCTCAGACCGGGCTCGACGCCGGACGGCCGCTGCTCGATTCGATCTCCAGCCTGATGGGCTACTGGTCGTTCTTCGAGAACTTCATCCAGATCGCCTGCATGTTCCTGGCCTGGGCTCTGGTGCTGCTCGCCTTCTTCATCCTCGCCATCCAGCTCTTCGTCACACTCATCGAGTTCAAGCTGACGACGCTCGCCGGCTTCGTGTTGATCCCGTTCGGCCTGTTCGGCAAATCCGCCTTCATGGCCGAACGCGTGCTCGGCAACGTCATCTCATCCGGCATCAAGGTCCTGGTCCTCGCCGTCATCATCGGCATTGGCTCTACGCTGTTCTCCGAGTTCACATCCGGCTTCGGCGGCCAGAACCCATCTATTGACGAGGCTATGGCGATCGTGCTCGCCGCTCTGTCGTTGCTTGGCCTCGGCATCTTCGGTCCCGGGATCGCGAGCGGCATCGTCTCCGGCGGTCCTCAACTCAGCGCCGGCGCCGCCGTCGGCACAGGCCTCGCCGCAGGCGGCATGGTGGCGGCAGGCGTC
>NZ_DAMCNG010000005.1:0-32561 GCF_032107865.1 Brevundimonas sp.
GACAGCGCCCTGGCCCAGGCCGAGCGCGACCTGGCGCCGGGCGAGACGGGCGACGTCTTGCTGCGCCCGTTCAACGCCCTGCCCGCCTCCATCCCCGCCGCCCAGCAGGAACAGTTCCGCGCTCGCGCACGCGATCTGGTCGAGGGACCGATCACCGCCCGCCGCACCGCCTGGCGCGACCTGCTGCGCGACGAATACGCGCCCAAGGCCCCACAGGAGCCGGGTCTGGTTCACCGCCCCGGCGGTCGCGACCTGTACGCCTTCCTGGTCCGCAGCCACACCACCACCGACCTGACGCCCGATCAGGTGCATCAGATCGGCGTTGAAGAAGTCGCCCGTATCCGCGCCCGCATGGAGACGGAAATGCGCGCCGCCGGCTGGACCGGCGACTTCGCCGGTTTCCTGACCTTCCTGCGCACCGACCCGCAGTTCTACGCCAAGACGCGCGAGGAGCTGTTGGAGAAGGCGTCCGAGATCGCCAAGCGCTCGGATGACCGCCTGCCCTCGCTGTTCGCCACCCTGCCGCGCCTGCCCTACGGCGTGCGTCCGGTGCCGATCGAGATGGAAGAGACCTACACCACCGGCCGCTACAACGCCGGCTCGATGGCGACCGGCGTGGCCGGGGGCTACATCGTCAACACCGGCAAGCTGGACCAGCGGCCCCTGTATGAACTGCCCGCCCTGACGGTGCACGAGGCCGTGCCGGGCCACCACCTGCAGGTCGCCCTGCAACAGGAAGCCGCGGACCAGCCCTATTACCGTCGCGACGCCTCGGTCACGGCCTTCAGCGAAGGCTGGGGCCTCTATTCCGAGTTCCTAGGCGAGGAAATGGGCATCTATCGCACACCCTATGAGCGGTTCGGCCGCCTCAGCTATGAGATGTGGCGCGCCTGCCGTCTGGTGGCTGACACCGGCCTGCACTGGCTGGGTTGGAGCGAGGAACAGGCCCGCGCCTGCTTCCGCGACAACTCGGCCCTGTCAACGCACAACATCGAAACCGAACTGCAGCGCTACATCGGCGATCCCGGCCAGGCCACGGCCTATAAGATCGGCGAGATCCGCCTGCGCGAGATCCGCCAGAAGGCCGAGCGTGAACTGGGCGACCGCTTCGACGTGCGGACCTTCCACGACGCCCTGCTGGTCGACGGCGCCCTGCCGCTAGCCCTGCTGGATGCGCGCATGGACCGCTGGATCGCCGAACAGAAAACCAAGGCCCAGTAAGAAAGCGTCCCTCCGACATGAATTTCATCAAACGCATCTTCGGCTCGGTGCAGCCGGGCTATCTGATCCGCGCCTATGTGCTCAGCGCCGCCTTCATGGCCTTCACGACCTGGATGATGCTGTCGCTGGACGGCGCCAAACCCATGCATGACCGCGCCGTGACCCTGGCGGTGTTCGGCGTCGGCGCCCTGCTGTTTCCCTTCTCCAAACTGGTCTGGGACGAGATCAAGCGGGTGATGATGGGCGAGACCGTCTTCTTCATGAACGCCGTCATCCTGATGTTCCTGAAGGTGCTGGTGAACTTCTTCCTGTGGGGCTTCTCGATCTTCATCGCGCCCGTGGGGATTCTCTACCTGTGGTTCCGGTCGCGGAACGCCGCCGCCTAAAGCCCAGCTTTAGAGACCCAGTTCGGCCCGCGCCTTCTTCGTCAGCTTGGCGGCGATCAGGGCGTGGGCCGACTTCAGGTGATCGGCCAGTTCGTCATCCGGCCAATCGCCCAGATCGGCCAGATGCACCCACTTCGCCCGCGCCAGATAGGGGGCGGGCGCCGCCCGCCCCTCTTCGGTCAGCACCGCATAGGCGATGTCCGACACCTTGAACGACAGCCCGCCCTCGGCGCCGACGATGGCGAACATCTTGCCCCCGATCTTATAGGCGTCATGGCCCGGCCCGAACGGGTGGTCCATCGTCGCCCCCGGCAAGGCCAGGCAGGCCTTGCCTACGCCCGCGCGATCCATCCTAGGCCCCGACGCCCAGGCCGATCGGGCAGACCACGCCGGTCCCGCCGATGCCGCAATAGCCCGCCGGATTCTTGGCCAGATAGCCCTGGTGATAGCCTTCGGCGAAGTAGTAGGGCCCGGCCGGTTCGATCTCCGTCGTGATCGACCCGCGCCCCGCCGCGCTCAGCGCCGCCTGATAGGCGTCGCGCGAGGCCAGCGCCTCCGCCCGCTGCGCCTCGTTCAACGTATAGACAGCCGAACGATACTGCGTGCCCTGGTCATTACCCTGACGCATGCCCTGCGTCGGGTCATGGTTCTCCCAGAAGGCCTTCAGCAGGTCGCCATAAGAGATCACGGCCGGATCGAACACGACCTGCACCACCTCGGTGTGACCCGTCCGACCCGAGCAGACCTCCTCATAGGTCGGGTTCGGCGTGATCCCGCCCGCATAGCCCGCCGAGGTCGTCCAGACGCCCGGCAGTTGCCAGAACACCCGCTCCACGCCCCAGAAACAGCCCATGCCGAAGACGGCCGTCTGCATCCCGGCCGGATGCGGCCCCTTCAGCGCATGACCCAGGACGAAGTGGGTCTCATCGGTCGGCAACGCCTCGGCCCGCCCCGGCAGAGCGGTATCGACGGTCGGCAGTTCAGACGCTTTCTGGAACAACATCAGAAATCTCGCAAAATTCGGGGCTAAAATCGACTTCCCTCCATATGGGGCCTCACAGGGCGCTTGCCGAGGGGGTCAGGCTGTTCTATCAGCCTCGCTCCGCTGGATCGACCGTCCGGCGGCTACACGGCGATGTCGTGGAAACGGACAGGTGGCGGAGTGGTCGATCGCGCACGCTTGGAAAGCGTGTGTACGTGAAAGCGTACCGAGGGTTCGAATCCCTCTCTGTCCGCCACGGTGTTACAAGCTCTTGATCTGAAAGAGTTTGTTGGAAAATCAGTCACTTACAATCGTTAGGGGCCGAATGTCTGCTACACTCGATACGGAGAGAGCAGACGTGTTGACTGGCCTTCTAAGGCGCGATGGCGGGCGGTATTCCACGCGCCGCGTCATCCCCAAAGACCTCCGCCCGGCCTATGGCGGCAAGGAAGTAATCGTCAAAGCGCTAGGGACGGCGGACCCGGCCGAGGCCAAGCGGCTCCATGTCGCCCTTTGGGCCGCTCAGGATCGGGAGTTCGCTGAGGCGCGGGCTGCTATGGCCGCAGCCGAGAAGGCCCCCACCGTCGAAACCAAGGCAGCGACCAAGCCCATAGACATAGACGCCTATGCGGCGCGGGCGCTTGTCGGCCTGCGGAAGAAGCGGGCGGCATACCTCGCGGCTGGGCGTCTGGAAGACTTCAACCTTGAGGCCCGCGAAGGGCTGGAAACCTATCAGGCTATCCTCGACGGCGGCGATGCCGTGGGCCTGTCATTGTCTGAGGCTGAGGGGATGCGGGTGGCGACGCTGGCGATCCTCACAGGCGAAGGCGCGGCGGCCCTTGCTGCGGCTCCCGCCGTCAAGCCCACAGCATCCGGCGGTCCCCGCGTCCCGCTCGCTGATGTGCTGGACAAATGGAAGGCCGAGCGGATACCGCAGCCGAGAACGGTGCGGGACCTGACGCGGACGGTTAAGCGGTTCGAGGCCGTCGTCGGCAAGCTGGCGATCCAAGATGTGACCAAGCAGCATGTCATAGCGTTCAAAGACGCCCTGTTAGCCGAAGGTAAAACGCCGGGAAATATCAACGTCATCATCCCCTTCTTAGGGACGCTGTTCAACTACGCCGTGGACAATGACCTGATCCCCGCGAACCCCGCCAAAGGGATCAAGGTTGCCGACAAGAGGCGGGCCAAAGATAAACGGCTGCACTTTGATCGCGATGAACTCAAGGCCATGTTCAGCGGCCCCGTTCATATAGATAGCGCTCGTCCCGTCGGAGGTGGTGGCGAAGCAGCGTATTGGCTCCCGCTGTTGGCGCTTTACACGGGCGCTCGTCAGACTGAACTTGGGCAGCTTCACCCCGATGATGTCTATGAAGAAGCCTATCTAGACGAAGAAGGCGGCGAACATTCCGCTTGGGTCATGCGCTTCGCAGAGAACGAAGAACGGGGCCAAAAGGTTAAGACGGAGGGGAGCGAGCGGCGCGTCCCCATCCACTCCGATCTAATCGCCCTGGGCTTCCTCAAGGTGGTGGCGGCCGCCAAGGCAGAGCGCCGTGCGCGCATCTTCCATAAGATCAACCCGACAGCGGAGGGCGAACTTATGGGCAACTGGTCCAAGTGGTTCAGCCGCTACCTCCGTAAGGTTTGCGGCGTCGCCGATGACCGCGTTGTGTTCCATTCTTTCCGCCATAGCTTCAAGCATTACGCCCGCGCCTGTCGTCTGGATAAGGCGGTCAATGACGCCATTACCGGGCATGAGACTGGTGAGACGGGCGACGATTACGGCCCTGCATATCCTCTTCACCCGCTGGTCGAAGGCATGGCCCGCTACCGGGTGCCGGGCTTCACCCTGCCGCCCCCGCCCGCTTCCCTGAGATAGTCAAGAAGGCCGGAAAGCGGGGCGCTGGGGCGGTGGTTTGGACCCGGCCGGGTGATCGCTCGTCAGGGGTGGCGAGGCCCCTCAGCGCAGCTGTAGTCCATTGGCCGGGTGGGACGATATTTGAGACAGATGCGCCCCGTGAATGTGCCATGCAGGAAGGCGGCGGCGGGTGTTTTCTGTCCCCCTAGGGTATCAAATCAGATTTGCCATTTTCTTCCCCTTTCTTAAGAAAGAAAGGAGGTCAGTATGAACCGAGCAACAACTGCTCCAGTATGTCGGACCGAAGCCGGTTCTTCCCCACCCTGATCGCCGGATACCGCCCGGCCTCAATCGTGTAGCGTTTGTCTCCCACGACGACGCATTCATCGGCGAACACCACCTCAACCGTTGCCGATCTCAGGCCCTCAACACGGCCCCGCATCGCCTGCCAGCGCTGCTTGATAGTGGAGAAAGTATCTTTCGGCTTCGTGCGCCCTGTCATCCCGGCGTCGCTCAGGGCCTTATCAATAGCTGTCCGCTGAGAAGCGGATAGCAACTTGTAAAGCGCGGCCTCAGGGATGGCGTAGCCGTTGTATCGTTCGCTGAGCCATGCGACTAACTCCGCATTGGATTTCGCCGCTGCCGCAGGCGTGCGAATAAACAGTTCCGTGAGCTTTACAGGCCACTGGCTATATCCTCTTGGCCGTTGCCGGTAGGCGTTGACTTTGACAGACGCCTGCATGCGGGACGCCTCAGGATGCGCCGCCCTGTAGTCCGCAGCGGCCTTGTTCGCAGCGGCGGTCATAGCGTTTTCTAGACCCTTGCGGATATCAGTTGTCGTCATCTCATTGGCCTCGAAAGCAACTGCCGCCCGCGCCATTTAGACGACAGGCGGTCGGTTCAGAGCGATCCGGCGACTAACAAATCCGACGGCTTGCGGTCGAGCGCTTCGGCGATCCGACAAATGTTGAGGAAGCTGACATTCCGCTTCCCGCGTTCGATCCGGCTCATGTGTGATCGGTCGATGCCTGCCGCATCGGCCAGCGCCTCTTGAGATAGGCCCAACTCCTCACGGAGCGCCCTGATCCCGTTGCCCAGTCGCACAAGGCGCTGGTCCGCGTCCTGTTTGACCGACATTCTGACCACGGCCAGAGGCTCGTGAAATGTGGATCATACGGCCACGGCATTTACGGCAATTGCTTTCAGCTGCTAGGATTGCGAGCGTAATTCCGAAACGGGGGACTAACGATGTTTGGCAAATTCAAGAGCATGGCGAAGCTCACTGAGGCGGGCGGCATCATCGAAGATGCCATCCGAAGAACTAGTCCGTTTGGCCCAGAGTTCGATGTCAAAACTCTGTCTAGCCGCCTTGTTGCAATGCTCTATTCGACCAAGCCAGAATTGTTCGATGGAAAGATGGGGCAGCGTCCCCATCCGTTAGCAACCGCTGCCGCCTCTTTGGCTCAGGGCTTGAAGCAACGCCCCCAAGGTTTTTCCCAAGATGTCGATGCCTCCATGTTTCTGGCGCTCGGCAGTCTTTTGCAAAGCGCCTCGGCAAATTCGCAAACCTACCGCTTCGGCGGGTATGACGTGCCGCTATTGAAGGTGTCTGAGCAATCCTATTGGGAGCACGAAGCCAAGACGCGCGAAGCGACAGACAAAATTGTCGGCTCGTTGGGCCTGTAATAAGCGGCTCTTGCTGTTGGAGGGATGCTCCACAATCAAGGACGAGCACTCCCGTCGCCGCGCCCGTCGAAAATATCCCATCGGCCCTCAGGTCCGGCTGTCGCGCGGGACGATGCCTGGGCGAAACCTGACACCTTCGCCATATGCCCTGTGGAGGGTGGTGGGGCGCCGGGAGGGCGTCGGTGCCCCAAGTGTCGAGCGGGCTGGAGAGGCCCGCCCACGAGCCTGAAATCCGGTCTAGCGTGGCCGCTGCGATCCGGCCCTACGTCGCCGCCGCTGTGTAGCGTTTCACCGTGGCGGGGGAGAGGCCGAACTGCCGGGCAGTTTGTGCGATGCTTGCCCCGTTCTCCCTGCGCCATGCGACCACGGCGGCGGCGTCCTGAGCCATCGGTCGGCCGAGGCTTTCCTTCCCCCGGTGGGTCCTGCCTGTGGCTTCCAGAGCGGCCCTCGCGGCGTCCCGGCCTGCCTGCGTCCGCTCCTTGATCCGCTGGCGTTCCATATCTGCGACTTGGGCCAGCACGGCGAGGATCAACTCCCCCACGCCGCGACCAATAGGGCCGAGGCCGTGAACGTGAACGGTGACGCCCATGTCGATAAGGAGGCGGACGGTGGCCTGAACGTCCAAGGCGTCCCGGCCGAGACGGTCAACCGCATAGACATGGATCACATCGCCGGGCCGGACCTTGCTTAGCAGGTCTGCGAAGCCCAGCCGCTTAGCAGCCAGCGTCCCGCCGCTTACGCCTACGTCGCTGAACTCTTGGTCGAAGTCCCCGCCGAGGGCGAGGCGCTGGCTCTCAATGCTCTGGTCCCCGGTGCTGACGCGGTAGTAGGCGATGCGGTGCATGACTGGCTCATAAGTTATGTGGCGCTCTAAGCTGGCTCATAAGCCCGGCTCAATGTCGCGTCAATCTATCTTATGAGCCATAGCGCATAACCTACAACTTGTGAGCCTGTCGTTTCTGGCGGCGTCGCTGGCGATATGGCGGCGGCAGGCAATGCCTTGGTGGCATGATGATTTGCGGCCAGCCCGGAGGGGATACCGGGGGAGCCGATGCCTCTTAGGATCGGAGGTCTACCCTCGCATAGCTAAGCCGAATTTCGGCCGGGGGTTACTGTGAAAGCGCTTGGGTCAAGGGGCCGAGAAACGGCGCAAGAATGGTCATGTGATTGGCAGCGTTTGCGATTAGCCGCTGATAGGCTTGCCCTTTCCCTTCCGCGCTATTGCTCGCCTCTATGGCTTTTAAGGCTTCAAGGAGGGTCGCGCGCTCAGCCTCGTCCTCCACCCCTTGCTCAATGGCGGACGCGACCTGGGCAAATATCGACGTAGTGCTGACGGTGTTTGTTGAGTTGTCCGTTGAGTGCAAGTTAACACGCGCATTGCTTCCCGACACATTGATGTAGTGCCCGCCCGTGTGCCGGGCAAACGATCCCTTACGAAACACCTTGAGGCTATAATGCGGCGGGATAGGACCTAAGCCGTCAGAATAAACGGCATCCCGTATAATGAAGACTTCCTCTTTTCCACTTGGAAGAAGCCGCCGAACTTCGTCCCCAGCCTCCACATCGACAGATGCATCAGGAACTTGTATTTCATTGGCGCTGATGATGCCGGTGGTCGAACAGCGAAGCGTGCCGTCTGGGGCTACGATGTCGATAGGCGTTTTTGGGAAATGGTCGAAAATGGTCATAGCAGCCTCGCAATCGCTGCAAGGAACATAGACAGAACATTCAACCTTGTCACTCTCCCGCATTATCCTTGGAAACGCGAGCTTAACCACTAGGCCGCGAGTTAGGGGCACAGATTAGGAGAGTGTTGTGCTGGGCTGGATCATTGGTGGCGTTATCGTTTGGGCAATCGTTTGGTGGGTCATGGGCCAAGCCAAACGGCAAAAGCAGCGCGCAGCCTCCATTCAGATGTTCGATGATGATGCGAGAGCCCAACTTACCGCCGCACAGCGTGAACTGAGTGCTGGCGAATTCAATGCTTTGCTGAACGAACTGGCTGCAACCACCGCCGTATCGCACCGAATGCTTCAACAGGGCATGAGCCCGATGATTGTGCAGGCCGCTGGATCGTCGGACGCGCGGAAGCGGATCAGGGCGGCGTTGGACGCGCGGCGGGCCAGAGAGGGCGCTGCTCTGGGCGCTGCGAAGAAGGCTGGGATCGAGACGGGCGATGACGGCTATCTAAAACCTGACATGCTTATGGCAGCTAAAGGATACGCCGCCGTTCAATCTACACGCATGGCCAAGCCTTACTTAGAGCCGACACAGTTGCGTTTGGACGCCACAACGATAATCGACCAAGCCCTTGATAGCCGAGCGACTGAGCAGCAACGCATGTCCGCTCGCTGGGGCGTTGTATATGCTTTGGGGGATGGCTCAGACATCTATCTCGCAGGGCTTCAAGCTTACGACGAGGCGGTCAAGGCGAGCCCCAATCCGCCGTCAACTGATCGCTATGAAGCGGCCGCGCTCGCGCACCTCACTATGGTGCTGGCTCAGTATCCCGAGGAGTTTTCACGATACGTTGGCTTTGAACTCAACCAAGCATGATGGCCGCAGCCTGCTGCTACCTGCTTGGACCACCTTGAAAGCGCGCGGCAGACTGCTACACTTCCCCCTCAAACTTGTAGCAGTCACGGCCTGCTAAGTGATTGATTTTAAACGATGTGGCGGCAGTCCCTCTCTGTCCGCCACGGTCGCATCCCCCCACGTCCATCGGCATCCCCTTACGTCGGCTGACCCGTTGGTTTTGCTGAGCATTTCAGTCCATCTTCGTCTGGACGCGATCACAACCACCTGACATAGTCCGGCCCATAAACGTGGGTAGATATGTGGGTTGTAAATGCGCCATCATAACCGACTGAGCGCCCTGGCGGTCGGACGCCTCAAAGAGCCCGGCATGTACGCCGATGGTGGCGGCCTCTACCTCCAGGTCAGCCGATCAGGCACGAAGTCCTGGATTTTCAGATTCGCTCTGAGTGGGCGCGAACGCGAAATGGGCTTAGGTCCACTCCACACGGTCAGCCTTTCGGAAGCCCGCGACCTGGCGCTGGAAGCCCGCAAGCTCAAACTTCGAGGCCTCGATCCCATTGATGCGCGCAACGCGGAACGATCCACCCAACGCCTTGAGGACGCAAAAGCCGTCACCTTCAAGCAGGCGGCCGCCGCCTACATCAAAGCGAACCAGGCGGCCTGGAAGAATGCAAAGAGCACGCGGCGCAATGGGAGGCCACTCTCGCCACCTACGCCGAACCGATCTTCGGCGACTTCGCCGTCGCCGCCATCGACACGACCCTGGTGCTGAAGGCCATTGAGCCAATCTGGACAGCCAAACCCGAAACGGCCAGCCGACTGAGAGGTCGGATAGAAACCATTCTCGACTGGGCCACGGTGCGCGGCTTTAGGCACGGCGATAACCCTGCGCGCTGGCGAGGCCATCTCGACAAGCTGCTCCCGTCGAAAAACAAGATCCGCACAGTCGCCCACCACGCAGCCCTGCCCTACAAGGAACTACCCGTGTTCATGCAGGTCCTGGCCGATCAGGCCGGTGTCGGCGCTCGCGCCCTGGAGTTCACCATTCTGACGGCGGCGCGAACCAGCGAAGTGATCGGGGCGCGGTGGGAGGAACTGGACATTGCATCAGCGACCTAGACGGTCCCCAAAGAGCGGATGAAGGCAGGGCGGGAGCATCGCGTGCCTTTGAGCGCGAGCGCGCTGAAAATTCTGGAGTCAATGGCCGAGATCAGAACCTCGGATTACGTTTTCCCCGGCGGGAAAAAGGACAGGCCGCTGAGCAACATGGCCTTGCTGGCCGCGCTCAAACGGATGAAGCGCAGCGACCTCACCGCCCACGGTTTCCGCAGCACCTTCAGGGATTGGGCGGCCGAGACCACGGACTATCCCGGCGAAGTGGTTGAAATGGCTCTGGCCCATACCGTCGCCAACAAGGTCGAGGCCGCCTACCGACGTGGCGATCTGTTGGAGAAGCGGAAAGGACTCATGAGCGACTGGAGCCGCCATTCACACGCCTAAGGAATCCGAATGGCTCCCTCCTCCCCATCCCCACGCGCCGAATCCGCTCTCCACATGGCTGACGCCACAGAAGTATCCCACACGCTGGACGTCTTTCTCGAAGCGACGCTTTCGTTGTGCCAGGAGATCTATCGTAGCGAAGCGGTCACGCATGACTTCTTCAAGGCCGTCCAGGCTGAAACCGAAGCTGGCGGGCTAAGCGACGCCACCGCCGCTCGGCTCACGGGTCGGTCGCGTCGCGCCTACTCGGCGCACATGGCTTGCGCCGCCATCGTCGCGAAGCGTCGAGCCCTGGCAGAAAAAGGAGATCGCGAAACCCTGGTCGCTGTCGAAACCGCTGCATTCAACACCATCTTCGCCGCACATTTCATGGCCCATATGGGCGAAGATCGGCTGGGCGTAGTCGAAGGTCTCGCTGAACTGAAATCGGATCGTGCATCCCGCTCAACCGGCGGAATGAAGGGCAACCTTACCCGCACCAGGTGGTATGCCGAAGCACGCGAACGCTACGACCACTTCCGCAGCACAAATCCCCAAGTCAGTCAGGCGACGCGGATTGCCAATGGCATCCTGAGACTTGGCCCGATCCTAGGTAGCCCCTCAGACGAACGCATCCTCGCCGTCGTGCGGAAATGGATGAAAGAGCCCAGCGCCTGAGTGAGAGAGTCTGACATCCACTAGTTCAGAGGGGCTGTCCGCCCCCCTGATTTCCTCGAACCTCCATGCATCCGCCGACATCCCCGCGGACCACAAGGAGACTTCGATGAACCGCGAACCGCAAAAATTCGCCCTGTCTGTGAATGACTTCTGCCGCGCCTGTTCGATCGGCCGCAGCACCTTCTACGAGGAAGTGAAGGCTGGCCGCATCCGCATCCTCAAGGCCGGCAAGCGCACCCTGATCGCGTCTAGAGAAGCGCAACGCTGGCTGGACAGCCTTGCAGCGGATTAAGCCGCCACCGCCCTCTCGTGAAGCACAGAAGGCCTCGCCGCAGCGAGGACGCGAAACCATGCCCGCCGCCGAACTTACCGCCGCCAGATCAACGCATCGCAAATTTCTCTGGATTCGACAGGTTTGCGCCGACCCTCAACTTCGCCACCTGCCCTGTCGCATCGCAGCGCTAATGCTCGACTATATCAACCTGAAAAGTCAGGTCGCCTGGCCCAGTCAACAAACCTTGGTGGCCGCTGCCGGCGTCACGCCACGCGCCGTCCAGACGGCGCTCCGCTGCCTGGAACAGTCTGGCCACATCACGGCTCGACGATCGCCAGGCAGGGTAAATCTCTACCGGCCACAACTGACGAACGATCGTTCGTCAGTGACAGCCTCACCCCTGAACCGTACTTCCAAAACCGACGAACGACGCTTCACCCGAAACCTAGAGACTCCTTTGAATAAGAGCCTCAACGAAGCCGAGCGCGCCGAAATCGGCCGAAAGATGAAGGAATTGGGAGCCCAGATCTCCGGCCGGAAACCCACGCTGAACAATGAAGGCCTGACATGAGAAGCGCCCCTCCCAAAACCTATCGCGGCTACGGCAGGGTCGCCTATCTGGCGATCCGAGCCGACATCGAGGACAAACTGGCCAAGGGTTGGCACCTCACCGCCATCTACGCGGAACACGAGCATCGCCTACCTATCGGCTACAAGCAGTTCGCCAAGTACGTCCAGCGGTACAGTGAAGCCTCTCGCTACGTCTGGGGCCAGACTTCATGATCGGCCCTAGAGCGCAACTACGCCCGGCTGACTTAAGGCAAAAATACGAGACAAAATGCAAATCAACGCGACACAATGCAAATCAAGGATAAATCACGCAACAAATGGAGGGTATTCAGGTGACTTGCGTTGTTTTGCGTTATTTCTCCCTACTTCTCTCTGGTGTGCGAGGCAGGATATGTATTGTGGGACCACAATACGCCTTTACTCGCCGGGCTCGATGTCTGCGGCGACTGCCGTCGCTCCAAGGCAAGGGGCGTAGTCATGGCTGAACGCCCCCCCACCAGGGACCGGCAGCGCCCGCTGAAGGTGTTTGTCACATCGGACGAGCGAGCTTTCATCGTCCGCAGTGCCGAGATCAGCGGGATGTCGGTTTCGCACTATCTGCGGACGGTCGGCATGCACGGACGCCCTACAAACGTTCTCGACCTGAAGGCGATGGGCCATATGTTTCGAGCATCAGGCGACCTCGCCCGACTGGGCGGCTTGCTGAAGCTATGGCTCGGCGACAGACCGGATGACGGCGCACCCGCAACCGACGTACGTAAGTTGCTACGCCAGATCGAAGACGGCGTTCTGGAGGTCCGCGCGAAGGTGAGGAAAATTAGTCCACCTTAGCGGAGAACATCATGCGCAATACGGCGCCGCCAAGTTAAAAATATATGCTCCTACATATACTGCATTGTTATAATTATATTTATCTTGAGAATCGATGCAGCTCAGTAGGCGTTCACCACGGGAGATGAAACGATGAACGCCTACACGTTATCCATGGTGACTGCTGGGGTTCGAGTGGAAATCGCGCCATTCGAAGCCCCCGGCTCCGCTGACGCGCTATGGTTCAGTAGGGGGTTCGTATGCGCATTATCTGAGCTCCGACCCGATTTGGAGATCGGCACTCGTTATCGCTTGGACCGCGTTTTGATCAGAAATAATCAGCAGATCACGGACGATTCCACCTTTGAAGCGGAATGCGATGTCGTGGAACAGGACGGACGCATCGGCGCGATCTGGCGGGTACCTGCACCGCCGCCAGATACAAGCTGGCAGTAAGCTTGGCAGCTACCCACCAGATCTGTCAGACTTGGCTATGCAAATGGTACTGGCACAGGCGGAGACGCTCCTTAGGGAGAGCTAGTTCACCCACTTCTGACTCATGCGGAACTTTGCTAGGCTCGCTTGGCGAGATAGCCTTTTGGGGTCGAGCGGGATTAGAGTTGGTTAAGTGCCGTCGCGGAATATGCGACTTACTATCAAGCCAGCCGTATTGGCCCTTTGCTGCCCTAGCCCTGGGTCTGGTACTCCCCACCAAGTTCGCCGGTTTCTGGGTAAAGCTTGAGAACACCCGCCCCAAAATGTTGCGGCACATCAGCGCCTCCTACCAGTTGGTGGTTGGCACCTTCGGGATCCAGACTTCGCGCTAGGCCGATCAGCGCGGTCTGATGATCTTGATCATCACGGCGATGAACGCATGTCGGCTGACTTGATCGCCCATGCTTGCTTTTTTTCTGGTCGTCAGCGACAAGAAAGAGTGTCAGCGCAAACTATACAATTCACTCAAGAGCAGGCCCGAGACATCGCTCAGGTGTCACCGGGCGACGTGCGCGCATGGCGCAAGGCCGTGCCTTACCTCGCTCAGAAGCCGGGAAAGGCCGCCCGCTTCACCTTTGCAGACTTGGTGGGCTTGGCAATCACGAGCGAGCTGACCGGCGGCTATGGCGTTCGGATCAGTGAGATCGGCGCTGGCGTCGATGGGCTGTTCCGCCTCCTCGGCGATGCGCGTCCAGCTCATCTCGAGGGTCTGGTCGCCTTGATAGAAAGAACGTCCGCGAAGATTTTCCCGGCCGGGGAGATCAGCGAACGACATCTGACGGAGCCTGCCTTCATCGTGCCGTGCGATCCGCTACTTGCCCGCATCGGTGGGCGCATGATGCCCCTTGCACCAGGAAGCGCTCAAACAGCCCTCCCTTTTCTCCCTCAAATTCTGAGGGCGGGCTAATGGGCTGCCTAACGACGTCTGATCACAGCGATTTGCCCCCTCCCATCGCGACCGAGTTCGGTGCGATATGAGCGTCATATCTAAAAGCAGCCTTGCCTCGGAGTTGGAACGCTTCGGAGCCGATCAGGACGCCTTGCGCCTTCTGGACGTCGATGGCCCCGATCTGTTGCCCTACGCCACCCTTCTTGCAGCCAGAGAGGCTGGCAACGAAGATCTTCGCGCCATCGCCGCGGTCTACGAGTGGCAAGGGACTCCGCTGATCTTCATTATGTCAGCGGAGGATGTCGATTCTGATCGTGGACGCCTGCACCGTATTCGCAGGCTGCTCGCCATGCGGGGCGATGCGCCCTATCTGGGCGTCGTCTCAGCGGGGCGATTGGAGGTCTATCTTATCGGCCTCGACGATTCTCAGACGTCTGGGGCTCGCGTCGATATCGGGGTCGCCGACGGGCAGGAGATCGCGACGCTGGCCCATCTGGCCAACGCGCGGCCCGGCGTTCCGAACGGCAATCGCCAATGGATCTCTCATGTTGTGCTCAAGCTGCTGGGCACGTCGATCGATACGCTGCGAACGGTATGCGGCGTCGAAGACGATGATGCGATTTCGCTGGTCGGCCGCGCCCTCTTCACGCGCTTTCTCGGCGATCGGCATCTGCTCAGTTCCCTAGGCGTCGATGCCTATTCGGCCGCCGAACTGTTCGACGACGCGCGTCGCGCCGAAGCGACCTCCAACTGGCTCGATCAAACCTTCAATGGAGACTTCCTTCCGACGTCGCACGGCATTTGGAATCGGTTGCCCGAAGAAGCATTTAAGGTCCTCGGCGACATCCTCCGTCGCGCGCCGGGCGGCACCCTCTATCTCGGATGGCAGGAGCGCTGGGATAATCTGGACTTCGCCCACATTCCGGTAGGCGTCCTCAGCCAAGCTTACGAACATTATCTGCATCAACATTCGCCCGACCGGCAGAGGCGCGAGGGCGGCTACTATACCCCTCGGCCCATCGCCGACCTGATGGTCCGGGGCGGCCTCAACGCCGTTGGTCGAACGCAGCCCTGCCATACAGCACGCATCTTGGACCCGTCAGCGGGCGCGGGTGTCTTTCTTTTGACGGCGTTCAGGCAGTTGGTCGCCGAACGTTGGCGCGCGGACGGACAACGTCCCGACACCGAGACGCTCAGATCAATCCTGTATGAGCAGATCACAGGCTTCGACATCAACGAAGCGGCACTACGTTTCGCGGCGCTGGGCCTCTACCTGATGTCGATCGAACTCGACGCAAACCCCGAACCGATTCACAAGCTGCGCTTCAAGAACCTGCGCGGTCGCGTACTTCTCAAGATGGCTCGCGACGACGAGCGCCGAGCTTTAGGCAGCCTTGGGCCCGCCGTGGGCGACGAACATGTCGCAAGCTACGATCTGGTCATCGGCAATCCGCCTTGGGCCAGCGGCACAGGTCTGCCCGAATGGTCGGACGTACAATCGATCGTCCGGCGGATTGCCCAGGAACGGCTACCGGAGAGCCCTCCCCCCCCTCTTCCGAATGAAGTGCTCGATTTACCCTTCGTGTGGCGTGCGATGGAGTGGGCGAGACCGGGAGGCCAGATCGCCTTTGCTCTCCACGCCCGCCTGTTGTTCCAACAAGGCGACGGCATGCAGGATGCTCGCCGCGCGCTGTTTTGCGCGCTCAATGTCACTGGCGTCATCAATGGCGTCGAACTGCGGCAGACGAAGGTCTGGCCTGAGATCGATGCGCCGTTCTGTATCATCTATGCGAACAATCAGCTGCCGCCCCAGGGGAGCGGCTTCCGGCTTGTCAGCCCAAGGCTGGAGTCGGCCCTGAACAATGCGGGCGGCATGCGTATCGATGCCACCAACGCCGAGCCGATCACGACCGAGGAATTGATTTCTCGGCCTGAGATCCTCAAACTTCTGTTCAAGGGCTCTCGGGCCGATGTCCAGGTCTATGACCGCTTACAGTCCCATGCGCCCGTACGGTTGGGTGACTACTGGCGACAGCTGTTCGGCAGCGACGGGGGGCGCGGGCGTTTCGCCGGAAACGGATATCAGCGGCTGAAGAGGAGCAGCCGCATCCGCAAGACGGGCGACGGCAAACCTGGAGTGCCAGCCCAGTATCTTCACGGTCGGCGCCTCATCACACCGCACACGATCAAGGGGATGCTGATTTCCTCCGACGATCTGCCGGTGTTTGATGAAGAGCGGATCCATGATCCTCGTTCGGAAACCCTCTTCGATGGTCCGCTCATGGTCGTTCAGAAGGCGCCGCCGGCGTCGCTGGGCAGGATCCGTACCGCAGTTATCCCCGCTGGGGCCGTCTTCAACGCTAGCTTCTACGGCTATAGCGGTCGGCACTATGACCGAGGGGCGGAGCTCGTTCGCTACCTGAGCCTCGTCATCGGGAGCAAGATCGCGCTCTGGCAGGTGTTGATCACAAGCGGGGAGTTCGCGTTCGAGCGGGACACGATCGAAAAGGCCACCATCGACGGTCTTTGGCTTCCCCCGCTGGAGAGCTTGGCCGAACACGAACGCGCGTATGCATCAAAGCTATTCGAAGCCGTCAGCTCGGGCGCCGTCGATGCATGGGACGAAGTCGACCGGTGGGTTGCGTCGATCTATCACCTGCGTCCGCGAGATTTGCAGGTCATTCTCGACACACTCGAATACGGACTACCCTTCTCCAAGAACCGTAAATTGGCGCAGGAGCCTGCCTCCGAGGACAAGGTGCGTCAGTTCTGCGAGACTTTGACGAGCGAGCTCCTCCCTTGGGCCGATCGCCTCCAACGCAAGATCAGCGCGGCTCCTGCCCCGCGCCTGAGCGCCTCGCCGTGGAGAGGCGTCTGCGTCTCATTGGGGGCCCAAGAAGGCTGCGCCGAGACCGAGCCAGTGGATTGGGCACGTTTTCTGCCGCTTGCTGATCACTTCGCCGCCACCGAGGTCGTGTTCTCGCAAGGCACGGATTGCCTGTGGTTGGGGCGGCTCGATCAGGCGCGATACTGGTCCGCGACACAGGCGCGGCTCGTCGCTCAGCGCCTGGCTTGGGAGCATATGGACGCATTGAGAGGACGTGGCGCCGCGTGACATCGTCCTCGTGTTTCCCCCGGCCAGAGCAGATCGACGAGCTCACAAGGGGCCTGGAGCTGCCGTTTCCGGCGCTCCATGACGAACATCTGGCGTTGATTGCCGATGTTCTTGCGCTTGCCTGGTCTGATCTCGCGCAAACCCGGGGCCAGATTCTATCAGCCGGTACGGAGGCCGAGATCAACGCACTCATGGAAACGCGGCTGAACCGAATGATCGATGAGCTCCCGGTGTGGGAGCAACTCGTTCGCAGTGTGGCGCGTGGCAAAGAAACGCTCAGTTTCGACGGAACCAATCTCGAGAAGCGCCCAGATTTATCCCTTCATCTGTGGGGAAGAACGCCATCGTTTCCCCTAATCGTCGAGTGCAAACTGATCGAGGCCACCAGCGGGAAGACCAGGGCCCTGTACTGCAACGAGGGCTTGAAGCGGTTCCTTACGGGGGAATATGGTTGGGCGGTGAGAGAGGCGTTCATGCTTGCCTATGTCCGTGACCAGTCCACCACAGAGTCCTGTCTAGTTCCATTTCTCCGAGACACCCAAAAATCTACGCTGGGGCCATATGAAATCACAGGGCTTTCTCCTGCGCCGGGCAATCTGAGCCATGACGTCGCCCTGTCCGCTCACCAGCGAGCTTTCCGTTACTCGGGGCGAAGATCGCCCGGCGACGACCCGGGACCAATATCGATCTGGCACCTTTGGGTCCAGGTCGCCGAGCAAGCATCGATATCGGCCGATCCTACCGCCGCGACTGCGACCTAGCCAGCGGCAAGCAGGCAGGAAACGCTGGCGTTGGACAGATCCGTCTCAGCATCGCGGAACGCGATCCCACTTCACCAAGTGGCTCTTGGCGAGTCTCGCGCCCCCGCCCGCGCCGGCCATGAACCGAAGATCGCGTCCTATTGGGGCGGGGCACGTCCTTCCCCATCTCGGTCGTCTGTCCCACGACCTTGAAACGTACCACGGCGCGACGAACGGCGCGTTACGGGCATGGATTGACACTCGCGATCGCTGATTTACACCCGGGCAACATCTCAGGGGGCAGTCGTGTCGAAGAAAATCAGCGGAGCAGAGTTTCCGCTTGCGAAGATCTTTAGTTCTGACTTCGAATACGTCATCCCTTCGTATCAAAGGCCATACGCATGGACCGTCGACCAGGCGTCCGAGCTATTCGGCGACTTGTTGGCCTTCTTTCAAGCTGAGGATGAAGAGGGTTATTTTCTCGGCAGCATCGTGCTGATCAAGACCGAGGGCGAGGCCCTTTCGCAGGTGGTCGATGGGCAGCAGCGCCTCACCACGCTCACGATCCTGCTCGCGGCAATGGCCTCGGCCAATGATGGCGCCGACAAGGACGAGCTTCGCCCCTACATCTTAGAGGCGGGCAAGAAGATGGAAGGCATCCTGCCCAAGCCGCGACTCTCGCTGCGCGAGCGGGATCGCAAATTCTTCGCCAAATATGTTCAGGGACTACGGCTTGAGGCTCTCATCGACCGCGACCCCTCGTCGCTGGAGAATGAGTCTCAGACTAACATCCGTTCGAATGCGGCCTACTTCGTCAAGGCGATCGCCGACACCTTTTCCACGCCGGAAGAGCTGGAGGCCTTCGTCACCTTCCTGCTGACGCGGTGCTATCTCGTCGCGGTCTCCACTCCGAGCCAGGAATCCGCGTTCCGCGTCTTCTCTGTCATGAATAGCCGCGGATTGGATCTCCAGCCGACCGATATCATCAAAGCCGATACGATCGGCAAGCTGAAGGATGAGGGCGACAGGCAGGAGTACAATGACAAGTGGGAGGAGCTGGAGGTCGACCTCACGCGGACCGGCTTCAACGACCTCTTCACCTATATCCGCATGATCTACGCCAAGGATAAGGCGAAGCGGTCGCTCCTCGAAGAGTTTCGGGCCCACGTCCTACCGAAGAATCCGGACCCCAAAGCCTTCATCGACGACGTTCTTGAACCGTTTGCCGACGCCCTGGAGGCGATCCGGACTGCGTCCTACGCGGCGACCTCCCACGCCGAGGAGGTCAATTCCTACATCGGATGGCTCAACCGAATCGACAACTCCGATTGGATTCCGCCAGCGATGCTCTATCTCATGGAGCAGCGGAACAAGCCCAAGAAGGTCGTGCGCTTCTTCAGGCAGCTTGAACGCCTCGCCGCCTTCATGCATGTGTGCCGCTGGAACGTCAACGATCGGATCGAGGCCTACGCCGATCTGATTACCGACATCCAATCGGGCGCGGAGCCCGACGAGATGGATAGTTTCGACTTCACGGATGAAGATCACGAAGCCTTCCGCGACGCTCTGGACGGCAACGTTTATGAGCTCACGCCCCGGCGTCGCAACTACCTGATCTTGCGCCTGGACTCGTTCATCTCTGATGGCGCCGCGACTTACGATCCCAAAATTCTCACCATCGAGCACGTCTTGCCCCAGACCGTGCCCGCCAACAGCGTGTGGGGTGAATGGTGGCCGGACGCGGCCGAGCGCAAGACGTGGGTTCATCGCCTTGCAAACCTCGTGCCTTTGAACAAGAAGAAGAATTCCTCCGCTCAGAATTACGAGTTCGATCGCAAGTGCGACGTCTACTTCTCCGGCACGAAGAACGTCTCGTCCTACGCCCTCACCAGCCAGGTCATCTCACAGGAAGAGTGGACCCCAGACAGCGTCGAAGCACGACAGGAGGAGCTCTTGCAGGTGTTGTATGAGAACTGGAACATTGAGGACGCCTAGCGCGAACGCCTGAGGTGGCCGTTGCTCGTCGGGTGCAAGGGCGGCGCATTTGGCACGGTGTAAACCAAGCTCACTCGCGCATCACCTTCTCGGCCACATGGGTGCAGTAGCCGCACAGGCCCTCGTCTAAGCCGTCGAGATAGCCCTGAATGGAGATCGCGTTGCTGCACCGGGCGCATTCGCTGGTGTAATCGAGGCCTTCGCCGCAGTTGGCGCATATGTCTTCGTTTTCGAGATAGGTATGCCGTTCGCAGACCGGACAATCGTAAATCGGACCGTTTTCACCAGCGTCCTTGGCGCGTAGATACTCATCAACGCCGTAGGTGTCGTCCACAGCGGCCTCGACAACATCCGCCGCGTCCGGCGTCGCTGCGCAGTTTCTGCAGCGGAACTCGACACAACCTTGGGACTCGTTGTCGGGGCTTATCTGCTCAAGCAGTTCAGATCCGCACGATCCGCACTGCAGCTTGGCGTTCTCCATGAAGGTTGCGTGCCATTTGACGCCCGACAAACTGGCGCGCGCCGCCGCCAACTCGTGATCATAGAGCGCGCGCTCCTGCAGCATCGTCTCCCATTCACCTTCGAGATGCTCGACCGGGTTCTCGTCGATTTGCCGGAACAGGGCGGAAATGACGGGGAAGGCTTTGGCAATCGCGGTACGGATCGAGGCTTCCGGACTGTCCGTATAGTGGTGCTCGATATCATTCCGGGTATCGTTCAGTTCGGATAGCGCCTTCCGGTCGATGGTCAGTCCAAAATCCTTGAACCGCTTGTCGATGGTGTCGAAATCAATCGTTCTATGGCCGGCGACCACATGATCGACGCCACCTTGACCGTCTGGGACCGGCTTGAAGGCGACTCCGATCACCTCACGAGGATCGGCGTTCGGAGCCTGCCGGATCAGAGTTTCCTTGGCGAGCAGCAACACGCCAGCATACAGATTTCGCACGGCTGACAGGACACGAGCGCCGTCTTGCTGGCGGTAGTCCTCAACTCCCATGCGGATCGAGGATATGGCATTCTCGAACAGTGACGGCATTGTCGCTTCTCAATCCATGAAACCGGTGGGGGATCCAACAGCGGGGCAGGCTTGGGTGGAACTACTTTGGCAACGAAATCTGGAGGTCGAGCTTGGCGATCTGGGTTCGCAGAGACTGGATCCTAGCTTGTTGCGCTGCGCGCAGCTCTCGGTAGGCCGCCTCGACCTGTGTGACGTGCGTTGCCGCCTCGATCTTCGCTTCAGCACAGCGGGCCACGATGGTTCTCCATTCGGCGTCCGGAATTCGCTGATCATCCTGTTGCTGGTCATTGTGATCGGCCCAATGCGCGTCGACCAAGGTCGTGACCAGCGTTTCCAACGCCGCCTTCAGGCCCGCTTTGCGGGACTCGATATCGCCTTCCTCCGTCGCTTCGAGCACGACAAGGTACCAATCAAGCCTGCCGGACAGCACTTGCTCAAGATGATGGGCGTCTGGCGCTTCGATAGGGAGAGCCTCGCCCTCGGGATCGCTTGTAAGCCGGCTGGCGAGCGACAGGGGCTCTCGGATTGACTTATCGACCCGTTCATAGCGGTCGAGCGCATCGCGCAGGAGGCTCGCCAAAGTCTCGCGATGCGAGATGCGCGTCTGAAGGTTGGTGTCCTTGAGCTGCCGCCATACGGGAACGCCGGCGATGATCGCGACCATTATCGCCGCCAGACCGGTCAGCAGCGTCTGAAAATCATAGATAAAGCAAGCGATACCCGTGAGCGCGCTGCCGCCGGCCTGACTACAGATCGTTTCCATTTGCTTTCTCAACCCCACCCAAGATGAGGCGCATCCAATCGGGGAACGTCCCACGCTGAAGGATGGCCAGAATCACGCGTGCGACGAGGGCGTCGGCTGCGTCGAGATCGACCTTGCTGTTCGAACCCAGACTACCGGAATGCACAGCGGTCGATCGTGCGGCGTAGAGTTGCCTAATCTGGCCAAAGATGTGCGCGCGGTCTTCCGCGTCCTCGCCCAGGAGCCAGGCGGCCCGTGTCCCGATCTTTTGTGTGATCTCCGTATTGGAACCGCCTTGATCGTGCATCAGGACAATCTCAGCGGCCATTCCCAGATCAAGAGCGCGGTCGACCTGGTGAACCGCCAGCCGCGACCGTCCAAGACGGTCTATGGCGCGAGTAAGGATATCTCCTTCCGCAAATTTAGCCAGTTGATCAAACGCGGTGTGGATGGCGGTCAGGTCTGACGGAAATGAGGAGAATGGCTGCGCGGCAAAGGGGCGGCCGGACAATGTCCCGCCCGCCGCAAACAGAGCGCTAGGGTCTTCGAGCACGACGGACATCGGCAGTTCGACTGCGCCGCCGGTTCCGAGGAGACAAGCCAGCCGACAGCGCCGTCGAACCGCTTCGCGGCTTTGAAAGTCTGGCAGCGTTACGCTGCCTCCGGTCGGGGAAGATGCGTCCGCCGCCCGTTGCTCGAAGGCAGGAGTCACGACGTAGCGTTGAACGAGAAATCCGGTTTCGGACGGGAGTTGAGGCCAGGGAAAACGTTGGCGAAAGCCAGCGATGTCGAGCATGTTTATTGGAGGGGGCACGAGACGAACGCCGTCGCCCAGATCGCAGACCTCGGTGATCTGGACACCGAGCACCGGCGACACGTCTTCGTAGACAGCCTTGTTGCGCCCGACTTCCTCCCAAAACAGCGCGACAATCTCATCCGGGGTCGCCTTGTCGAGGAGCCGGTCGATGGCCCATCCTCCAAACTGGCCACCAACAAGTGAGTAGGCTCCGTCCCCCAGGAAGACCCAGCGCTCCGCGAGGGCGGAAAAGGGTTCGGCGGACGCGAGGACATGATCCACGCGATGGACCGCCTCCTCGCGCCATTGCGAGTAGGTCTTGCCGCGATGGATCCCGGCGAGCTCGGCCGCAATCCCGTTGAGGAAGCTCGATACTGCTGCGGGGGCCACGGACTCTGTCATATGCGGCTTGCTCCATCTATCATCCCCCAATTCACCATCGAAATGACGGCTCTTTGGCTACTTGCACTCACTATCCAGAGGCTGCGGGCTGCATGTCAGGTTCATGGAGTGAAGCGAATGACCGGTATTGGCGCTGCGTTGATTTGGGCCTTCGTTGCTTTCAAAGGCCGCCCCCGATAAATGCGTCTTTGAGGGTCGAAAGCCACCAGAGGCAGGCCTACGTCCCCCACGCTAAGCCCGGCAACAACTATGGCCTTAGCGCCCAGCTGATGCTCGCAGCCGGTGCGCGATCAATTACGGCGTCGTAGACGCGGTCGCTGACGCGATAGGCCTTGCGAACGGCAATCTCCAAGTCCTCCTCAGCTTTTTTTATGAGGTGCCAACGTGTATCCACTGCGCCTTTAGCCTTGCTATAGGCCAAACGTACGAGGGCGAGCTGTTGGGGGTTCAAGGGACCGAAGAGATCCGAAGCTCGGCTGATGAACTGGACCTCCGACATCAGCCAGAACTTGTCGAACCGCGTAAGCTTCATGTCGGACCTAGCCACTGCGAGATCTTGCCCCGCCTCCCGCATCGCTCTTCTTAGAAACTCCCAGTGTTCCTGCAAACCGACCGCCGCGTCTCCGATCACCTTAGCAACTGGAGCACTCATTCGAGGCACCGGAATACTGGCAAGGTCGAGTTTGCTCACCTTAGGGAATTTATCACCGAATAGTCGGTTGGCGAAGCGCTCGTAGGTCGAGGAAACGAACCTACTATTGAGCAGGCCGAGAAGGGTGGCCAACTCGTAGTCTCTCGCGTTGTAGATCGCGAACAGGGTGTTCAGATAGAGAACAGGGTCTGTCGGCGCCTCCAGGCAAGCGGACATGCCCTGCCAAAATATCTGCTGAACAAGGATACGTGGCAGCCTGTAGTGCGTCAGGTCGCGCTTGTCTCGTAGGAGGTCAGAGTACTTCAGCCACTGAGTCGTGCTCGGCTCGATGAAATACCTTTGTACATCGTTGGCATCGACATAAGGGTAGTAGTCGCTGCTTTCTGGCGTTTGACTGTGGAAGCCCTTCTTTTTGATGAACTCCTTCGACACCTTGGTGTGATGATAGACTTGGATCCCAACAGTCACATCGGCGACCTCGTCCAAACGTCGGCAGCGGGCTGAAATCTGGTCCAGTTCATCGGCGATGCGTGGCGAGTAGATGACCTCGAAGCGATGGTTCGGCTGGCGGGCTTGGAAGCCTTCGGTCGCGTCATGAGTAATGGACCAGTCGCGTTCAGCGAGCTGCTTTAGCTTGGCCCCTTCCGTTCGCCCCCGGGCCAGTGCGGCAACTCGGATCGTGCCTCCCGTGACGGCTGCGATGTTCGCGATCGGCTCGACGCGCCTCCTCGCCACCAGAAGAGAGGTGTCATGGTTCACGTCCTTGAAGATCTTCCAAGTGCTTGTGACCTCCAAAACCTCGAAATGGCGCAGCAACCAAGCCCGGAAGGCTGTGTACCCATCGACGGTCAACCAAGAGTTCGGTATGATGAAGGCTAGCATTCCTCCCGGCCTAAGCATTTCCCATGCCCTGATGACGAACAGAGCGTAGGAGTCCTTTTCTTCGCCGCCTTGAGGGAAGCGTTCCTCTACGGCCTGTGGCGACCACCCCTCGAGTTCGGCTCCCCAAGGCGGATTGCCGACGATCACGTCGTAGGTTTCGTCCTCGGCTATTAGCGAGTCGCCAACCGTAATCGAATTGTCCAAGGTCTCCAGCCGTTCGCCCCGTCGCGCGGTCCGAAGCCAGATGCTCAGTCGGGAGATCTCAACGGACTCGGGCAGCAGATCGCGACCGAAGAGATTCTGACGCAGAATTAAGCGATCCAAGTCCAGGAAAGACCTCTGTCGCCGTGAACCTCGCAGTTCCGCTAGGGCGCGGTTTGTCTTTTCATGCTCGTTGTGCAGCTGACTCAGGGCTTCCACAAGGAAGGCTCCGGAACCGCAGGCCGGATCCATCACCCGGAGCGTCCCGAGCCGTTCCGCGTAGTCGGTCAGCAGAAAGGTCTGCCGGCGGCGCGACGCACCGCGTTCTCCGGTTGTCGTCCGAGAATTGGCGGCGGTGGAGGCTTCGGAATCGTTCTGGAGTCGCTCGAACGCTCTGCCTAGGGCGGCCGCTACTAGGTGCGAGGTGATTTCGCGCGGCGTGTAGTAGACTCCACCGACTTGTTGGGTCGTCACCTCGACCTCGCCGACCCCCCGAACCCGAGCAGGGCCGCTCGAGATGTCCTTCAGGCTCTGTTCGAAGATCGCCCCTAAGGCTTGTTCGTTGAGATCTTCCGCGAAGTCGTAGACATCGAACCCGAAGATTCCGACTATCTCCAGACTCTGGCGCCGGCCTTTGCCAGCCCGGAACCTGGTTTCGAACAGAGTGTTTGGCAGCTCCACCGCCTCGAAATATGGATCATGGGCGAAAAGGCCGCCGTTGAATGCGTTAAACGCCACCCCGTCGATCCCGCCGCCAGAGTTGAGAGCTGAAAACAGCGCGCGATAGGCGTCCCAGTATGAGCCCTCACGCCTCTCGGACCGCGCCTTCTGCGCGAGTTGCCGAAGGGTGTTCCTAGGGACGAGCTCGGCCGGATGGTCCTCGCAAAAGGCGGTGAACAGAACGCGGTTCAAGAGCTTATGGGTCTTGCCGTAAAGCTGGGTCGTCGTCATTCCGGTCGAAGCGACTTGCCCTGCGAGATTCGAGATCAGGGCCTGCTGGACCTCCTTGTAGAGACCGTAGAAGCCCTCGGTCAGATCTCGGCCGGCCGAAATGGATTCTCGGAAAGCCCGTTCCGCAACGGGCTCGCGGCCGAGCCCGAGAAGGCCCTCCGGCCTGAGCAAGACGTAGAACTCGAACAGTTGCTCGCCGTCCCGAAGGCCCTCGAGCGACCACGCATGATGGGCACCAGTGTATCCGTTCTTATATAGGCGGACCTCGCGCAGATTGGTGACAAGCACCCACTCCACGCCAGCCTTCTTGGTCCCATAGCGGAAGCCTTGCTCGATCGGCGTTTCACGACTGGGCCGGCTTACCTGCGGCTGCTCTAGGTCGGTCTTGGCGTTTTTGATCTCGCCGACCGCTATCCACTCTTCTACGCCGGCGGTGAGGTCGAAGCGGCCTAAAACGAAGTCAGGCGTGTCACGTCCACTTGACCGCTTCGGAACTAGGGTAGCTTCCACGGCTTGGCCGACTTGGACGTAGCCGAGCACGGTTCCGAAAATCTCATTGTTGAAGGTCTGCTCGGCCGAGCTCTCGCTCAGCCGGTTCAGTACACCGCGTTCCAGCTGGTCAATCCAATGATTGATTGCTGTTACGGCCGTCGCCGGCACCTGAACGCCGCGCTCTCGCTCACCCCTTAGAATCCCGCGCAAGACGCGGGCGTTGAAGAGCGGTTGAGTCTTTGACATGGATCCTCGAACGCAGAAAGCGATGTAAATAGAAGGTGATTCGCGTGGGCGCGATCGAAGCAAACTCTGCCTTCCAGATATTGGAGCGACTGCTTGGTCTCATGCCCTTCCCCTGGCTTGTTGAAAACACGAGCGGCACGCTGGCGAGTGGTGCTAGGAGCTCGACACCAATAAGGAATGAGCGCCCACTCGCGGACGCTCGCTGATGTCCGCTCATTGCGCGTTGAAGCCATTGCTCGAAGAGCTCCGCCAATTTTGGAATATTGCTAAATCTGATGTCTGCGCGAAGGAGCGAATATACAGCGCCCTCAGACGCCCCATGCGATCAGCGTTCGCGCCCGTAGGCTCGGCCCTTTGCCAACACCTCCCCTTGCTTCTTAGTACCGTCCCGTGGACTTACCTACTTCGGCTTTCTCACCCACTCAGCCAGGATAGACCGCACCTCGCATGACACGATGATCCGCGCCTCCTCGCGCGTCAGACCTGGGACGCGAAGCAGGCGATCGTAGTCGGTCAGTTTGTGACGCACATGATTGGTCGCCGTAAGACCAAAGGCATGACCCAAGGTGAGCGGCGTCTCCCATTCGCGCGTACTGATCTCGTCCGCATAGCGAGCGACGAGGTCCGCCGGACAGTGCGGATGGTGACGCATGGCATGCTGTATGACCGCCTCTCTCTCGAAGCTCAGTTGTCGTTTTTTACGCGCCAAAGGTCTCTCGTTCTCCCAACACTCCGCAGCCTCACTTAACGATCACACAGCCAGCGAGTAGCTGGTGCTCCGTCCGCCGCCAGGCTCCTTCGCCAGGATTCCCCGGCTGACCAGATCGTTGATGTCGCGCAACGCCGTGTCCGGCGAAGTCTTCGCCAAGGCCGCCCACTTGGCGTTCGTCAGCTTCCCCTCGAAGCCGTCCAGCAATCGATTGATGACCTTACGCTGACGCTCGTTCAGCGATTGCCCGGCGAGCGCCTCCCAGAACCGCGCCTTGCGCAGAACGCTGGCGAGGATCATCTCCGCGCCGTCGAAGGCGCGATCTAGGCAGGCGATGAACCAAAGCAGCCAGGGCGTGATGTCGAGGTCGCCCTTCTGGGTGGCCTCTAGCAGGTCGTAATAGGCCTTCCGTTCGGCGCGGATCTGGGCGGACATGCTGTAGAAGCGCTGAGGCGTCCCTTCCGCCCGCGCCAAGGCGAGATCTGCGATGGCGCGCGCGATGCGGCCATTGCCATCATCGAACGGGTGGACGGTGACGAACCAGAAATGGGCGATGCCGGCCTTGAGAACAGGATCGGCCGCCGCGGTCTCAAACCATTGGAGAAAGCGCGCCATTTCCGCGTCCAGCCGCGCCGCCTCAGGGGCTTCATAGTGGACGTGCTCACGCCCGATAGGCCCCGACACGACCTGCATGGGGTCGCCCTCGCCCGTGCGCCACGCCCCAACAGTGATGCGGCTCATCCCGCTGCGCCCCGTAGGGAAAAGCGCCGCGTGCCAGCCGAACAGCCTGTCTGCGGTCAGCGGTTGAGCAAAGTTCTGCGTGGCGTCGAGCATCATTTCAACGACGCCTTCGACGTTGCGATCCGCTTCGATCAACCCGCCGACATCCATGCCCAGGCGCCGGGCGATGGAGGAGCGCACCTGCTCCCGATCCAGCACCTCGCCCTCGATCTCGCTGGACTTCAGCACGTCCTCTGTCAGGGTTCGCAGGACAGCTTCCTCGCGCAGTGGAAAGCCCAGCGCCTCCATGTGGCCGATCAACCGTCCCTGGCGATGGCGCACGGCGGCCAAAGGCTCGACGAGGCGTTCGTCGCTCCACCGCAAGCCCGGCCAACCATCCTGTTCGTGGACATACGTCATAAACACCGCACCTCTTGCGGTAAATATGATCGGCATTCACCGTAGATGCAAGATTATTCACCGCAACATTTACGGTGAATAATCATTCTATTCACCGTACACCACACCTAATCACCAGCCCGGAGCGGCCCGCATTTGACGCCCAAGGCATTAAGGTGAGGAGGCCGCTTCGGCAAATGGGTCACTGGCAATGCAGCAGCATAAGGCCAACACAGCGATCATAAAGCATGGGCAGAAACGTGGGTACATAATGATACACCACCAGAAAGCTTGATATTACTGGGCAATAGGCGGACTCTCTGTCCGCCACCACCTTCCGAACAACAACATCACGACGCCCTTGGGGATAGGAAGCAATCCCTGTCGCTATGTCGTTTCGGCAGCGGCGATGCTAGCCTCGCCGCCTCCCCTATTCGACGGATGCGCGCCCCATGACGCCCTTGCCTGCCCTCGCCGCCTTGGCCTCTGAAATGACCGCCTGGCGCCGGGACATCCACGCCCATCCGGAACTGTCCGGTCAGGAGTCGCGCACCGCAAAGCTGGTGTTCGAGGTGCTGGAAGGTTTGGGACTGAACCCCGAGGGCGGCATCGGCGGCGAGGGCGTGGTCGCCGTCGTCGAAGGACGCGAGCCCGGCCCGTCCATCGGCCTGCGTGCCGACATGGACGCCCTGCCCATGAACGACGACAGCAAGGTTCCTCACGCCTCGACCAAGCCCGGCGTCTCTCACGCCTGCGGCCACGACGGCCATACGGCGACCCTGCTAGGCGTGGCGCGCCATCTGGCCGCCAATCCGCCCGCGCGCGGCCGCGTGGTGCTGATCTTCCAACCGGCGGAAGAGACGGGTCTGGGCGCCATCGCCATGATCAGGGACGGCCTGTTCGACCGCTATCCGTGCGACGAGGTCTACGGCTACCACAACATGCCGCTGCTGCCGCTGGGCGTGGCGGCGGTCCACACCGGCCCGACCATGAACGGCTATAAGGTGTGGGAGATCGACATTCAGGGCGTCGGCGGCCACGGCGCCGCCCCGCACAAGACAAAAGACCCCGTTCAGGCCGCCGTGCGCGTCGCCTCTGAAATCTCGTCCATCGTCGGCCGTCACGTCGACCCGATGGAGCCTGCCCTGATCACCGTGACCAAGCTTCAGGCCGGATCGTCACACAACGTCGTGCCGCACGAAGCCAGTCTGGCGGGCACCCTGCGCGCCACCTCGTCCGACGTGATCGAAACGATGTGGCAGAGGCTTCAGGCCATCTGCGCGGGCGTCGGCGTCATGACCGGCTGCACCGTCACGGTGCGCGAGACGGCGGGCGTGCCGCCCGTCTTCAACGCCGCGGCCCAGGCCGATGTGGCGGCGGCGGCGGCGGGCGGCGTGTTCGGCGCAGGCAAGGTGCATCGCGACCTGAAGCCGTACCCGTTCACCGACGACTTCGCCTATATGCTGCAGATCGCGCCGGGGGCCTACTTCTTCGTCGGACAGGGCGGGACGATGGTCCACCAGACCGCCTATGACTTCAACGACGACCTGCTGCCCAACGTGGCCTCGGTCTTCGCCCGGATCGTCGAGGCGAAGCTGTCTTAAAAGCAGGTCAGGGCGGCGGGATCAGGCGCGCAGCGTGGCCCCGCCGTCGACATAGAGGTCGGTCATGGTGATGTGGGCGGCGCGGTCGGACAGCAGGAAGACCACCGCCTCGGCGATGTCTTCGGGCGTCGCCAGCTTCTGTAACGGAATGCCCGCCTTGAACGTCTCGGGCGAGCCGGCGATGACGCGGGCGGCGCCGTCCTCATCGGCCCACATGCCGGTCTGCATCGGCGTCAGGGTCGAGCCGGGGGCGACGATGTTGCAGCGGACGCCTTTCGGCCCCAGCTCCAGCCCCAGACAGCGGGTGAACATGGTCGCCGCCGCCTTGGACGCGGCATAGGCCGCCATCGCATGACGCGGCACGCCCGCCGCGTTCGAGCTGACGGTGACGAAGGCGCCCTTGCCTCGCTCGCCCATCCGGCGCGACGCCGCGCGGCCCAGATGGAAGACCCCGTCCGTGTTGACGGCGAAGACGCGGCGCCATTCAGCGTCGGAGGTCTGATCCACCGTCACATTGGACAGGACGCCCGCCACGCTGGCCACGAGGTCGATCGGGCCGTCTTCGGCCTCTATCCGGTCGAACAGGGCCTCGACCGCCGCGCCGTCGGACACGTCCAGCGGCTCGACCCGCACGCCGTTCAGGAAGGCCAGACCCGACAGGGCCGTCGACGGCAGGTCGGTGGCGACTACGCGCGCGCCCTCCTCGACCAGCAGGCGCACGACGGCGGCGCCGATGCCGCCGCCCGCGCCCGTGACCAGGGCCAGACGGCCGGACAGTCCGCTGTCTCTCATCGCGCGATCTCCTCATAGGCGGCCATGCGGGCGTCGAGCGCAGGGGCGATCAGGGCCGTCGCCGCCGGGCCGGTCAGTTGTGGGTGCAGGAAGGGAACCTCGACCACGTCCAGATCGGCCGCATAGGGCCGCCACAGGCCCGGCGTCAGGTCGCGCTCCTTGTGGTCCAGCGCCGCGCGGACGTGGGTGGTGCGGCCGCTGAAGGGCTTGTGGTGGTGTTCACGCACCAGACGATTGGTGTCCAGCACCACGCGGATCACCCCGTCCAGCGCCGCCTCGGGCAGGCCGCCCAGCGCGCTGTCGCCCGCCTTCAGGAAGGAGAGGATGGCCGCGCGGCTGCGCAGCTCGGGATACTGGGTCGGGTCGTATCCGGCGATCGCCAGAAGGGCGCGCATGGCGTCGACCGGGTCCGGATCAGGCTCAGCGCGCCAGCACTCGGCCGGATAGGAATCCAGCATGGCCATCAGCCCGACCTTGACCCCGCGCCGCTCCAGCTCGACCGCCGCCGCCTGGGCGATGATGCCGCCGACGGACCAGCCGGCGATATGCACCGGACCGGGCGCGCCCAAGGCCAGAATATGATCGACATAGACCGACGCCAGCGCGTCGATTCCGTCCGGCAGGGCGTTGTCGGGGTCCAGCGCAGGCGACTGCACGCCCCACACCGTGCGGCGCGGCGACAGGGCGCGCGCCAGCGTCCGATAGCCCCACGACAGCCCCCCCGCCGGGTGGATCAGAAACAGCGGCGGCAGGGCCGGATCGCCCTCGGCCAGACGGATCAACACGCCCAACCCGTTGTCGAAGTCCAGCGCCTCGGCGTCGATCAGGGCGGCCAGTTCGGCCACGCGCGGCCGGTCGAACAGGGCGCCCAGCCCCGGATCGCGCCCCAGCCGCTCGCGGATCAGCATCATCAGATGAACCGCCAGCAGGGAGTCGCCGCCCAGCGTAAAGAAGTCGTCGTCAGCGCCCGCCGGTTCGGCCCTGCCCAGCGTCTCGGCGAACAGTTCGGCGATGATCTTCTCGGTCGGCGTCTCGGCCGCCCGGCCCGCAGCGGCCTCGAACAGCGGGGCGGGCAGCGCCTTGCGGTCCAGCTTGCCGTTGGAGGTCGTCGGCAGGGCGTCCAGCGCCACGATGGCGGCGGGCACCATGTAATCAGGCAGACGCGCGGCCAGCTTCGCCTTCAGGGCGGCGGGGTCATAGCCCTCGGCCGGGACCAGATAGGCGACCAGATGGCGCTCGCCCGGACGGTCCTCGCGGGCCAGCACCACCGTCTCGCGCGCCAGACCGCTGGCGATGACGGCGGCTTCGATCTCGCCCAGTTCGATGCGCAGGCCGCGAATCTTCACCTGATGGTCGCTGCGACCCAGATAGACGACGGCTCCATCCGCCCGCCTGCGCGCCACGTCGCCGGTGCGATACAGCCGCTGGCCCGGATGGTGCGGGTCGGAGATGAAGCGGTCCTTGGTCAGATCGGGCCGGTTCAGATAGCCGCGCGCCAGTTGCACCCCTCCCAGATGCAGATGGCCGCCCATGCCGGGCGCCACGGGGCGTAGCCGCTCGTCCAGAATGACCAGCCGCGTGTTCCACACCGGCCAGCCGATCGGCATGGGGCGGGACGAATCCTCCGGCCCGGCGGCCCAGTAGCTGACGTCCACCGCCGCTTCGGTCGGGCCGTACAGGTTGTGCAGTTCGGCGCTGACCGTCTGGTGGAAGCGGTCGCGCAGTTCGGCGGGCAGTTCCTCGCCGCTGCAGAAGACGTGGGCGACCGCGATGTCCTTGGCCGCCGGATCGGCCAGAAAGGCCGACAGCATGGAGGGGACGAAGTGCAGGTCGGTGATCGCGTGGCGGCGGATCAGCCCCGCGATGGCCGCCGGATCACGGTGCGCGCCGGGCGGGGCCACGACCAGTTCGCCGCCCGAGATCAGCGCCAGGAAGAACTCCCACACCGACACGTCGAAGGTGGCGGGCGTCTTCTGCAGGATGCAGGTCTGGGCGCCGATGCCATACTCGGCCTGCATCCACAGCAGGCGGTTGACGATGGCCCGATGCTCGACCAGCACTCCCTTGGGATCGCCGGTCGACCCCGAGGTGTAGATGACATAGGCGGCGTCCTCGCCGGCCTGCGCGACGGGAGGCGCAGCCCCGTCCAGCGGCCAGTCGGCGGGCGCCAGCAGGGCCTCGCCGAACGCGCCGCCGATGTCTTCATGGGCCAGAACGACGGTCGGCTCGGCGGCGC
>NZ_DAMCNG010000006.1:0-31835 GCF_032107865.1 Brevundimonas sp.
GACGACGCTGTCGGCCATGGCGCGCTTCGATCTGCCGGGCTGGGCCTTGTTGTCGGCCGGCAACCTGGCCCGCTGGTCGCCCCCTCGGGGCGTGAGCCGCATCCTGATCGCCGGTGATCGCGGCCAGGCTGGAGAGGCGGCTGCTGCAGACTTGTGCGGACGGCTCAGGGGGCTGGGGGTGGCGGCTGAGGTCCGCCTGCCGCCGTCGCCCTACGGCGACTGGAACGAGGCCGCCGTTCTGAAGGAGGAGGAAGGGCGAGGCGGGGCGCCGGCAGGGCGGGGATAGGCCTCGCCGTCCGGCGGGAGAAGACCCATGATCCGTTCCGCTTCAAGGAAGACCGCCGCGCCAGGCGGCGTGACCGCAATGGCTTCAGCGGCCTCCGCGCCGTCGCGCCGCCAGATGACCGTGCGCCTCGGCGATCTGGATATCGCCCCGGAGAACCTTCGCTACGGCGAGGCGCCCGACGACGACATCTCGCAACTGGCCGACACCATCGCCGCCGCCGACCTGCTGCAGTTTCCGACGGTCCGGCCGGGACGGGGCGGCGAGGCCCCCTACATGGTGCTAGACGGACGTCGGCGCCTGCTGGCTCTGAGGATGTTGCGCGACGCAGGCGTCATCGACGACGACCATGCTGTGGAGGTCTTTGTCGAGACCGATCGGGCGCGTCAGGCCGCGGCGGTCGTCCTGACCAATACGGCCGTGCCCGTCCATGTCGCCGACGTCATCGCCGCCATCGGCCGCATGCTGAAGGCGCGGCTCGGGGTGAAGGCGATCGCCCGGGCGCTCGGCTATGGCGAGATCGAGATCCGCCGCCTTGCGGCCTTATCGGCCCTACCGGCCGCAGCGCTGGAGGCGCTCAAGTCCGGACGCATCACCCTGCGTCAGGCCCGTCTCCTGGCCCGGATGAAGGATGCCGAGGCCCAGGCAGAGATGGCACAGGCCGTCCTGGACGGCCACGGCCTGCCGGAATGGCGCATTCTGGAACAGCTCGGACAGGGCCGGGTCACCGACTGCGATCCCCGTTGCGGCCTGGTGACGTCCGCGCTCTACGCCGCAGAGGGCGGGCGCACGGAGGTCGACCTGTTCGGGGAGCTTCCGCCGGTCCTGCTGGATGCCGAGGCCCTGACGCGGGCCTGGATCAAGCGGGCGGCGGAGATGGCGGCGCCGTTGGAGGTGGAGGGACTGTCGGTTCGCCTCGCTCCCTGCGACGACGCCGAAGAGGGAGGGCCGGACCTGCCGGAGGACCTGGAGCAGCTCTACTACGCCTATGGCGGGCTGTCCGAAGAGGCGACCCATGTCTATCGCGAGGCTCGGGAGCGTGCCTTGGCGGCGGCTGAGGCCGTGGAAGCGGTCGAGCAGGGGATGAGCGATGAGGAGATCGCCGGGCGTCGGGCGGCCTATGTGCAGGCGCGCATCGCCCAGGACCAGGCCGGTTCCGGCCAGCGGCTGGCGACGCTCCTGGTCTTCAGGCCCTCGCTGCGGACCGGCGTGGAGATCGATTGCTACGCCCCGGTCGAGATCGTTGAAGCCCCAACCTCGTCGGACGAGGCTTCAGACGAGGTGGATGTCGAGGCAGAGGTCGCAGGGCGCCGGACAGCGGGCAGCCGCTATGCGCCGCCGCGCGCCGAAGCCCCCGCGCCCGAGGTCGAGGGGGTCAGCCATGTCCTGCACGCCACGCGTACGGACATGGCGACGCGCGGCCTGATCCGGGCCTTGGCGGATGCGCCCGGAGCGGCGCTGACCGTCCTGGCGGCGCGCCTGTTCGCCAGCCTGGCGGTCTGGCCGCCGGTAGGGCGTACCGAGGCCGCCCTGGCGATCACAACCACGGCCTTCAACCCGACGGGCGGTCGCATCGTCGAGACCCTCGACGGCGCTGTTCGAGAGCGTCTCGATGCGCGTCGTCGGGCCTGGGAAGCCTCCGGCCTGACGGCCATCGCCTGGGTTCACGCCATGGACGCAGGCGACCGGATGGGGCTTCTGGCCGAGCTGACAGCGCTGAGCCTCGACCTGCGCGAGGACCGGACCAGCCTGGTGCGCAAGAGCGCTCGGGCGGAGGCGGCGGAGATCGCCGACCTGTGCGACGCCGACATCGCGCGCTGGTGGACGCCTGACGGGGCCTATCTGCGCCCCCATTCCCGCGAGCAGTTGCTTACGATGCTCGAGCGTATGGGCGCGGAAACCGAGGCCCCCGCCCGCATGAGAAAGGGCGACCTCGTGGCCTGGACGGAGGATCAGGCTGCTGCGCGTCGCTGGGCGCCGGCCTGCCTGGCCTGGAACAGGTCGGCTGATAGCCCGGATGTGGCGGACAGGGCAGCCGCCGGCTCTGACGATGAACCCGACGCCGTCTCCGGCGCCCAAGCCGATGAGGGGGCGGAGAACGCGTCAGGTGGCGATGTCGGGGAACAGACCGGCGAGCGCCAGGTCGGGCCGGGGGACCCAGAAGGCGACCCAGGCGGCGTCCCAGAAGGCGTCCTTGGTGCCGTCGCGGGATCCGATGGAGAGGCGGATGGGGATGAGCTCCACGGTGACGCCGCCTGGGGCGTCGGGGTCTTCGTGGTGACGCCGGCCGGCGAGGCGGCCCTGGCGTCTGGCAATTCGGACGCGGCGACTGCGGGCGACGCGGCCGCCTGACCGGAAAGCCGGTTTCGTCGGGCGGCGTCCGGCGGAACCGGTCCGGAAGACGGGGAAGGGATCAGGGAGGCGAGGTGAAACGGGGAGAGGGTCTCCCTGGCCTCCGGATCAAGGAGACTGACAATGCAGACCATGGTGTTTACCGGCCGGCTCGCGGCCGACCCCCAGATCAGCCCGGACTACGCCAAGGCGGTGTTCCGGCTGCTCGAGAAGCGCGGCGTGGACGCGGGCGGCAAGGACCGCATCGTCGGCGTCAACTGCGTCAGCTGGGCCAAGGGGCTCAATGAGAAGGTCATCGCCCGCGCCCTGGCCAAGGGCTGCGAGGCCCTGGTCGTGGGGGCCTTTGTCGACACCGCCTATACAGCCCGGGACGGAATGGAGCGCGCCGCCAAGGAACTGGTGGTGAACCGGCTGACCGTGCTCGACTGGGCCTTGGACCGAACCGCCGAGCGGGCGGACGAGCCCGACGCCGAGGCCTCGAACGCGCACCCGGACGCCGCTGCCTCGGAGCGTCCTCGCAGGGGCCGTCGCGCGGCGGCCTGACCCCTCAATCCATATCAAAGGAGACTGACCATGCAGACCCTCGTCATCGAAGGCTATCTGGCCGCCGATCCCTCCATTCTTTCGGCCCAGGGATCGGGTCGCAAGCGCGCCAGCTTCCGCCTGCTGGAGACCACCCGCTATCGCCGCGCCGATGGCGAGCCCGGGGAGCGGACGACCGGCTTCAACTGCGTCTGCTTCAACGAGGCGACAGCCGAGAACTATATCGCCCCCTATGCTCGCAAGGGCAGCCGGGTCGTCATCCAGGGCCATGTCGAGAACGACACCTGGACCGGCAAGGGCGGTGTCGAACACTACGACCTGCGGGTGGTGGTGGAGGACATGCGGCTGAAGAACCGCCGGGCTTCCTCGACGGAGGGCCAAGACCGGATGGATGGTGCGGCTGGCGATCAGACTGATGATACGAGAAGCGGAACAGCCGCCTTGGACGACGACATCCCCTTCTGAGCAGAGGCCGCGGCTTCAGGCGGATGATCGAACCTGGGCCCGGCGCGAGAACGTCGGGCCTTCTTCATGTTGGGAGGGAGGAGGAAGGGCGGGAACGGGCGAGCCGATCGGGCTTGCTGACCGAGCACCGCCATGACCTCCGACGTCTGGACCCCCGAGAATACGCAGAAACTGAAGACCCTCTGGCAGGAAGGGCGGACGGCCGCCTGGATCGCCAAGGCCCTGGGACCCGGCGTCTCGCGCTGCGCCGTCCTGAGCAAGGTCTATCGCCTGGGCCTGGCCCGCGGACCAGAGGCGCGCCGTGATCGAGCTACAGCCCCGCGAGGCGCTGAGCCTGGAGGCGAGGACATGCCCGCCGCGAGACCAGCGACGCGGTCGTCTGGCCCGCCGAAGATCAGGGCGACGCCCAGGCCTGCGACGCGGGTGGTCGTGACGCCGTCGGAGCCGACGGTCTCCATCCTGTCGGTGAGGCGGGGCCAGTGCCGCTGGCCCTATGGCTGTTCCGGGGAGCCGGGCTTCGGCCTGTGCGGGCGGACGGTGGCGCGCGGCGCCTTCTGCGCGGCCCATGCCGAGGTCGGTTATCAGAAGCGCGCCTGCACGGCGGAAAGCCTGCTGAGAATGGTCGGCGGCGTTTAAGGTTGGAGGCGCTGGCAGGGACCAGGGCCGTCCGGGCGCAGGCGCCGACGGCGCGGCCGTCGTCGCGGTCGAGGGTTCCGGCCTGTCAGGCGTCGTCATCGGCGCGACGGCGCCGAGAGGCGTCCTCGTCCCAAGCGGGACGAGGACATGCCCCCACACAACGACTTCCCATCCTGACACGTCACCCCGGCCGTCAACGGCTTCGCCGTTTCCCTTAGCGGCCCTCGAGATGAGGACCACTGCGGTGACTGCCGGGGGCCCCGACGTGGCCAGAGATGGGGTCGTTGCGCATGGGGCGCTTCGGCCTTTCAGAACTGGAGTGACGACATGCAGACCTCGAACCTCGCCTTTACAGCAGCATTGGCGCCGAACCTCGCCGCCTTGGACGACACGGCCGCAGCGCTTGGCGATCCGCGACCGCAGGCGTCAGAGGAGGCGCTGGTCCAGCTTGGACGCGCCCTTATGACCGAGCTGCTGGATGTGATCGCGGACACGGCGCTGGAGGACTTCCAGACACTGCTCGGCGAAGCCCTGATCGGCGCCTTCCACTCGGCGGCGGGGCGGATCGAACGGGAGGCCGACCGGGCGCGCGATACGATGCGTCGGCTCGACCGTGACTTCGACGGATCGGAGGCGGCGGACGTGGAGCTTCAGGAAGCGACCGTGAAGGCTCGGGCCGGAGATGCGGCGACGCAGGCGGCCGAGAGGATCCGGGATGCGGCCTCCGACGCCTGGACGGTCGCCACCGGCGAGGTCTGGACCGCCTGGCGGGGAAGCCGCCGGGGCAGCTTCCTGACGGCGGCGCAGCTGGAAGCTAAACAGGCAATCCGCGCGGTTCGAGACCGGCGGGCGGGCGACGCCGCTCATAGGGGCGCGGTCGTGGCTTTCCGGGGCGCGCCATCGGCGGATGCGCAGGAGGATGCGGCCCGCATCTTCGACGCCCTGAACTGGGCTCTGGCGGAGTGGCCGGACATGGCCCTCGCAACGACCGGGGCGAAGGGGGCGGAGAAGCTGGCCATCCGATGGGCCCAGCAGAAGGGGGTGACGCTCATCCTCGCTCGCGCGGACTTCGACGCCCACGGCAAGGCCGCGCCCTTCAAGGCCAACGACGATCTGATCGCTCTGGAGCCCACCTGCTGCCTTACGCTCTCCAGGTCGTTGGACGGGGAGCGAGCAGCTGACGGACGTCCGTTCGGACCGGCGCTCAATCTCGGGCAGAAGGCGATGGAACAGGGGCTCCGGCATCTGGCGGTCCGGTCGCGACCGCACTGAAGAACGACTGGCTTATTGGTCTTGAACTGACCCGCTCGGCTTCGGCCGGGCGGGTTTCTTCGTGTTGTGGAGGGGCGGACCGCGCGCGGTGGATGGCGAAGGCGCGTTGGCGGTTCGGCGGCCCCCCTGCGCGCATGTTTGCGGACCTATGATTAGGTGTGCGGGGTTAAGACCATGATGTCCGGAAATCTTCGAAAACGGGCCTAGGGCAAGATAAAAGGAGGCTGAGGGCGACACGGATTTCGGCTATATTTTCCGTGGTTTCGTCCCGTTTCCTCCGCTTCGGCAAGACTTGCGGAAAGTCGTCGTCGTTTCCTGGAGGTTTCACGGTCGTCAGGAAGGTCGTCCATGCTGGTGCGCGATCGCATCGCCTTGCTGCAGGAGGGGGTCCGGGAAGGCCTTCCGTCGGGCTGCCAACCCCGGTTGCCTGTGCGGCTGAAGTCGGACCAGGGCGTGCGGCCAGCCCTGCTGATGCGTCTGGCGGCGTCGAGAAACTTCGCCCTGGGGGATCGATCCGGCGTGCTCAGCGCAGCGCAGAGGCGGTCAGGACGAGGCTTCCGTCTTGATGTCCGCCAGCGCGTGGTGGTCAAGGCGCTGGTGTCACGCCATGTCGGCCGGGGCGGCGCACGGTCCGCCGCCCTTGCCGCTCATGTCGCCTATCTCGGGCGACGCGGGGCAGGGCAGGAGGGCGAACGACCGGACTTTTTCAACCGCGACGGGGCCGTCGATCCCCGAGTTTCTACAGCGGGCTGGAGCCGGGACCGACACCACTTTCGGCTCATCATCTCCCCGGAACACGGCGATCGAATACGGGACCTGCCTTCCTATGTCAGGGACGTCATGGGGCGGGTCGGCGACGATCTCGGAGAGGGAAATCTGTCCTGGATCGCCGTCTGCCACTTCGACACGGCCAAGCCCCACGCCCATGTTCTGCTGAGGGGACGTCGGGCTGATGGGCGTGATCTCGTCTTGCCGCGCGACTACATCGCCTATGGCCTGAGGGCGCGCGCCCAGGAAGCGGCGCAGGAGCGGCTGGGCGATCTCTCGCTTATCGAGGCCGAAGCGCGAGTGTGGCGCCAGACGCGCGCGCATGCCTTCACGGCCCTGGATCGTCGCCTGCTGTCCTTGAGCGACGCTGGCGGCTGGGTGGAGGACGGCTTGGGAGGCAGGGACGCCTGGTCGGCTCTGAGCCGCGGCAGGCTCAGGACTCTTGAAGCCTTGGGCCTGGCCGAGCGGTCGGCAAAAGGTTTCGTGCTGGATGCGCAAATGGAGCAGAAGCTGCGGCGGCTGGGCGCACACCAGGACGTCATACGCTCCCTCAACGAGAGACGACTGGAGACAGGGACGACGGTCCGTATTCTCCAGGGCCGGCTGCATGGGCGGGTGATGAAGACCGGACGACACGACGAGATCGGGACGTCGCCCTGGGCCATAGTGAGGGATGACAAGGGCCAGGAATTCTATGCGCCGCTCATGCCTGGCGGCGAGACGCCGAAGATCGGCCAGGACGTCGTCATGGAGCGTACGGCCGGCGGAGCCGCGCGCCTGCTTCAGGCCCGTTCAGCGGGGGCGTCTCTGGAATAGCGGGTCGGCGTCATCCCCCAGGCGCCGGTCTGGCGCCTGGGGGATGATGTGGAACAGGTTGAAGAAGCGGCATCAGGCGGCTTCGTCCCAGAGCGAAAGCTCGTCCGAAAGGGGCAGGGGGGCTGTGGGAAATCCCATTGAGGGATTGGACAGCACCTTTACGACGCGTTCGCCGTGATAGAGTTCAATCGTGTCGAACCCGATCCATCGATGGGCCACGGCCTTGATGGCGGTGATAGCGGACCTGTCGTCGCTTGCGTCCAGAACCTCGATTTCCCGGGCGGGAACGCCGGGCATATTGACTATACAGTAGTATGAAATCACGCCGCTTTCCTTGATTGGCGCGCACCTAACGAAGTGGACTTCGTTCGGTTCCGCCCGGGTCGGAAGGGTCGTGAAAGCTTCATCAAACGCCCGGTTGTCCACAGGACCGCCCGGGCTGTGGGCAGAACGCCAACAGATATTGTTCCTGATTTGTTCATGTGTTGATGTGGCGTGGCGTCGGCGCCCTCAGGAGATGAATCATGGATAACCCCGGCCCTGATGAGGCCATGGAGCAAGAACAGGAAAAGCTGGACCGGGATCTCGAGGCCGGTCGGCGCCCAGACATTCCACTTCCCACAGTCGAGCTGATGGCCGGTCTGCGGCTGGCAGGGCGCCCCGGATGAGAGCCGAGCCCACCTGCCTTGAAACGGAGGCGCTCCATCTGGCGGCCTTATGGAGACAAGGTCCCGCCGCGCGCCACGATCCCGTCCTTTCCAATATGTTCGCCCGGCTCACCTCGGCGTTGGACCTGAAGGTCCCGGGACTGGCGGGCAGGATCGTGGAGGCTCTGGAGGACATGCGGCCTGGGTCCTCGTCTTCACCCCAATCCCGGATATTGAACCATGAGCCGTTACAAGGGCATGTCGTCCAAGGCCGCCTTGACGGCTGAAGACCTCGCGGAACTGATCGACATCCATTGTCGGCTGCAGAAACTGCATTCCGGTCTGAACGCCGTGTCGTCGCAGCGCTTTCCGCTCATGGCCGCTGCTACTACGGTCAAGGCCGCATGGGCCGAGCTGAGCGGGGCGGCCTAGGGGGGGAGCTATCCGACAGAGGGCATGGTGCGAGCTGACGTAAGGAAGCCGACGGGCGCGTGAGGCGTTGGAGCGGGACCATGTGCAACAACTACCGCCTCCATGTTCCGGCCCATCAGTTGATGGCGCCCTTCGCCGATGTCGGTCGCACGCTCGCCCTGCCTGGAGGCTTGCCCAATCTGGCGGCGACGGACTACCGCATTGGCGATCGGGCGCCGGTCGTGACGGCGGGGAGCCAGGGCCTGCAAATGACCATGACCCCTTGGTCGTGGAAGGGCGGGGGAGGAAAGCCGGTCTTCAACTTCCGTTCGGAGGGGCGTTTTTTCGCACATTCGACCCGCTGTCTCATCCCTGCGGACGGCTTTTACGAATTTACTGAACCTCGGGTGGCGGGAAAGAAGACCCGGTGGCTCTTCACTATGGTCGATCAGCCCTGGTTCTGGATTGCGGGCATTGTGAAAGAAGGTGCCTTCGCCATGCTGACGACCGAGCCGGGACCGGACGTAGCTCCTTATCACAGCCGCCAGATCGTGGTCCTGCCTCCTCAATCCGGTCTTCGCTGGCTGGAGCTCTCGGCGCCCGAAAACCAAATACTCAATTCAGCTCCTGCAGGATCTCTCCTTGTCGAGCGTGTCTATCCGCCGGCTGCGTAGCCGAGATTCGGCCGACTCAGATAGACGGGCGTGACATGACCCTCGACCAACTGATCAACGCCATCGACGCCATGTCCTCTGCCGCCAACGGCGACGAGGACCTGCTGCCCGGACTGATCGAGGTCGACAGCGAAGACTGGTGCGCGACTTTCCATCAAATGGAGCGGGTGGCCAAGACGCTGGACGAGGGCATCCGGCATCGCGGCGTGAAGGTCGTGGTGTCTTCGACGTTCGCAACCAGGGTGCTGACGCGCGCCGAGGCGGGCGAACGCGGCCAACCATATCGTGCGCTGGCGCCGGCCGGCTGACAGTCTCCAACCTCGCGCGCCCTGTGAGCGCCGGTTTGTGGGGTCGGGAGTAGCGCTTGGCGCGAACCTAAGGATGGCGACCGGTTATCGGACGACGGCTTCTGACTCGAAGCGGACCTTTGTTTCGGCCGCTATCGGCCTGTGCGGGGCGGCTTAACTTCCGACCGTTCGATGGATACCCTGAACGTGTGCATGGGTAATTAGCCGAATGACGCTGGTCCAATCACCAGTAGGAGGACTGGCAAGCATCGGAATATTTGGGCAAGTTGCTGACGTGACGAACAAGATTCTACAACGCACCCTCTGGTACAGCGATGGAAGCCAGACTCATGTTGTAGGCGAGAGCTTTCTCCAGACGGACTCTCGCTCGCTCGTCGTCCTCGGCGAGGCGGGGATGGGCAAGTCCACGCTTCTAGCTAAGCTCGACGGTGTAGGCGGCTACGAGCGCTGCACGGCGCGGGTCCTCATCAATCGGCCGGATGTCGTCGAACGGTTCGGCGACGCTCAGACGCTGGTGATCGACGCTCTCGACGAGGTGCCCGCCCATGGCGCGGGAGACGCTGTCGATCAGGTAGTCGCCAAGCTCGCGGCCCTGAAGCTTCCCAGGTTCATCCTTGCCTGTCGGGTCGCCGACTGGCGGAGCGCCACCGCGCTCCAGGGCTTGCGCGACCTTTACGAGACCGACCCTCTGCAACTGCATATCGAGCCGCTCGAGCGACCCGACGCCGTGACGTTCCTGACGGAGACTCTGGGCGACCAACAGGCTGAGGCGACAACCCAAGGCCTCGAGAAGAAGGGGTTAGCTGGTCTGTGGAGCAACCCTCAGACCCTGGGCCTGGTCCAGGAGGTGGCGCGCGCCAAGCGGCTTCCAACATCCAAGGGCGAGCTGTTCAATGAAGCGACGAAGTTGCTGCGGCGCGAGCACCGCGAGGAGAAGGCGGGGGGTAGGCTCGCCCAGCTCTCAGAAGCGGACGTGCTGGACGTCGCCGGCGCCGCCTTCGCGGCCCTGATCCTGACCGGCAAGGAAGCGATATCGACCAAGGCCACCGTCAGCGACGACGATGTGGCGGCGAGCGAGGTCAAGGAGCTGCCGGCCGGCCTGGGCATCCGGGATGTCCTGGGCTCGCGCCTGTTCGTGGCGTTGGAGCCGGAGCGCTTCACCTATGCTCACCGCGCGATCGGCGAGTATCTCGGCGCGCGCTGGCTGGCGCGCCAGGCGGATACGGGTCGCAAGCGCAGGCGCCTTCACGCCCTCTTCGTCAAAGACGATCTTGTGCCGGCGAGCCTGCGCGGACTTCACGCCTGGCTGGCCTGGCACAGCTCGGAACTGGCCGTCAGCGCCATCGCCGCCGACCCGCTTGGTGTGGTGCAGTACGGCGACGTGGGCGTTCTGAGCACGACCCAGGCGCAAGGGCTTTTGGCCGGGCTGGAAAAGGCTCTTCCGAACTTCGCCGGATGGAGCGAGATCGTGATCGGCGGCTTCGCCCAGCCGGCCCTACTATCCAAAGTCCGTGAGCTTCTTAGCAACGCGCGCACGGCCTGGCCGCTGAAGCGCATCCTGCTCCGGGCCTTCGCGGGCTCGGCCTTGGTCGCCGAACTCGCCGATCTGCTGCGAAAGCTCGCCCTCGATCAAGGCGAGCCCTTCGGTATTCGCAGCGACGCGGCTGAACGGCTTGTCGAGTCGGCGAGGACGGAAGACTGGCCGGAAATCGTCTCCCAGCTTATCGCCGAGGAAGGCGAGGACGGTGTTCGCCTGGCGCTCGAGCTGACGGACCTGATCGGCTACGCGGCCTTCGAAGACGATCTTCTGGTTAGGATGGTGGTCGCCCAGCTTGGTCAGTCGACCCGTACAATCGGACTGTTCTTCAGCTTCGTGCGCAATCTTCCTGGCGAGAGGATCGACGTTATCCTTGACGCTATCGCCGCGCTGGAAGCTGGCGACGCCGATCGCGACGACTATGATCCTGATCGCGCCATCACCGACCTGGCCTACGAGCTACTGGCCCGTCGCTTGGCGTATGGTCCGACCACGCCTGAGAAGGTCGCATCCTGGCTGGCGCCATTCAATGTGCATTCCGGTGTAGATCGTGAAGCCCGCGACGCCGTCAGCCGCCACTTCTCGCAGGACGTGGCCTTGCGATCCGCCGTCCAGCGCCATGTGGTCCTCGATCAGCCTGGCGAGATGGAGGTCTGGGGTCGATACTGGCGGATGGTCGATCGATCGAACGGCCTCCAGGTTAACGAAGATGACGTCATCGCCCTGCTCGATCACCTGGAGACGACCGATCGGCGTTGGCGCGACGTGCTGAGGCTTGGCCAGCATAGCGAAACGGAGGGCGCGAAAAGCCGTGAGGCGGCCCGGAGGTTCGCCGGCGACGACGATGAGGCGCTCGGTTGGCTCGCCGAGCTACCCATCCCCGTCGTCCCGGAATGGAAGGTCAAGCAGCAGGAGCGGGAGGACAAGCGACAGCGAGAGCGCGAAGCCAGCTGGGCCAAGCACCGCAAGGGCTACGCCGGCCGCATCGAGCAGATCCGCGCGGGCCAATATGGCGCCATCGTTGAACCCGCGAAGGCCTACCTCAATCTCTTTTACGACATAGGAGACAAGACTGACGGTGGCCCGGGCCGCGTCACCGAATGGCTCGGTCCCGAAATCTGCGAGGCCAGTCTTGCCGGCTTCGACGCCTTTCTCACGGCCTCGCCACCCAAGCCGACGGCCGCTGAGATCGCCGAGAGCCACGCTGAAAGCCGGCATTGGGACGCGGCCTATATCGTCGTGGCGGCCCTGGCCGAGCGGCTCCGGACAGGCAGGGGGTTCGACGACCTGCCGGACGAGCGGCTGATGGCGGGGCTGTGCGAGTTGATGCACGCCCCGATCGATAGTCATGCCGGGCTGCCCGACCTGAGCAAGGCGCTCGCCGACGCACTGCGTGGACGGGGTTGCTGGGAAGCGGTTCAACGTCTCTTCTTGGAACCGCAGTTCGCTGCGAGCGCCAAACATGTATCGGGCCTCTATGCCTTCGTTCGAGAGGAACGAGACAAGAGACTGGCCGTGGCGCTGGCGATCGAATGGCTGAAGCGCTTCCCCGCCATGGCGTGTGATCCGGAGGGAGAACTGATCGACCTGACCCTCGTCACGCCTGCTGCGCGCGACGCGCTGAGGGGCATCATGCGCGCACGGCGTGCTGGGCCTGGTTTGGACGACGAACGGCGCCGCAATTGGGATGCTGTCGGAGTCCTGATCGATTTTGAGCAGGTCGCGCCTGAGCTCGTTGGCGGCGGACCGGTGGAGGAAGAACTGCTCTGGCACATTCGGGCGCGCCTGGGTGGTCGCCGGGACGATCCGGGCCGGCTGCAGCTCGACGCCGCACAGCTCCTCTGGCTGCTAGACCAGTTCCGGACCCGCTATCCGATGTGTTCGCGTCCCACAGGGGTGACCTCGGGCCACACGAACGCGTGGGACGCGGCCGATTTCGTCGTCGCGCTGATCAACCGGCTCGGCAACGACGCCTCGCCGGAAGCGATCGTCGCCATGAAGAGCCTGAGCGAGCGAGAGCCTGACGGCTATTCGGATCATGTGAAGTCTGCTGCTGCCGAGCAGAAGCGGAAGGCCGTCGAGACCGGTTGGCGGGCGCCGGAGCTGGCGACGGTCCGGGCGGCGGTGACGGACGGGCCGCCCACCACGGCGCTCCAGCTGCAGCAGGTGATGTGCGAGGAGCTGGAGGTTTTGCAGCGCAAGCTGCGCGGCGCCGACGTCGACTACTACAAGGCCTTCTGGGACGGCGACACGCCTCGCAACGAGGAGCATTGCCGCGACGAAATCCTCAAGATGTTGCGACCCGTGCCATTCGAGATCCATGCCGATCCCGAAGGACATCTGGCCGACGACAAGCGCGCCGATATCATCTGCCAGCTGGGCGCCATGATGACGCCCATCGAGATCAAGGGGCAGTGGCATCCCGAGCTCTGGACCGCCGCCGACCATCAGCTTGAGCGGCTGTACGTCAACGACTGGAGGGCCGAGGCCGGAATCTACCTCGTGCTGTGGTTCGGCGCCGGAACGACCAAACCGCTCAAGCGCCCGCCAGGCGGAGCGCCGGCGCCGACGACGCCCGAGGCGCTGCAGAGTGCGCTGACAGCGGGCAGCGTCCAGGCGCAGACCGGCCGAGTGAAGGTCGTCGTTCTCGATCTCGTGAGACCGCAGTAGTGCGCCGCCAGGCGGGCGAGAGCGGCGGTCGACGCGGCGATACGGAGCCATCGGGTGAACTCAGAGCTGCGCTGTCCGTCTTCGACGACCTGGGCCTGACGCGGCGGCTGTGGAACCACCCCCGAGGGCGGAAATGTCGGCTTGGGAAAGAAGCGCAAGGTTTACGTCCGGGACAGCGGCCTCCTCAACGCCCTGCTCGGCGTTGAGGCGGTGGAGCAGTTGCGCACGCCGTCGAGGGCGGGTCCGTGGTGGGAAGGCTAGCCGAAGCCGGAACGAGCGGGGATCTCTCAGTATCTCCAAGTTCCGCAGCCTGGCTCAAGAGGTGTGGCGCAGGGTCGAATAGCGTCTTCGTAGCGGGGGCGTAGTCAGCGAGCGGAGTGAAATCGGCCCGGGCTTACAACTGAGAGCTCTTCATGCCGAGGCTTTCGGCAAGAAGCTCCGATGTGGAATGCAGGGCCAGGCTCTCGTACTCGCCCAGAGCCGAGCGATCTGGCCAAGCTGGCCGGCGCCTAGTATCCGACCTCGGCGCGCTGAACGGCGGGATGGATCTGCAGGATGTGGTCGACCCGGTTCACAGTTGCGGCAGGCAAGCCTCGCTGGGCCAGCATGAAGTCCAGGCATTCCAGCAGGCTCTTGAGCTTGTTGCTGGGCGCTGCCGGAAGATTGTGACGTCGCAGGCGGGCCGGCTGCTTCTGCAGAGTGCGGTTGAACAGGCGGTCGTGGTGGGCGCAGACGTTTCGAAGGTCGACCAGGCACTCGAGCCAGTTGGTGAACACATCATGGGACGGCAGGCCGAAGGCTGCGGCGATGGCTGTCTTCATCGGATTGGCCAGCAGCTTGTAGAGCCGCACGCTGGCGCCGAAGGTCAGGAACTCCTTGATCGTCCAGAAAGGCGGCAGGACGGGGTCGCTATAGGTCTGCATGTAGTGGCGAGCCCGGGCGTCCTTCGACTTGGCGTAGACGGTCGCAAGCTGTTGCATCGCGTCCCGCCGATCGGCGGCGTTGTGGAAGGCGTCGGCCATTTTGTGGGGATGGCTGCCATGGGCGTTGGTCAGAGCCTCGGACATGCTGTTGCGGAACGCCACCTCGAAGATCCCGCAGGCGTCGAAACAGGCTGAGCGCAGCTGACGGTCACACTCGTAGAGCTGCAGAATGTCGGCGTAGCTCGTGTTGGGCCTGAACGGCTTTCCGACGAGGTGGGTCTGACGACGGGCGATGAAATAGATCCGCAGCCGCTCGTAGCCGACGAGGTCGATTTCATCGGCCGCGATCTGGGGATTAGCCACGATCAGCCCGCGTTGGACGAGGTGTCGAACCCAGTCCGCGGGTGTCGCATGGGGCTTTGCGTAGGGGGGAAGCGCCATCTTAAACGAAAAGGACCGCCCTTTTGCACTCTTCCCGAAGGAAGACGTGTGGCGGCCCGTGACCCGCTGAACATAGCGCGATCTCGCAGATCTTCAAGGTCGTTCGATCCTTAGCGGCCACGAGTCTGCCGAAGCCAACGACAGCCTGGGCCGTGAAACTATCGCTAGCCTGATCGTGCGGATTGAGAGACACGGCGCTCATACCTTGATCGGGCCGAACATGCCGGTTTGGATGACTGCGTTCCAAACCGTCTTGATCGACTGGCCGGTCTCTTGGCTCACAAACAGCGATGACCGTGCGCCGTGTGGTCGGCCGAGGAAATAGGGCCGCATCGTTTCCCAGGTTTCAGCCACTTGGCTCCAGCGCCAGCACGGCACCTCCTTTTCGAGGATGAGCGGCATGGCCAGCGCCAAGGGCACGGTGTGGTCATCGTTTAAGGCGTGGTCCCAGTCGCACTTCACCAGGATCGGCGTCGCGTCAGGACTGTAGAACTGCACGTCCAGCCGCTCGGCGATGATCTGGGCGTGGGGATAGCGGGGCAGGGTGCTGACCGAGTCGATGACGTCCTGTCCGTCGCCATAGGGGCAGGTGACGAAGCCGTGGGCGAAGTATCGCGTGTGATCCAGGCCGTTGTAGCCGCATTGCTTGCCAGGCGTGGTGGCCGGGTGGCGGGGGTCATGTTTGGCGACCAGGGGGTGCCAGCTGGGGTAAGCGTCAACTACGGGACCGAGGTCATCGATCAGGGTCTGCAGAACCTGTCGACTGTGCGCCCGAACTTCCGGCGTCGCGTCGCGTGCGCGAGGGACAAAGTAGGCCTCGACTTCTTCTTGCCCGCTCTTTGCGAGCTCACCCGCTCGAAACGCCATGTCGACCTCCTTGGTCCGCCTTCCTGAATCTCAATACTCCCGCGTCACGCACAAAACAACAATTTTGTGCGTGATTTTATTTTGACGTGCGTGGCGTGGATTTTCAGGGCCGTCGATCAGCGAAGATCCCGCGTCTTCTGACGTATCGTGTCTAGGTGCAGGTCTGGGATATAGATGTCGTGGGCCTTTGGGGCGCCGCGCCGCTACGAGGGTCTCTGCGGCGCGGCCAGCGTCGCGGAGGAGGGGGACGCTTCGGAGGCTAAGAGCTAGAGACCGTCTTGACGGCAGACATTTTTCCACAGACGGCTCAGCTTGCCGCCCTTGCGAGCGGCCGCCCGGACGCCCAGCGGCATACCCCAGGGCCAATTGACTGTGGTCGCGCTCGTTCACTAAGCTCCACCGCAAGCTGTGTTGGCGCGAGGCGTGAACGCGACGATTTTCACGCGCTGATCGGAGTGAGCCTTGTCGGCAGACCCCGGGGAGACCCTCGACAAAAAGGATCCCGGTGACGACGTTCAGCGTCGCTTCCGGTATCAGCACGCATACGCGGCCATCCAATGCGCCAAGCTGCTGGATCCTGACTGCACGCACGACGCCGTCTATTGCGAGAACTTCGAGGATATCCTTCTGAGAAAGAAGACCGGCACCTTCGAAGGCGTCCAGGTCAAGACGCGCCAGTTCAAGGGCGAGCCCTTCAAATCAAATGACGCCGCACTCAAAAAATCCATCGCGCGGTTTGCCGAGCTGGAGAAGAAGTTTCCGGGCAAGTTCGAGGCGTATCATTTCGTCACCAACCACGGGTTCTGGGACGAGAAACAGGACAAGAACTGCATTGCATTCTTGATCACCTCGATCAAAAATCGAGGTGGCGTCAAAGGTCTGCCCTCGAAGCATGACCTGCGCGCTTACATAGCCACCATCTGCAACGATCACGATTGTGTGGAAGGCGATGTCGCCTCGGCCATGCTGAAGATGGCGATCGTCGGCTACGAGAGCGATCTCGAAAAATCGCCCAGTGATCTGCGCGACATTGTTGCGGGGTTGAAGGACGTTGAGGGCTGCAGCGCCCTTGTCGCGCGCCGAGTGGCCGACAACTTGATGTATCTCACCTATTCCGCCTCGTCGATGACGCTCGGCGGCGATGTCGCCTCTCTCTACGAACTTGTCTCCGATTTCGCCGCCCATCGCGACGCGTTGATCTTGCTCGGCAAGACGATCTGCGTCGACAAGGTGACGGATGTCGTCACGAGCTCCGTCGCCAGCGATGCCGACAACCTTTTGGTATCCGCCCACCTGGTTGAAGCCGATGGCGTGCCCCAAGGCATGGATGTCCTCGCCGAGAAACTGGAACGCGGTGGGCTTCAAGCCGAGCGCATCAACAAGGTCAAGGATTTCAAGGCCTCGATGGAAAAGCTCTATCTCGGGTGGCGCTACAAACAGGACGTCGCGACCGCCAACGCGCGGCTGAACCACCTGAAGTCGCTCGTTGAGGATGACTGCGTCGAGGCCAAGATCGAAGCGTCAGACAAGGCACCCGCTGAATATGCTCCAGCAATGTACAAGGGGTTGCGCGAACGACTTTCTGAACGGGTCGCGTCGCAATCTCAGCCTCTGTTCGGCGCGACCGAAGAACATCTGGTTGGCACCGCCGGCATTCTCACCGAGGAATGCTCTGTGTGGTGGAGCGACAAGTTCGAGCTCAAGTCGAGAACGAAGACGTGAGTTCTCTGGCGGACATCGTCACCAGTCTGGACCAGGACGAGCAGATCCATCTCGGCCGGCTGATCCTGCTGCTCGCCGCGTTCGACCGCGGCGATGAAGACCGTCCCGCAATCGAGGGCATCACCAAGCTCGCAAAGCTCGATTTCCTTCTGCGCTATCCGACGTATTTCGAAAAAGCGATGCGCGCTCGGAAGGTCAGCGAAAAGAAGATTTCCATCGAACCCTACGAACGCAAGACTGTGGAGGCGGAGATGGTCCGCTACCGCTACGGTCCCTGGGATCACCGGTATCGCCGCTTTTTGAACGTGCTCGCCGCCAAGGGGCTCGTGTCGATCCAGACTACTGGTCGAACGATCAACCTGGCCTTGACCGACCGAGGCCGTCAGCAGGCTGAGCGTATCGTTGGCGACGTGGCTTTCGCCCCGCTCGCACAGCGAGCGAAAGTGTTGCGAGAAAGCATAGACATCGGCGCAACCGACATCATGAAGTTTATCTACAACACGTTCCCGGAGATCGGGACGCTGTCATTCGATCAGGCGATCGTTCCATGAAGATGAAGCTCCAACTTCTCAAGCTCATCAACCGCCAGAGCGTCGAAGAAGTTCTCCTCGCCGAACGGGTGACGTTTTTCCACGGTGAAATGGGTGCCGGGAAGTCATCCATCCCCGCATTGATCGACTACTGCCTTGGCGGCGGTTTGACCCGCACGCCCGCGCTGCGATCAGAACTGGTCTCGGTCCAACTTAGCCTGACCTTGGGCGTCAACGAGGTCCTGATCGAACGCACGCCTTCCGACAAGAGCTACGCCTCCGTGTCTTGGGAAACCCCGGACGGCGAACGTTTCCAGTGCGCAACTCCCATGGTGGCGCGGGAGTCGCCAGTCTTGGGTGATTCCATCTACAACTTCAGCGACCTGATGTTGCATCTTCTCGGTATCGGCGTCATCAAAGTCAGGAAAAGATCGTTCGATCCGGAGTCGAGCATGATTAGATTGAGTTTCCGCGACATATTGAAGTTCGTGTACCTCGATCAAGACCATCTAGATTCTGATTTCTTTCTTCTCGACGTGCCTATCCGGAAAGAAAAGAGCCAAGACGCAATACGTTATTTCGTCGGCTACATGAGCGAGAGGCTCAGCGAGCTGGAGAACAAGCTGCAGGAGCTACGCCAAGAACAGCGCGGAAAGCGCGAGGCCGTGGCGCAGATCCAGCAGTTTTTGCAGCGTTTCGAGTTTGGCTCGGAAGACAAGATCACGCACGAGCTGACGAGCCTCAATGACGAAGCGCTCGTAGTAACAGCAGAGCTGGCGCGGCTCGAGCAGGGCTTCCGCCCAGAGACATTCATCGCTGACGATGACAGGGCGCGCATGGAAGGGCTGACCCGGACGATTGGAAAAACCAAGGAGGCGCTCGACGACCTTGGTTTCCGGATCCGTGAGCAGGAGGGGCTTGAATCCGAGCTCATCTCACTGAAGTTCAGAGCGGCACGCACGTCCGTGGCTCACGCGATACTGGATGATGTGTCGTTCGACGCCTGTCCAGCATGCGGCACTGGGGTCAAACCCACATCGAAGCTCGCGGTCGGCTGCTGCTATCTGTGCAAGACGCCCGATGCCCTCCAGCGATCGGTGGAAGCGACAAGCGTCGATGTCATCCGCCAAGACCTCGACGCGAGGATTGCAGACCTCAAGCAATCGACGACGCGGCACCGTCGCGCCGTCAAGCCGCTCGTCGGAAAGCTTGAAGTTCAGATCGCAGAACGACGCGATCTCGAAGAGCGTCTTAGCAGCGAAGCCCGTCGTTTCGAATCGGAATATCTGGCCCGGACACGGCAGCATGAGAAGCGTTTGGCCGCCATTCAGGAACGCTCCGTGCTTCTGGAAAAAATCCGGAAAATGCCGGCGGAGGTCGATCGGGTTCATGCAGCAGCGGATGCGCTCGCGACCCCGATGGAGGTGCTGCGCCGACAGATCGTGGAAGAGCAGGCGACCCTCCTCACGGCGGAGGAGAATTACAAAGCGATCGAGAGAAACTACAAGGAAGTCCTGCTGGCGATCCACTTCCCCGCCTTCACGGAAAAGGAAGAGGTCGTCATCAATCGCCGCACGCTCATTCCTGAGGTGTTGCAAGGCAACGACCCCGGGCGAAGCTGGACGTTCTTCGATGCCGGTAGCGGAGGCAAGAAGACGCTTTTGAAGATCTGCTATGCCCTGGCTTTGCACAAGACTGCCGCAGAGAACGGACTGCCCCTGCCGCATCTGCTGATCATCGACTCGCCGATGAAAAACATCACGCCGGATGTGAACCGGGAGGTGTTCGAGAATTTCTACGGCGAGCTCTACCATCTGCTAGGCGAGGCGCTGCAGGACTGGCAGCTCATTATCGTCGATCAAACCTACTACCCGCCTCCAGCCAACGTAGCGCCGTCGGAGCACCGTCTCATGCTCCGTGACAGCGTCGAGAACCCGCCGTTGATCAGCTACTACCGCGACGCTTGACCAGGACCAGGGAAGCCAATGGCCAACGATCACCGGATGCACCTGTATGTCAGGGTCGATGGGAAGGAGGATTTCAATGCGATTTGCTCGGCGCTCAGGGGCCTGTTTCATGCGAACGGGCAGAGCAATGGCCAGGCCGTCCAGAACCCCGAGTTCCGAACCGGGGTGGTTATCGAATTTGGTGGCGCGCCATCGCTCGAAATGTTCCTGGACAGCGTGAAGAAGGTTCTGCGTCGAAGGGTGCGAGACCGCATCCACTTCGAGCGTCGCTAGACGCGGATCGCGGCAGCGCACCGGACCCGATCCTTCGGAATGTCGCAAACCCGCCTGGCCATCAATGTCGGGTTATGGCGCATCTGCGACGTCAGAGAGTTCGCGTACTCGGATTTCATGGCGTAGGACGACCTGGTGGATCCATCACATCCCCCTTAATCTTTAGTCATAAAATGGCGATCCGTCTGTTCGGTTATGCCGTCAGCGCATGACTCGATACGGAACTGCAATATTATTGCATTCGGTCTCGCACCCCGGCCTTTGTGGGCCCAATCGCACGTCTCGATCCAAAAAAGGGGCGGCGCAGGGCATCGGAAATCGGGAAGTGATTATCATGGCATTGGTGAGTGGACAGGCGCGACGCCTGCGGAACGGCGCGGCGCTGGCGGTTCTGACCTGGATTGGGGCGGGGAGCGCCTGGGCGCAGGAGCAGGCGGCGGCGCAGCCTGAAGCGGCCACCTCGGTCAGCGAGATCGTCGTCACCGGGTCGCGAATCCAGCGCAAGGACGCCGATTCGGTGGGGCCCGTGCTCACGCTGACGGCTGAGGACATCAAGAGCTCTGGCGCGACCTCGATCGGCGACCTGTTGCAGAAACTGCCCTCTGCGGGCGTTAGCCTGAACAGCAACGGCACCCAGGGCACCTCCTACGGCGCCTCGTCGATCAACCTACGCTACCTCGGCGGCGCCGAGGGCAGCGGCAACCGCGTCCTGGTTCTGGTCGACGGCCACCGCTGGGTGGACGGGGTGGGCCAGCGCGGCTTCCGCGACTTCGTCGACCTGAACACCATGCCGCTGGGCATGATCGAGGGCATCGAGGTGCTGAAGGACGGCGCCTCGGCCATCTACGGCGCCGACGCCATCGCCGGGGTGGTCAACATCCAGACCCTGCGCGACTTCGACGGGGTGCGTCTGAGCGCCCGCTACGGCTCGACCGATCGCGGCGACGGCGAGCAGGTTCAGACCATCGCCAACTTCGGCAAGCGCTTCGACAACGGCGCCCTGGTCTTCTCGGCCAGCTATGTGAAGGATAGCCCGATCCTGACGACGGATCGTGACCTGACGCGGGTTTCCCTTGTGCCGCTGACGGCGCCGGGCACCAGCCCCTATGGTCTGTTCACCCTGCCGGGCCTGGCCAACAACGCCTATTTCGGCACGGGCGCCGGCTTTGCCAGCTCGGCCTCGCCGATCACGGCCAATGGCTTCGGCTCCATCGGCGCGGGCGCCTTGGCGGACAACAGCTTCCACGTGGCCAGCCTCCCGGGCGACTATTTCAACCCGCTGACGCAGGGCGTCTACACGACCGGCCCCAGCGAGCGTTACGGCTTCTATGGCCGTTATCGCGGCGACCTGTCCGATACGTTGAGCTTCCATGCCGAGGCGCTGTTCAACCGTCGGGTGTCGGATCAGATGTTTGCGCCGGTGCCGCTGGATATCGGCGGCACGGCGGGTTCGGTGCGCGGCTTCAGCGTGTCGGCGAACCACGCCTACAACCCCTTCGGCACGGCTAACGGCGTGCCGGGCGCCAACGCCCTGGCCTTCAACGCCAATCAGGCGTGGCGGGTGCGCAAGGTCATGTCCGACGTGGGCAACCGCGACAACATCCAGGACGTGAAGACCTACCGCTTCGGCGCGGGCTTTGACGGCCAGATCCGCCTGTTCGAGCGTGACTGGAGCTGGGACGCCTACGGCAGTTACGCCCGCAACGAGATGAAGTCTTCGGCGCTGAACGGCATCAACTACGACAACCTGTTCCTGGGGCTGGGCAATCCGGCGACCTGCGCCGCCACGAAGGGCTGCGTGCCGGTCAATCTGTTCGGGCCGATGAGCGCCGAGGCGGCGGACTACATCCGCTTCACCACGCGCGAGTCCAACAGCACTGAGATCTACGACCTGGCGTTCAACGTCACCGGCGACCTGTATGAGCTGCCGGCCGGTCCGCTGGCCGTGGCGGCGGGCTATGAATATCGCCAGAACAAGGCGACCGACACGCCGGACCCCCTGGTCAATGCGCCGTCCAAATATCTGTCGAGCGCCTACGCCGCCACATCGTCTCAGACGCGCGTGCCGACGACGGGCCAGTACAGCCTGCATGAAGCCTATGTGGAGCTGGCCGCGCCCCTGCTGCGCGACATGCCTATGGCGCAGAGCCTCGATCTGAGCTTGGCCGCTCGTTATTCCAACTACGACACCGTCGGCGACGCCACCACCATGAAGGTCGGCCTGGGCTGGCGGCCGGTCGAGGACGTGCTGGTGCGGGGCACCTGGTCGCAGGGCTTCCGCGCCCCCTCGATCCTGGAGCTGTTCCAGGGCGGCCGCGAGGTGCTGCTGCAGGTCATCGACCCGTGCAACGGCGGCGCCGCCGCCAACCCCAGCCTGCCGGGCTGCGCCGGGGTGCCTGCGACCTATCACCAGCAGAACCATCAGACCCTGATCCCCGGCACGACCTCGGGCAATACCAACCTGAAACCTGAGACGGCCGACACCTACAGCCTGGGCGTCGCCTTCAAACCGCGCTGGGTTCCGGGTCTGAGCCTGACGGTAGACTGGTACGAGATCACCATCCAGGACGCCATCGCCTCCCAGTCGGCCGCCCAGATCATGAATCTGTGCGCGGTGCGCGGCGATCCCTATTGCTCGCTGATCACCCGCGACGCCTCGACCGGCGCCGTGCTGAACCTGGTGCAGGGTGCGCAGAATCTGAACGAGATCCGCACCTCGGGCGTCGACGCCACCGCGCGTTATGAGTTCAGCACCTCGGTCGGCCGTTTCGCCGCCATGGTGGACGTCTCCTATCTGAGCGAGTTCTCGACCGTCAGTCCCGACCCGGCGGGCGGCCCGTCCATCGTCGACGACCGCGCGGGCAAGGGCGACCGTTCGCGTTCGACCTATCCGCACTGGAAGGGCCAGACCTCGCTGCGCTGGAGCGACGGCCCCTGGAACGCCTCGTGGCGCGGCCGCTACATCGGCGACAGCACCGACGTGGTGAACCCGGTCAAGGACGCCAAGACCGACGCCGTCTTCTATCAGGATATGGAGGCGGGTTATCGGTTCGAGCGCTACGACACGACCATCACGGTGGGGGTCAACAACCTCTTCGACGTGATGCCGCCGGCGTCCTACGCGAACGCCCCCATCAACTTCGACATGTACACCTATGACGTGCGGGGCCGTAGCGCCTACGTTCGCCTGGGCTTCCAGTTCTAGGATCAGGCGTTTCTCATGACGGACACCGAGGCTCCGCCGACCGACGCCGGTCGGCGGAAACGGGGCTGGCTCGACCGGATCGAGGCGATGGGCAACGCCTTGCCGGATCCGGTCTTCATCCTGCTGTTCTGCATAGGGGTGCTGGTCGCCGCCTCCGTGGTGGCGGACTGGACCCAGTGGAGCGCCGTCAATCCGGTGACGGGCGAGCGGCTTCAGGCCCAGAGCCTGTTGTCCGAGGCCAATGTGGCCCGGCTGCTGGTCGACATGCCCAAGACCCTGACCAGCTTCCCGCCTTTGGGGCTGGTGCTGGTCGTCATGATCGGGGCGGCGGTGGCCGAGCGGTCGGGTCTGTTCGCAGCCCTTCTGGGCGGCGGGGTGCGACGGCTGCCGGTACGTTTCTTGACCCCGGCGGTGTTCGTCATCGGCCTGTTTTCACACCATGCGTCCGATGCGGCCTATGTGGTGCTGATCCCTCTGGCGGCCCTGGTCTACGCCAAGGCTGGGCGACACCCGCTGGCCGGGATCGCCATCGCCTATGCGGGGATTTCGGGCGCCTTTGCGGGCAATGTAATCCCCGGTCAGTTCGATTTGTTGATGCTGGGCATCACCGCCCCGGCGGCGCAGTTGCTGGACCCCGGTTTCGGGGTCAATCCGCTGGGCAACTGGTGGTTCACCCTGGCCATCGGCGTGGTCTTCACCCCCATCGCCTGGTTTCTGACCGACCGGGTGGTCGAGCCGCGCCTGGGCGTCTGGGACGGCGACAGCACGGCGGGCGAAGCCGAGGCTGCGGGCCTGGGTGTTCTGGGGCCGGCGCAGAAACGCGGCCTGCGTCGCGCAGGTCTGGCGGCGTTGGTGGTCGTCGGCCTGTTCGCCGCATTGACCCTATGGCCGAGTTTCAGCCCCCTGGTGGATCATGAGGCCGTGGGGCCGCGCCGCCTGGCGCCCTTTTACGGCGCCCTGATCGCCGCCTTCATGCTGTTGTTCGTCTCGACGGGCTGGGCTTATGGCGCGGCGGCGGGGACCATTCGTTCGCACCGCGATCTGGTGAAGATGATGGCCGATGGGCTGAAGAGCATGGCGCCCTATATCGTGCTCGCCTTCTTCGCCGCCCACTTCGTGGCTATGTTCAGCTGGTCCAACATGGGGCCGGTTCTGGCGGTGAAGGGCGCCGAGAGCCTGAAGGCCCTGGCCCTGCCGCTGCCGCTTCTGCTGGTCGGCCTGCTGCTGATGTCGTCGGTTCTGGACCTGGTGATCGGCTCGGCTTCCGCCAAGTGGGCCGCCATGGCGCCGGTCGTGGTTCCCATGTTGATGCTGCTCGGCGTGTCGCCCGAGATGACCACTGCCTCCTACCGGATGGGCGATTCCATTTTCAACATCGTCACCCCACTGGCCAGCAACTTCCCCCTTGTGCTGATCATGTGCCAGCAGTGGAAGCCCAAGTTCGGCGTGGGGTCGATGATCGCCCTGATGTTGCCCTACAGCGCCGCCTTCGGCGTGGCGGGGATGCTGCTGATCCTTACATGGGTGGGGCTCCAGTTGCCGGTCGGACCGGGCGCGCCGGCCGCCTATCACCTGCCGCAGCCTGCTGTGGCCGCTTCAGCCGTTACGCCATGACCGATCTGCCGCACCTGCCGGGCGTCCGCATCCTGCGCGACGTCATGATCCCCATGCGCGACGGCGTCAGCCTGGCCGCCGACGTCTATCTGCCTGAGGGCGATGAGGGACCGCTGCCCGTCCTGTTGGAGCGCACGCCTTATGACCGGCGCGGGACCAACCACGCCGACCGTAGCGCCGCCGATCCGACCCCGCGTTCCAAGCCTGCGATCGCAGCCGAGTTCGCGCAGGACGGCTATGCCTATGTGCTGGTCGACTGCCGGGGGCGCTACGGCTCCGAGGGCGTCTTCACCAAATACGCCAATGAAGCCGAGGACGGCTTCGACGTCATGGGCTGGCTGGTGCAGCAGCCCTGGTGCGACGGCCGGATCGGCACCCTGGGCCTGTCCTACGGCGCCCATGTTCAGGCAGCGGCCGCCTGTCTGAACCCGCCTGGGCTGCGGGCCATGTTCATGGACTCTGGCGGATTCTCCAGCGCCTTCCACAGCGGGGTGCGTCAGGGAGGGGCATTTGAGCTGAAACAACTGACCTGGGCCATGAAGCACGCTCGCCTGTCCCCGCTCAGTCAGGACGACCCGGCGCGGCTGGAGGCCCTCAACGCTCAGGACGTGCGCGACTGGATGGCGGTCAACCCATGGCGGCCGGGGCGGACGCCGCTGGCCGCCGCCCCCGAATACGACGCCTTTATTCGGGACATGTGGCGCCGCGAGACCTTCGACGACTTCTGGCGCGCGCCCGACTTCTGCGCCGCCTGCCATGAGGGTGGGTTCACCGACGCGCCCATGGTTTTCATGAGCAGCTGGTACGATCCCTACGCCCTGTCGGCGACGGAGAACTACGCCCGGTTCAGCCGCAGCAAAGCCGGGCCGGTCAAGCTGGTCATGGGACCGTGGACGCATGGCCAGCGCTCCGTCCGCCACGCGGGCGACGTGGATTTCGGTCCTGCGGCGACGTTGGACGGCAATCTGGCGCCGGACTACCTCGCCCTGCGCCGGGCCTGGTTCGACTGCTGGCTGAAGGGGCGGGTCGCGCCCGACGCCCTGGCGGCGCCGGTCAATCTGTTCGTCATGGGCGGCGGCAGCGGGCTCAGAACCGCTGAGGGGCGGCTGGACCACGGCGGCCGTTGGCGGGCCGAGGCCGGCTGGCCCCTGCCGGGTACGGTGTTCACCGACTTTCACCTGCACGCCGACGGCGGCCTGTCGACCGAAGCGCCGCCGCCGGGCGAGCGGAGCTGGCGTCATGATCCGGCTGATCCCGTGCCGACCATCGGCGGGGCCATCGCCTCGGGCGCGCCAGTCATGGCGGCGGGTGGTTATGACCAGCGAGAGACGCCTGGCCTGTTCGGCGCGACGGTCGTCGGACGCGCCCTGTCCGACCGCGACGACGTCCTGACGTTCGAGACAGCGCCTCTGACGGCGGCCGTCGAGGTCACCGGGCCGATCACTGCGCGCCTGTGGGTGTCGTCCTCGGCGCTGGACACGGATGTGACGGTCAAGCTGGTCGATGTTTATCCGCCCAACCCCGACCATCCAGAAGGCTACGCCTTGAACTTGACCCACGGCGTGCTGCGCCTACGGTTCCGGGACTCCTTCGCGGCGCCGCGCCCGTTGGTTCCGGGTGAGGTCTATGACGTCGAAATCCAGCTGTTTCCGACCAGCAACCTGTTCGCGGCGGGCCACCGTATCCGCCTGGACGTGGCCAGCAGCAACTTCCCCCACTTCGACGTCAATCCAGGCTCGGGCGCCCCGGCAGGCGAGGCCAGCGGGGCGGTGGTCGCGATCAACCGCATCCACACCGGGCCGACCTGTCTGTCGCGGCTGGTCCTGCCGATCGTTCCGGCGCGCGGGAGCTGAATGATGGCGCTGGTCTCGGCCGGCGCCCGGAGACCGATCCGTCTGCGCGCCATGCGGACGTTTCAGGCGATCCTGCAACTGGGGTCGGTGACGGCGGGCGCACGCGTCCTGGGCCTGACTCAGCCGGCCGCCAGCCGGATGTTGGCCCAGCTGGAGCAGGATCTCGGCTTTGAGCTCTTCTACCGTGACCGGGGACGGCTGATTCCGACGCAGGACGGGCTGCTGCTGTACGAAGAGGTCGAGCGCGCGCTGGATAACGTCGACCGGGTTCAGGAGCTGGCCCGCGACATCTCGGATTTTCGCGTCGGCCAGCTGCGCCTGGTCGCCCCGCCCAGCTTTCTGGAAGCGGTGCTTCCGGACGTCATCGCCGATTTTCTGGAACGCTATCCGCGCGTTCATCTCTCGATCGACTCGCACGGAGTGGAGACGGCCAAGAGCATGATCGCCTCGCGCGCCGTCGACGCCGGGTTCGTCAAACTGCCGCTGAACCGCGACGATCTGGACTCGTGCACGGTTCTGGTCAGTAAGACCGCCTGCGTCCTTCCGGCTGATCATCCTTTGGCGGCATTGCCCGAAATCATGGCGCAGGACCTGAAGAACACGCCTCTGGTGATGCTAGGGCAAGGGCGGCGGTTCCGCTCCCAGGTCGAGGCCGCCTTCGCCGAGGCCGGCGTCATCCCCCGAATCTGCGTTGAAACCCACACGGTGGCCTCGTCTTGCGCCCTGGCTGCGCGCGGCGTCGGCGTAGCTATCGTCAACGAACGACTGGCGCAGGCCTATGTGCGCGATCAAACCGTGCTGCGTCGGTTCAATCCAGACATTCTGCATGAATACGCCTTCGTGGTGTCCAGCAGCGTCAAGCCGTCGCGTCTGGCCGAGGAGTTTCTTAGACTGCTGCCACCGGCTCAAGAACCGGCTGTGGACTAGCTTGGGGGCGATTTCGGTCCGTAGGTTTCATCCCGAAATCGGCCTCGTTAATCACAATCAAGGCTTGGGCAAAACGGCCTCCAGCAATGGACCCGAATGTCCGCTTCCTGACGGCGAGCCAATGGCCGCTTCTGGCGCTTAGTGGAAATCCCGCGACCCCGGCAGGATGCGCACGTCGCGCGGATGCCGGTGCGACGGTTGGCGCGGCGGTTGCGGATGGGCGACGATGTCCGCGCGGGCCAACTGCACGTGGGTTTCGTGGTCTTCTGACAGGCGGGACAATTCGGTGCTGCGGTCAATGATGCGGCGGGCGACGACGTGGATGACGCCTTCAGGGCTCTTCTCGACGACGCCTTCGACCTGCAGCAGTCGGGCGCTCATGACCTCGCGCCGGAACTGATCCAGCATACGCGCCCACAGGACCACGTTGGTGATGCCGGTCTCGTCCTCCAGGGTCACGAAGACGGCGTTGCCCTTGCCGGGCCGCTGACGCACCAGGACCACGCCGGCGACCTGCACCCGCGATCCGCCGCGTTTCGCCTCGGTTTCGGCGCAGGTCAGGACTCGCTCGGCGGCGAAGACGGGGCGCAGGATGGCCATGGGGTGAGCCTTCAGCGACAGGCGTGCGGTCTGATAGTCGGCGGCGACGTGTTCGCCTAGCGGCATCAGGGGCAGATGGACGTTGGGCTCGCTCCCCAGTTCGCGGGCGCCGCGCTCGCGCGCCTCGGCGGCGGCGAACAGGGGCAGAGGATCGTCGTCGGGCAGGCGACGCACCGCCCACAACGCCTCGCGCCGATCCTGTCCCAGGGAACGGAAGGCGTCGGCGTCGGCCAGCTTACGCATGGCGGCGGCGGGCAGTTCAGCGCGACGAGCCAGGGTTTCGATATCGGCGAAGGGCGCCTCAGCCCGTGCCGCCGACAAAGCCTTGGCCCAATCCTCCCTGAAGCCGTCGATCTGGCGCAGGCCCAGACGCAGGACAGGGGCGTCTTCCGGCCCCTCCAGGCTGTTGTCCCAATCGCTGTGGGAGACGTCGATCGGGCGCACCTCGACCCTGCCGACCTCCTGCGCCTCGCGTACGATCTGGGCGGGCGCATAGAAGCCCATCGGCTGGCTGTTCAGCAGGGCGCAGGCGAAGGCCGCCGGGTGGCGGTGCTTGATCCAGGACGAGACATAGACCAAGCGGGCGAAGCTGGCGGCGTGGCTTTCGGGAAAGCCGTAGGAACCGAAACCCTTGATCTGCTCGAAGCAGCGCTGGGCGAAGGCCGGGTCATAGCCGCGTTCGACCATCCGTCCGACCATCCGGGTTTCATAGGTATGCAGGCTGCCGTCGCCGCGGAAGGTGCCCATGGCCTTGCGCAGGCCATTGGCCTCGCCGTCGCTGAACTTGGCGGCGACGATGGCCAGCTTCATCGCCTGTTCCTGAAACAGGGGCACGCCGAGGGTCTTGTGCAGCACCTGTTCCAGTTCGTCGGGCGGGCCGTGATCTGGGGAGGGCGAGGAATAGACGACCTCCTCCTCCTTGTTGCGGCGACGCAGATAGGGGTGAACCATGTCGCCCTGGATCGGGCCGGGGCGGACGATGGCGACCTGGATGACAAGGTCGTAGAGGCAGCGGGGCCTCAGCCGCGGCAGCATGTTGATCTGGGCGCGGCTCTCGACTTGAAAGACTCCGATGGACTGGCCCCGGCACAGCATGTCGTAAACGGCCGGGTCCTCGCGCGGGAGGGTGTGCAGTTCCCAATCCTCCTTCTGATGCGCGCGGATCAGGTCGAACGCCTTGCGGATGCAGGTCAACATGCCCAGTGCCAGCACATCGACCTTCATCAGGCGCAGGGCGTCGATGTCGTCCTTGTCCCATTCTATGAAGGTGCGGTCGGGCATGGCGGCGTTGCCGATGGGGACCATCTCGTCCAGCCGGTCCTGGGTCAGGACGAAGCCTCCGACGTGCTGGCTGAGGTGGCGGGGGAAGTTCAGCAGGCGAGACGCCATCTCGACTGCGCGGGCGATCAGGGGATTGGCTGCATCCAGTCCCGCCTGAACGACGTGGCGATCGCCGATCTCGGTCCCCCAACTGCCCCAGTGGCTGGAGGCCAGACGAGCGGTGACGTCTTCGGTCAGACCCAGGACCTTCCCCACCTCGCGGATGGCGCTGCGGGGGCGGAAGTGGATGACGGTGGCGGCGATGCCGGCGCGATGGCGGCCATAGCGTTCGTAGAGGTGCTGGATGATCTCCTCGCGCCGCTCGTGCTCGAAATCCACGTCGATATCGGGCGGTTCGTTCCGGTCCTCGGACAGGAAGCGTTCGAACAGAAGATCGGACTCCATCGGGTCCACCGAGGTGATGCCGAGGACATAGCAGACCGCCGAGTTCGCGGCCGAGCCGCGCCCCTGACACAGGATGCGCTTGTTACGCGCCACGCGGACGATGTCGAAGATGGTCAGGAAATAGGGGGCGATATCCTTGCGGGCGATAAAGGCCAGTTCCTTGTCCAGCAGGGCCTGGACTTTGTCGGGAACGCCGTCGGGGTAACGCATGGCGGCGTGGCGGCCCGTCAATTCTTCCAGCCAGGCCTGTGGCGTCCAATCGGGCGGGACCGGCTCTTCTGGATATTGATAGCTGAGCTCGGACAGATCGAAGGTCGCGCGCGACAGGAAGGCGGTCGTCTCGGCCACAGCCTCGGACGCGTCTTTGAACAGAGCAGCCATTTCATCCCCGGGCTTCAGCCAGCGCTCGGCGTTGGCCTCCAGTCGACGGCCGGCGGTTTCGATGCTCGCGCCTTCGCGGATGCAGGTCAGGACGTCCTGCAGGTCGCGGTCATCGGGAGCGGCGTAGAGGACGTCGTTGAGCGCCAGAAGGGGAACCTCCACCCGCTCCGCCATGGCCTTGAGCCGAGCCAGCCGGCGCCGGTCGTCGCCGCGCCTGTGCAGGACGGCGCCCAGCCACACCGCGCCCGGTGCTGCCGCGTTCATGCGGGCCAGCACCTCTTCCAGCCCTGTCAGCCGGTCCGGCGGGACGAGGATCAGCAGCAGGTCCTCCGGATCGGCCAGCAGGTCGCGCAGGCCGATCTCGCATTCGCCCTTCTTCGCCCAGCGATTGCCCAGGGTCAGCAGGCGCGTCAGCCGACCCCAGCCCGCCCGCGTCTCCGGATAGGCGATGACATCTGGCGTCCCATCGTTGAAGACCAGCCGCGTCCCGGTCAGAAGGCGGAAATCCGCCGCACGGCGCTTCACTTCTTCGGACAGGGCCGGATCATTCAGCGGGTCCTCGATGAAGGCGATCTCGCCGGGACTGCCGCCGTCGCGCATCCTGTCCGGCGGGGCCAGGCCCTCGACGCGAATCTCCTTCAGCGCGCTCCAGGCCCGCACCACGCCCGCTACAGTGTTGCGATCGGCCAGCCCCAGACCGGCATGGCCGCGCTGGATCGCCGTCAGCACCAGGTCCTTGGGATGCGAGGCGCCGCGCAGGAAGGAGAAGTTGCTGGCCGTCGCCAGTTCGGCGTAGGCGCCGCAAGGGTCGAGCCTCCTCATGCGAACAGGCCGTGGATGAACCAGCGCGGCTCGGGCGTCTCGCCATAGAGACCCTGACGGAACAACCAGAAGCGGCGGCCGTCCCGATCCTCGACCCGGTAGTAGTCGCGGGTACGCTGGTTCGGCGCGCGCCACCATTCGCCGCTGATCCGCTCGGGGCCTTCGGCGCGCGTCACCTCGTGCAGGACGCGGCGCCAGCGGAACTTCAGCGGATAGCCGTCGGGGACCTCGGCCAGGGTTTCGACCGGCTGGGGTGGATCGAACATCTGCAAGGGCCGCAAGGGCGGATCGTCGGGATCGAGGTCGGGCCAGGTCTCGTCGCCATGAGGGGCGGCGGCCGGGACCAGCCGCGCCGCGCGTTCGGGAATGTGCGAGGCGAAGGGTTCGAAACGCAGCACGGCTTCCGGCCCCAGACGCGCGGTCAGCCGGTCCACCAGGCGGCTGAAGGCTTCCTCGCCGGGCGTCTGGCGCTCCAGCCCCTGCTGGGTCGGCGCCAGGAGCTGGGTCCAGGGCACGGACATCCGCATCTGGTCGAAGCCGAAGCCGGGGTCCAGCGGAGCGGCCAGGGCCGCCATCCGCTCGAGGAACAGCCGCAGGGTCGCG
>NZ_DAMCNG010000006.1:32000-32210 GCF_032107865.1 Brevundimonas sp.
GGTCGATTATGACGGGCGCGGGCGGACGATGCGGGGTGATGCGCATGTCCTCGTCGCCCAGAACCCGCGCCAGTCGGGTCGGGAAGTCGGCGCCGAAGCGGGCGGCCAGGGTCGCGCGAGGCCGGTCGTCCAGGTCGCCCAGCCGCTTCAGGCCCAGGCGACGCAGGGCCTCGTCCTCCTTGTCCGAAAGCTCCAGGGCGGCGACCGGCA
>NZ_DAMCNG010000007.1:0-32029 GCF_032107865.1 Brevundimonas sp.
CCATGACCCAGCCCTCGAGCTGCGTGGGCTTCATGTCCGCAGGTGCGATCGGCGCCGCCACGGCCTCGGCCCTCAGATTGGCGAGCGCCAGGCCGCCGCCGAAACAGGCCAGCATCAACAGGACCAGCGTCACAGCCCGGGACGCCCCCCGCGCCCGCGCCACGATCCAGGCGCCGCACAACACCACGGCCGCCGTCGCCAGCGGCCACGTCGCCGGTTCATCCTTCAGCGCAAAGTAGGCGGCGCACCCTGCGCCGAAACAGACGGACGACCACAGGGGCCAGCGATCCGCCTGCGCCCGCACGTCATTGCGAAGACTGTCAAATAACCGGGCCATAAGGGTTCGCTTCCCCACGGGCGGGCGTATAAGACCCTGCCCTATGGACCCTGCCTCTATGACCTCCTCTTCCTCGACCGTCGTCACCCGCTTCGCCCCCTCGCCCACAGGCTACCTGCATATCGGCGGGGCGAGAACTGCGTTATTCAACTGGCTGTACGCCAAGGGACGCGGCGGCAAGTTCCTGATCCGGATCGAGGACACCGACCGTGAGCGCTCGACCGACGAGGCGGTGAAGGCCATCTTCGACGGCCTGTCCTGGCTCGAATTGTTCGGCGACGAAGAGCCGGTCTTTCAATTCGCCCGCGCCGACCGTCACCGCGACGTGGTCAACGAACTGCTGGCGACCGGCCACGCCTATCGCGACTTCCTGACCGCTGACGAGACCACGGCCCTGCGCGACCAGGCCAAGGCCGAGGGCCGCGACTTCGTCTCGCCCTGGCGTGATCGCGAACCGAGCGTCGACGATCTGGCCAAGCCGCACACGGTGCGCTTCCGCCGTCCGCTGGATCAGGCCGTCGCGGTCGATGACGCCGTGCAGGGAACCGTGCGCTGGGACTCGGCCTCGCTGGACGACCTGGTCATCCTGCGTTCCGACGGGGCGCCGACCTACAACCTGGCCGTGGTGGTGGACGACCACGACATGGGCGTGACCCACGTCATCCGCGGCGACGACCATCTGAACAACGCCGCCCGTCAGAGCCTGATCTACGACGCCCTGGGCTGGACGCGGCCGACCTTTGCCCACATCCCCCTGATCCACGGTCCGGACGGCGCCAAGCTGTCCAAGCGTCACGGCGCCCAGGCGGTGCACGAATACGCCGACATGGGCTATCTGCCCGAAGCCATGCGCAACTACCTGGCCCGTCTGGGTTGGGCGCACGGCGACGACGAACTGTTCAGCGACGAGCAGGCCCTGGCCTGGTTCGACCTGACCGGCGTCAACAAGGCCCCTGCGCGCCTGGACTTCGACAAGCTGGCCCACGTCAACGCCCATTGGTTGCGCCTGGCGGACGATGATCGTCTGGCCAAGCTGACCCTGGACGCCCATCTGGCGCGCGGTCGCACGCTTCAGCCGGACGACGAAGAACGGCTGCTTCGCGCCATGCCCTTCGTCAAGGATCGCGCCAAAACCATCCCAGAACTGGCCGATCAAACGGCATTCGTGTTGCAGGTGCGTCCGCTCGCCTTAAACGAGAAATCGGCCGGTTTGCTGCAAGGCGAAGGCGGCCAGCGAATTTCACGACTGCGTGAACGACTGGGTCTTTTCCAGAGCTGGGACGTCTTTGCTCTGGAAGCTGAGCTTAAGGTCTTCGCCGAAGAAGAAGGCGTAGGCTTCGGAAAAATCGGACCTTCCATGCGCGCCGCCTTGACGGGCGGCTCGACGTCGCCAGATATCGCACGCACTCTGTGCGCTCTCGGGCGCGACGAAAGTCTGGGACGCTTGGATGATGCGCTGCAACAGACTAAGTGATCACCCATAACCAACTCAGGCCGTCCGCCTCCCCGCGCGCCGGTCGAAAGAAGAACAAGGGGCCTAGATGACTGAACAAGCGAAACCCGCCGGCTCGGCGACCCTGTCCTACCAGGACAAAAGCATCGAGCTCCCCGTCCTCTCCGGCTCGACCGGCCCGGACGTCATCGACATCCGCAAGCTGTACGGCGGCACCGGCGCCTTCACCTTCGATCCCGGCTTCACCTCCACGGCGGCCTGCGAATCGGGCCTGACCTACATCGACGGCGATGAAGGCGTGCTGCTGCACCGCGGCTATCCCATCGACCAACTGGCCTCCAAGTCCAACTTCCTGGAAGTCTGCCACCTGCTGCTGCACGGCGAACTGCCGAACGCCGCCGAGTTCGAAGAGTTCGAGCAGAGCGTCACGCGCCACACCATGCTGCACGCCCAGTTCGACCGCTTCTTCGAAGGCTTCCGCCGCGACGCCCACCCGATGGCGATCATGGTCGGCACTGTCGGCGCCCTGTCGGCCTTCTATCACGACAGCCTGGACATCCATGACCCGGTCCAGCGCAACATCTCGGCCATCCGCCTGATCGCCAAGATGCCGACGATCGCGGCCCGCGCGTACAAGTACCACATCGGCCAGCCCTTCATCTCGCCGCGCAACGACCTGTCGTACGCCGAGAACTTCCTGCGCATGTGCTTCGCCGTGCCGGCCGAGGACTATCACGTCGATCCGGCCCTGGTGCGCGCCATGGACCGCATCTTCATCCTGCATGCCGACCACGAGCAGAACGCCTCGACCTCGACCGTCCGCCTGGCCGGTTCTTCGGGCGCCAACCCCTTCGCCTGTATCGCCGCCGGCATCGCCTGCCTGTGGGGCCCGTCGCACGGCGGCGCCAACGAAGAGGCGCTGAACATGCTGAAGGAAATCGGCACCCCGGACCGCATTCCTGAATTCATTCAGGGCGTTAAGGACAAGCGCTACAAGCTGATGGGCTTCGGTCACCGCGTGTACAAGAACTACGACCCGCGCGCGAAGGTCATGCAGCAGTCGGCCTATGAAGTGCTGGCCGCCACGGGCCGCGAGAACGACCCGCTGTTCCTGGTCGCCAAGGAACTGGAGCGCGTCGCCCTGCAGGACGAGTATTTCACCTCGCGCAAGCTGTTCCCGAACGTCGACTTCTATTCGGGCATCACCCTGTCGGCCATGGGCTTCCCCACCACCATGTTCACCGTGCTGTTCGCCCTGGCGCGCACCGTGGGCTGGATCGCCCAGTGGCAGGAAATGATGGCCGACCCGTCGCAGAAGATCGGCCGCCCGCGTCAGCTGTACACCGGCCCGACCGAGCGCGATTACGTGCCGCTGGCCCAGCGCGGCTAAGCCGTCGCACAGCGCAGAATGCCGAAACGCCGGGGCGCAAGCTCCGGCGTTTTTTCTTGGGCTTGCGAAAGATCAAGGCCCGGCGCCTCAAGACGGGTTAAGGGACGGTCCTCCCTGCTCTCCATGAGGATTCGCCATGCAAGGCTATCTCGACGACATCGAACGGGCGACGCTCGACAACGACGACTTCCGCCGGGTGCTCTACACCGGCCGCCACCTGCAACTGGTGTTAATGACGCTCCAGCCCGGCGAGGAGATCGGCGAAGAGGTCCACGAGGGCCACGACCAGTTCTTCCGTATCGAGCAGGGCCAGGGCCAGATCGTGATCGACGGCCTGTCGCGTCCGGCCGAAGCCGAGTCCGGCATCATCGTGCCCGCCGGCGCCCGTCACAACCTGATCAACACCGGGACCGAGCCGCTGAAGCTCTACACCCTGTACGGCCCGCCCGAGCACCGCGACGGCGTGATCCACGCGACCAAGGCCGACGAAGCCGAAGAGCATTTCGACGGCAAGACGTCGGAATAGGCTTCCCAATCTGACCCTGGGCCAGCATGGAACAGCGGCCGGACAGAGCCGGTTCCGGACGACATCGTCGCCGCCCGGACCTGGCTCTCGACCTTACCGCCGCGCTCAGGGCGCACTGAAAGGCGCGCCGAATCCTCCGGCGCGATAGTCGTTCATCGCCTCATCCAACTCGACCTCGGTGTTCATCACAAAGGGGCCGCGAGCGGCGACCGGCTCATTCAGCGGTGCCCCCGCCAGCACGACGACGTGCAGAGCGGTGGCGGCGGTGATGGACACCACGCTGTCCTCGGCCTTGCGCTCCATCCACAAGGTCGCGTCGGGGCCGCCCTGCGTCGCCGTCGCGCCGAACGTTCCTTCGCCGTCGATGACGTAGAGAAAGCCGTTAAAGCCCGCTGGAATGTCCTGGATGAACTCCGCGCCGGGCTCCAGACGAATATCCAGCATCATCACCGGCGAATGGCTCTGAGCCGATCCCACCACGTCGCCGGAGCGCCCGGCGATAACCCGCGCCTCGACGCCGGGCTCGCGCCGCACCGGCATGTCAGCCCCCCGCAAGTCCTGATAGCGCGACGGCGTCAGCTTGTCCTTGGCCGGCAGGTTCAGCCACAGTTGCAGCACATGAACGAAGCCGTCGTCCGCCGGAATTTCATTGTGGATCACGCCTCGGCCCGCCGTCATCCACTGGGTGTCGCCCGGCCCCAGCTCGCCCCCGCCGCCCTTGTTGTCTTCATGGCGCAGACGGCCTGACATCACATAGGTGACGGTTTCAAAACCCCGGTGCGGATGCGGCCCGAAGGCGCCCCGCTTGAAGCGATCGTTCATCATCGACAGGAAGGGATCATGCTTCCGCCAGTCGCCCGGCATGACGGCGGCGCGTCCATCGCGGATGGCGTCGCGGTGCATGGGTTGCGAGCGCGTGACGCTGACGATCGCGCGTTCAGGTGTATTCGACATGGCCGTCTCCTCGTTGCAAGCGCCGCACTGGCGCCTTTGGCCCGATGTGGGATGGGTCCTCTTGCACAACAAGCGATCCAGGCCTCCTCAGCGTCCCATTAGTAGAACGCATGGGCGCAAATTTGCGCAATTACCAAGCCATCGTTCCCAATTACGGGACCCAAGAGCCCCTCCCGCAAGCGCACCTACCCGCTCAGACACCCAGGCCACGGTCGTCTCGCCCTGGCCGCCGTCGGAGTTCCGGTTCGCACTTCCGTGATCTGGGCAAGCGCCTGAGGCCGTCATGTCAGATGAGAAGAGCCTCTCGCCTTAGGGATCGGAGACCGCGCTCGGGAGAGCCGCCTCATGGCGGTCGCCTTGGCCGACATGTCGCAACAAGACCGCCGCCAGGACCGCCAGAAGCGCGACGCTCACGGCGCTGACCAGCGCGGCCGCGCTGAACCCCGCCATGAAGGCCGCTTGCGCTTTCGCCATGAGGCCCGGCGGCAGTTCCGACGCGACCGAAGACGCCGCCCACAGGCTGTCGCCGACCGCCTTGTGCGCCGTCTGGCCGAGGGCCTCAGGCAACTGATCCAGGATCGTGCGGCGATAGACAGCGGTGGCGAGACTGCCCAACACGGCGATGCCGACCGATATGCCCAAATCCTGCGCCGTCTCAGACATCGCGGAAGCGGACCCCGCCTTGTCGACCGGCGCCGACCCGACGACAAGATCCGTCCCCAGCGCCGCGATCGTGCCAAGCCCGAGATAGGCTAGCGAGAAACCGGCGACGACAAGCGCGGCTCCAGGAGCGCCGCCGCCCAGTTGGGCCAGCATCAGATACCCCACCGCCGATAATCCCAACGCGCCCGCCACCACATATCCCGGACGAACGTATCGGGCGATGAGCGGCGCGGTGACGCCGGCTGCGATCATGGCGAGCGCCGGCGGCCCCATCCAGAGACCCGCGACCAAAGGCGAGAAGCCCATCACCAGTTGAAGGTATTGCGTGACCAGCAACATCGTCCCGCCCACGGCGACGAGCCCGAACAGAAGCACGATCAACGCCACGCTGAAGGCTCTGTCGGCGAACAGGCTCATGTCGAGCAACGGGTCGGCGAGCCGCCGTTGCCGACGGACGAACACCCAGGCAAAGACGAAGCCGACGACAAGGGCGCCGATCGATTCAGGCCCCAGGCCGTCCTTGGCGATCTGCTTGACGCCGTAGACCACGGGCAGCATGGCCCCCAGCGACAGGACGACGCTCGCCAGATCCAGGCGGCCGGCGTTCGGCGCCCGGTATTCCGGCAGCAGGACCGGCGCCAACACGATCAACAACCCGACCACCGGCACGGCCAGCAGAAAGGCCGCGCCCCACCAGAACTGCTCCAGCAGAACCCCGCCCACTATCGGTCCCAACGCCATGCCGAACGCGAACATGGTCGCCCAGATTCCAAACCCCAGGGCGCGCTGCCTGGGATCGGCGAAAATGTTGGCGATCAGCGCCAGAGTGGACGGCATTAGGGTTGCGGCGGCGATGCCAAGCAAAGCTCGCGCGACGATCAACATGACGGCGCTGGTGGATAAGGCTGCGAGCGTGGACGCCACGGCGAAGGCGGAGGCGCCGATCATCAGCAGTTTGCGGCGGCCGATACGGTCGCCCAGCGTTCCCATGGTGATCAGGAACCCTGCGATCAGGAAGCCGTAGGCGTCCATGATCCACAAGGCCTGCGTGCTGGTCGGCTGCAGATCGACGGCCAGCGCGGGCAAGGCCAGATGCAACAGCGTCAGATCCAGGCCGAGCAGCACTGTCGGCAAGGCAAGCAGCGCCAGTCCCAGCCATTCGCGCGCGCCTGCCCGCACCGCTGGCGACGCGGGCGCCTCAAAATCCTTAGAGAATTGAAGTTCGGGGTCATCCTGAAAAGCCATGTCGTCTCCTTGTCGGAGCACCTTTCAAGGCGTGCCTATCATGTTACAATATAAGAAATTATCCTGTTACTAGAGGCGCCGTTCTTGTCCAACCGCACGCTTGCACGCACACGAAGCGACCTCTCCGTTTTTCTGACCCGTCACAGAAAGGCGCTGATGCCCGTCAATGCGGGACTGCCCTCGACCGTCCGCCGACGCACGCCTGGCCTGCGTCGGGAGGAAGTGGCTGCGCTCGCCGGCGTCGGTCTCACCTGGTACACATGGTTCGAGCAGGGGCGCGACATACAGGTCTCCGAGGCGTTTCTGCTGAAGGTGGCGAAGGCGCTGCAACTGGACGACGCCGCGTGCGGCCATCTGTTTCTGTTAGCGCACAGGCGGCCCCCGCCTCTGGAAGCCTATCAGTGGCCGTCCGTCAGCCCCCTCATCCAGGATCTGCTGAACGACCTGACGACGCGGCCCGCCTATGTCGTCAACCTCCGATGGGATGTCATCGCCTGGAACCCGACCGCCGACCATCTTTTCGATTTCACGAACCGCGCACCAACGGATCGCAACATCTTGCGCATGGTGTTCGCCGATCCCGCGTTCCGGCGACGCCTTCTCCACTGGCTCGATGAGGCGCCGAAGCTGGTCGCACAGTTCCGCTATGATCTGGCCAGCGCGCCTGACGATCTGGCGATGGCGGCTCTGGTCGATGAGATAAAGCTGGTCTCGCCTGACTTTCGCCGATGGTTCGAGCAACCGAGCATGGAACACCCTGCTCGGGGCATCAGCGCCATCCTGTCGCCCGACGCAGAGCCATACGGCTTCCTGCATGAAATGCTGACCGTCGATGAGTACCGCCACCTGCGGATGGTGGTCTATTTCCGACGCTGACTTTGCGGAACAGCCTCAGTGCGTGCGCCGCCCAAGCGGGCGTGCGCAACACTAAACGACCTTGGCTGCTCTCGCCCCCTTTGGCCGTCTCGACATCGACAACGACAGCAACAGGGCGAGCGCCGCCAGGACAGCGGCCACAAAGCCGAGGTTGTCGGCTCCCGCCCATTCGATCCCGAGGCCGCCGATGGAGCCCGACAGCGCGATCGCCAGATACAAGACCGCCTGGTTGAGCGAAACGAGCCCCCCTGCGGCCTCCGGATTCAGAGAGATCAAGCGGTGCTGCTGCGGCGTGGTGATGGCGAAGGCGGCGACGCCATAGAATGCGATCACGGCGAAGGCCCAGTTCAGGTGCTCAGTCGCAAACCGCAGGATCAACATGCTGATGATCAGCCAGATCAAGGCGATCGCCACCACCCTGGGGCCGCCGATCCGGTCCGCAAGAAACCCGGCGCCCAGATTGCCGATGGTCCCCACGACACCGAGCGTCGTCATGAGACCGGCGAGGTAGAGGCTGCTGCCTTGCGTCGCGCCGTCGAAAATGACGCCCATATAGGTGTACGGCATATAGACCGCCGTAAACGCCAGCAGCGTCACGCCCAGCACTGCAATGACCCGGGGATCCACCAGGAACCCCAGTTGATCGCGCAGGCTTGTCGTCATCGCGACGACTGTCCGCCGGGAAATGAAGACGCCGACGCCGACTGCGCCCCCCGCCGCCAGCCCCGTCGCGAGCCACAGGGTTGATCGCCAGCCGAACAGCCCTCCGAACGCCGTCCCAAGGGGCGCCCCCAGGGCGGTGGCGGCGGTGAAACCGCTGACCACCAATGCGATCGCTCGCCCCCGGTGCGCCGGGGACACCATCGCCGCCGCAGTGACCGTGGCGGTCGGCACGAACAGCCCCACCCCAAGCGCCGCCACGACCTGCCCCAGGAGCACCTGGACATAGGAAGGCGCCAAGGCCGTCCAGACGCTGCCCGCCAGATAGACGCTCACCGCGACAACCAGGACGCTGCGCCGCTGCCACGCTCGGGTCGCGGTCGTCAGGACAGGCCCCGCGATCGCACAGGTCAAGGCAAAGAGGGTGATAACCTGCCCCGCCATCGATGGAGAAACGCCGAGCGAGCGACTCAGCAACGGCAGCAAGCCCGCCAGGACGAACTCGCCAGTTCCGACGACGAACACGCCGAAGGCCAGCATCGCGACCGACAGCCACGGGTTCGGGGTTTCTGGGTTCTTGGCCTCGCCTGAAGCCTGGGACACGGCGCCTGCCATGATGGACCTTTCTGGCGCGGCGCTCCCGCACCATCGCCAAGCTGTTGATTGGAAAGAAGGCATAAGCATCCGCACAGCGCGACGCCTGTTCGGCGCGTCTGCCGTCGCCCTGGAAGGGCTTCGATAGGGATGCTGACTCCACACACGGCGTCAGACCTCGTCAGGTCATCCGACGTCGGGGAGCTTCAAAACGGATAGTCCCGGCGGCATGGGCCGGGCCTGACGGTCAAAGACTGGAGGCGATGAGGGACCGGCGCCTCATTCAGATCGGACCGCCTGGATCAGACGGCCGGACGCCAGACGCGCCCGCCGAAACTGCTCCTGATCATCCATCAACGCGGCCACATTGGCCGACGCCTGATGGGCGATGAGCTCGAAAGCGACCTGATCGACCTCGACGTCGCGTCGCAACGCCCCCTCGCTGAGCGCGTCGTTCAACAGCGCGATCATGCGGCCTCGCGCCTCGACGCGATGCAGTTCCACCCGATCGCGAATATCGCCTGGGCGCGTCCGGTATTCATTGCTCAATGCATGGATCAGGCACCCGCCGGGCAAGGTTCTCTGCTCCACAAAATCATACCAGCCCTCGACAAGCGCAATCAGACGATCAACCGCCCTGGCCTTCATCAGCGCCGGGCCGACAACCGTTTCGACATAGAGATCCACGCCGGCCTCGATCGTCGCAAGCTGCAGCGCCTCCCGGTCGCCGAAAAGCACCTGAACATTGCTCTTCGCCACGCCGGCCTCCGAAGCCACGCGACCGAACGTCAGCCCTTCCAGCCCCTCAAGCGAAGCCATCCGCGTCGAGCTGCGCAGGATATCGGCGCGAGCACGATCTCCGCGCTCCTTCCTTTTATCGGCACTCTTCATCTCGCCTCACATCGGAACCTTGATCAGGTCACTAAATATATACATACGTTCGTATATGTAAATGCGGAGCCTGAATATTCTCACCCGCGCGCCCATGCCCCCGCACCTGACGCCTGCGCTAACGTTGCGCATTTCGTCCGCTCAACGGATCAGATAGTCATCGACCGACGCTCGCTCACTCGAAAGCCGGAGAGCCGATTTTGACATATGCCGTCCTGGCGTCGATTTTTGATATCGGCTTCGGTCTCTTTCACTTGATGTTCTGGCGACTGTTCGGCTGGCCCTCGACGCTTGCGTCATCCGGAACGATCAACACCGCCGTCACTCAAACGCTCAATGTGATGCTGACCTACTGCTTCTTCGCCTATGGCGTCGCTCTGTTCTGGTTGAGAGCAGATGAGAACATGGGCGTGCTGGCCATGGCGGGAGCGGGCTTCTGGTTGCTCAGGGCCATCCTGCAACCCATCTTGTTTTCCGCCAGAAACCGCCTGTCCATCGTGCTGACCATAATCTTCCTTGTCGGCGCCGCCTTGCACGCAACGGCGGCCCTGGCCAACCCATAGGCTCGCGCCGTCAGGCGCACAGCGTGTCCACGCCTCGGCCCGCCAGAGGCCGTTTCGGGCGCAAAAACAGGCAGGGATCCAATGGCGAAAACACAACCCGACAGTTGCGGCCTGGGTCCCGCCTTTCAGGTGATCGGCGGCAAATGGAAGGCGTTGGTCCTATGGACGATCCGCACCGAGCCGCGCCGCTTCGGCGCATTGAAGCGGCTCATTCCCGACATCAGCGAGAAAATGCTGATCCAGCAATTGCGCGAGATGGAGGCCGACGGTCTGGTCCGCCGCGAAGTGTTCCACGAGTCCCCTCCGCGCGTGGAGTATTCAGCCACCGAGCTCGGCGTCTCGCTGGACGACGCCCTGGGTCCGCTCGCCGCCTGGGGCAAGATGCATGGCGCCAACATAGAGGCGCGAAAGCCGCAACAGGGCTGACGCCGCTATTTCATCCAAGATCATATCCAGACAGCGATCGTGAGAGCTCCATGGCGAATGGAGCTCTCTTGGTCTCTTCCGGTTGAGGCCAGGCCGCGCTCTCACTCAGCGGCCAGCACCTCCTCCATCTCTTGTAACGCCATGTGGCCGAGGAAGCCGCCAGCCGATGTCGCCGGCCTCTCGTCCTCAATCGCGTGGGCGAAGATCACCGCCGGATCAGCCTCGAGCTTGGTCATATGAGCATGCAGGCGGGGAAACTCCCTCGCGAGGTCGAACAGACCCAGATCCTCTCCCCAACGGGCGACGCCGATGAAATAGGCGTCGGCGACCGTCCGGTGGTCCCCGACCAGCCATTCGCGCCCCTCAAGACAGGTTTGCAGATAGGCGTAGTCACGCGCAGCACTGTCACGCGCCGTCTTTCGCAGCCACTGGCGGCCGACGTCGTCATCCTGGGCCAGCTTGTATGTGCTCCACCCGTAGCCGAGGCTCGAGTGCAGCGACGTGTGCAGGTAGGACAGCATCCAGTTCAGCCTGTCGAACGCGGGGCTTCCCTGAGCAAAGCCCAGCCCTTTGTCCAAGCCTTGCGCCGCGATGTGGTGAAGGATGGCCATGCTCTCGCTCAGCGTGCCGCCGTCCCCCATGAGAAGCGCAGGCGTCTGCCCCAACGGGCTGGCTTTGGAAAACGCACCGCCGGGCCTCTGCGCGCCCATGTCGATGCGATGTAGATGATAGGGGCGTCCAAGCCATTCCAGCGCGACGATCGAACCGAACGAGCAGCCATGCGGCACGCCGTAGAAAAGTACAGGGTCCATGTCTTGTCCTTGTTGAAATCGGCCGCGCGACAAGCGCAGCGGTGCTCAACATCTAGACATCGCCTTCATATTTTCGAGTGCCTACTTTTTCGTAAGGTACTGACCTTAAAGTAAGAATTCAGGAATTCTGGCGACAACCCCGATGCAAAACCTTATGCTGCGGGACACCGAAGCGTCGTCAGGCAAAACCGAGCACCGCATGATGTCGGCGCCTTGGGCGGCTAACCCTCGCCTCAGCCCGATTCACAACATCAATGATGACGCCGGCCAGCGCGCCACACGCCTCGTCTCGAGAGAGCCGCCGCTGCACCGCCGCGCTGGACAAGGCGTCCGCCGCGCCCTGAAGGACGAGCAGGCCCGCAGCAGACACCGGCGCGCTCGAAAACGGCGCCAAGAGTTCGCGGCAGCGCGCCTGCCAGGTCTCGTCGTATTGCTGCTTCTGCGTTTCAAGCTCGGGCGCGCCGGACAGGGCGGCGCCGACACCCGGAATCTCGACGCCCTGCCCCAGGACGCAATCGACATAGGTTTCCGCAATCGCCGAAGAGACGGCCTGAAGCGTCGCGGGCGCGGCAGCAAAGATCTGCTCCATCCTTAGCGCCTGCTGCTCATCGTACTGGGCGTAAAGCGCCAGCAGCAAGGCGTTCCTATCCTCGAAATGGCTGTAGACGACCGGCTTCGTGACACCCGCCTCCTCCGCCAGCCGCCCTAGCGTCAGGGCGTTCACGCCGGACGTACGGATCATGCGCCGGGCCGCCTCCAGCAACTGAGCGCCACGCGCGCCGCGCGACATTCGTTGACGAGACGCCGTCGTAGGCGCGGAGGAGATTGACGACATCAGCGCTATATACCATTAGTAACTTACTAAAAGTATATAACGGAATCCCGCCCCATGAAAGCGCTCGTCGTCACGGTTCACCCGGACCCGTCATCCCTCACCCACGCAGCCGCCGCCGCCATCGCCCGGGGGGTCGACAGAACAGGGGCAACCAGCGAAATCGCTGACCTCGTCAAGGAAGGCTTTGACCCGCGCTATCGTCTGGACGACAGAGCCGTCCACCACCGCCGATCGGCGCCCCCGCCGGACGTGGCGCGCGAACAGCAAAGGCTCGAGAGCGTGAACGCCCTGGTGCTGGTCTACCCGGTCTTCTGGTGGAGCATGCCGGCCTATCTGAAAGGCTGGATCGAACGGGTCTTTTCAAACGGCTGGGCCTTTGAAGACGGCCCCGGCGGAAAAGGGCTGATCAAGAAGCTGGACTGGCTTCCGGTTCACCTCCTTGGTCTCGCCGGGGCGGATCAGGCCGTTTACGAACGGCGCGGATACCGCGACGCCATGATCACCCAGGCCGAGCTGGGCGTCTTCAACTACTGCGGCGCGCCGGTTCGTTCTTCCGAGATTCTGTACGCCTCTGAGACCAGCAGCGCTGTGCTCGCACTGGAAACTGCAGAGCGTTTCGGAGAGCGCGTCAGCCTGGACTTGCTGCGTCCATGACCAGCTCCCTCATGACTGTCAGTCCCGTTTCGCGGCTTGCATCGGCCCAAAAAAGCCGATGACACGTGTCATCTGCTTCAACCTCGTGTCGAAGAAGGCCACGTCCAAACCCTCTGGAAAGGACGCCCCGTCAGGCGTCACGAACTTCCACGAGAAGCGTGCGATGTCATGGTGAACATCCACTTCGCTTGTCCGCAAGATGCGGACGCCAGGGTGCTTTTCGTGAACGCCCGCAATGTGCGCTAGAAATTCTTCAGCGCCGGAAGCGTGGATCATTGGGTCCGTGTAGGTTGCGCCATCGCTCCAGATCGGGAGCAACAACGCCCGCCGCTGCTCGGCGTCGTCTTTGGACCAGGCCGCGCAATATGAATCGATGAGAAGAGACAACGACATCTTACTTGTCTCCCGGCTTTCCCAGGAAGTGCGATAGCGCCGCGAAATCATCATGTTCGCGGCCAGCGGCGATCGCCCGTCGGAAGATCGCGTCATACCCCTTGACCACAGAGAGGTCGATGTTGCGCGCCTCCATCAGTTCCAGAAGATGCTGGAGCGAACTGTAGTGCGGGGAAATCGAGGATAGCGTCTCGTCGTCGCTGGCGAAAAGGCCGGCGTTTGTCCGCTTGATGAGATCGGTCACAAGCCCATCAACGACGGGCGCAGTCGCCGCCCACTGCCGCGCCAACTGGTCAAGATCGATGTCCTCGGCCTGGCACACCGCAATCGCATGGAGCGTTCCGAACAACGCTCCCCACATGAGAGCAAGCATGGCGCTATCAAGCGCGTTCGCACGCCCCGGCTCTTCGCCAACATGCTGCACATTGCCGCCCAGGGCGCCAAAGACACCCTGGTTCGCGTCAAAAGCCTCCCTTGGCCCCGAAATCAGTATTGTCCCGGCCTCTGTGCCGATGAAATCCGGCGTCGCCATGATCGCGCCGTCGAGATAGCCGGCTCCGTGCCCAGCAATCCAGTCAGCGGCTTCGCGTGCGCCGTGCGGCGTCCCAGAAGTGAGCTCCACAATCAGCTTGCCACGCATCGCTGAAGCAACGCCATCGCTGTGCAGCAGAACGGCGGTTGCAGAATAGTCGGTGACGTTCACGATGACTATGTCCGCCGCCTCGACGGCTTCCCGCACGGATGCTGCGACAGCGGCTCCGGCGGCCGCCAGCGACGCGGTCTTTTCCGCTGTCCTGTTCCAAACGGTCGTTCGATATCCCGCCTGAAGCAGTGAGCGGGCGAGCGCCGACCCCATGCGTCCGGTCCCCAGGACACTGATTGTAGGCTTCATTTCGACACCCCATATTGGTCAACGCAACACTCGGCTCCCTTGCCGTTTGGGAGAGCTAAAATGCGCGAGGCGCAACGCCAATACGCACGCAGGCGCAAGTGGTTACTTGGGGGTAAGTAGGTCGAATGAACGCACACACGGACAATGGCTTTTCGACCGCGATGAAGATGGTCGCCGGCAAGTGGAAGATAAATATTCTTTGCGAACTCGGCGCCGCGCCTCGCCGATTTGGCCGATTGCGGCAGGCGATACCTTCGATTAGCGAAAAGATGTTGACGCAAAACTTGCGCGACCTGGAGGCTGACGGGCTTGTGCATCGAAAAGTCTATGCAGGATCACAGGCCAAGGTCGTCTATTCCTTGACGGAAAGCGGAGCGGCGCTCAATGCCGGCGCCGAGGGATTATGCCGCTGGGCGGAACAGTTCCCTTGCTCGGGCCAGCCCAAATGATCAGCGCGAGACGCCGCTAACTTCCCCTCGCCGATCACCCGGACGCGCCGCCTGCGCTCGGCGTCACCTAGAAGGTCTGAAGCGGCGCGGCATCAGGGTGACCAGGCCGAACAGCGCCAGCGCCACCCCGATCCACAAGGGCGACCGCAAGCCATACCCGGCCATAATGCCTGCGCCGCCGAACCAGGCGCCCGCCGCCAGCCCGACGTTGATGACCGAGGTGTGCACCGTATTGACCAGGGGGCCGGGATGGGCCGCCTTCATGACCCGCGAAATCATCGCAGGGTTCATCGGCACGCCCACCAGTCCGATCGCGATGAAGGCGGCGACGCTGATCACGCGATGGTCCGCAAACAGGGCGAAAATCACGAGCAGCGCCGCCAGGGCGATCAGGCCGGCGACCAGGATGGGGATGGCGTATCGGTCGGCGAAGCGGCCGACCACCATGTTGCCCACGACGTTGGCGGCCCCATAGACGCCCAGCAACAGCGGTACGGCGGCCGGCGCGAAACCCGTCACATCGGTAAATATGGGCGAGACGTAGCTGAAGGCGGCGAAGACGGCGCCGATGATCAAGCCGCTGGTGGCGTAGGCGGCCCACAATCGGCCATTGCGGAAGGCCGCCAGCTCCTGGGCCAAACTGGCCCGGACCGCCTCTTTCGACGCCGGGACCAGGGCGGCGATCACCAGGGCGCAAAGAACCGCGAGCGCCACCACCAGCCAGAAGCTGGCGCGCCAACCGAAATGCTGATCGATCAGAGTCGCCGCCGGCACGCCGAGAACCGTCGCCAACATCAGGCCGGCCAACACGATCGAAGCCGCGCGCCCTCTCGCTTCCGGTCGAACCAGATCCGCGCAGATAGACAGGGACACGCCGAAACAGGCCGATCCAGCGACCCCGGTGATGATGCGAGCGACGACCATGACGCCATAACCGTCCGCAGTGGCGGCCACTATCCCGCCGACGGCGTAAAGCGCCAGCAGGGCCAGCAAGGCTCGCTTGTTGGGTATTCCAAGCTTGAGCAAGACCGCCGTCAGCACCGGCCCGCCCAGCACCATGCCGCCCGCGTAGATGGAGATCAGATAGCCGACCTCGGCCACTGAAACGCCGAAGGCGGCGGACAACGACGGCATCATGCCCGCCACCATGAACTCCGAGGTCGTCAGCGAGAAGATCGTCAGTCCCAGGACATAGACCACCAGAGGCATTCCCCGCCGCCCGGCCTCCTGTTGCGGCGCGTCGCCCGATGCGTCGCCTGACGCTGTGGTTTCCATCGTCGTCATGCCTGACCCTTATTTATGTATGATTGATTACATAAATGGCTAGTCAGCTTGTCGAGCTCGGTCAATCAGTTTATGTAGCCAAGAATACAGAAAGGATTTCCATGGCAGTCCGAGGCCGCCCCCGCAGCTTTGATCGCGCGCTGGCCTTGCAGCGGATCATGGATGTCTTCTGGGCCAAGGGGTATGAAGGCGCGCAGGTCAGCGACCTGACGGCTGCCGTGGGGATCGCCCCGCCGAGCTTCTACGCCGCCTTCGGCTCCAAGGAAGCGGCCTTCCGAGAAGCGGTGGATCTCTATGTGGCGACGACAGGGTCGGCCGCCGTGCGCGCGTTGGATCAGGGTCCGACCGCCCGCGACGCCATGCACGCCATGCTTCAAAGCAGCATCGACACGGCGCTCGCCGCGCCTCAGTCGAGCGGCTGTCTGCTTGTCCTGGGCGTGGTCAACTGTCAGCCGGACACTGAGCCCTTGCGCGATCTGCTCATACGCATCCGAGCGGATACGGAAGCCGCTGTTCGCGCCCGCCTGGACCGCAGCGTCCTCGAGGGCGACCTGTCGCCTTCGGTCGACACACGGGTGCTGGCCAACTACTTCAGCATGCTGATGCAGGGCCTTTCGATGCAGGCCAGAGACGGCGCCTCTCGCGACGCGCTGGAAGCCCTTGTCGCCCCATCCCTCGCTATCCTGACTTGTGACGCCCCGCCCCTCGCCAAAAGACGGAGCCCGCCTTGATGAACGACCTGGAACACGCAATGGCGGCAGCGACCGCCCTGCAGCCCGGCGTGGTGATCGCCGTCCTGGATGGAGATGTCTCCCTGCGGGCGGCAGGTCATGTCGACCTGGAGAAATCCGCAGCCCTGGCGCCGGACGCCATATTCCGTATCGCCTCCCTGACCAAGCCGATCACCGCCGCCGCCCTCATCATGCTGATGGAGGAGCACGGCGTCGCCCTTTCCGACCCGGTCGCTCGCTGGCTGCCGGAGTTGGCCGATCCCCAGGTTCTGGTCAGCCTTGACGTCGAACTGGATCAGACCGTTCCCGCCCGGCGCGAGATCACGGTCGAGGATGTGCTGACGTCACGCACGGGAACCGGCATCATCCCGGCCGCGCCGGGCAGCACCCCGATCCAGCGCGAGATCGAACGCCGGCAGATCGTCGGTTTCGGTCCTCCTGACCCCTCGACGCCCATGGACCAGGACGAATGGATCGGCCGGCTCGGCGCCCTACCCCTGCTCGCCCAGCCCGGCGACCGCTGGTTCTACTCCGTCTCGTCAAACATCCAGGGCGTGCTGGCGTCGCGTCTCGCCGGGTCTCCGCTGTCACAGGTTCTGCAAGAGCGCATCTTCGCCCCGCTGAGCATGAACGACACGGGCTTCCATGTCAGGCCCGAACAGGCCTCTCGCTTCACCCCCGCCTATTCCAGCGACCTGGCGCTGTCGGACGATCCCGCCCACAGCCCCTGGGGCAAGCCGCCCGCATTTGAAGGCGGGGAAGGCGGGCTGGTGTCCACCGCCGCCGACTACATGGCCTTTGTGAAAATGCTGCACGCCGGGGGCGACACCCCCAAGGGGCGCATGATCGACGAGACCTGGGTCAGGCGCATGTTCTCGGATCACCTGACCGACGACCAACGCGCCGACGCCGCCTATTTCCTGGACGGCCGAGGCTGGGGTTACGGCGTCTCGGTCGATGCCGGCCGCACCACCGCCGAGGCCATGACCGGCCAGGTCGGTTGGGCCGGAGGGCTGGGAACGTCATGGTTGAGCAATCTCAAGGATCAGACCGCCGTCGTCGTGCTCTGCGCCAGGGCCCTCGATGATCCCGAAGTCTATGCAAGCCATCTGGCGCTTCAGGAGGCGGCGCTTACGCCTGGCCAGCCAAGCGCTCCATCCGACCAAGCCTAGCCGCTCGCCGCCCCCGGCACGACGACTTACTCAAGTCTCCAAACGGTCGATAAAGCCGATCACAGTGGCGATGCGCTCATCGTCAAGCAACACCACGTCGCTTCCCAGAATAACTGACGGATCACCCACCGGACCTAGCCCCCAAGAAAAGCGCGCCGTATCGGCATAGCCGTCGACAGGGCCCTTCAGGACAAAGACGAAGCCGGGGAAGCGTGCATGGACAGCGGCGATCAGAGCGTCGATCTCATCCTGCCCACGCCCCGCCATGAGCGGATCGGCATAGCTGGCTCCCTCAGTCCAGTGCGCCTGCAGGAGCGCCCGGCGCTGAGCGACGTCGCTTGCGTTCCAGGTGGCGATGTAGGCGGCGGCTATTGTTTGAAAGTCGGACATTGTTTTGTCTCCTCAGCAAGAGGCCCCGATCCTTGTCGCCGCCCGCTCCAGCCTCAACTACCTCCGACGTAATCGTCGCCCTCGGAGCGTGCGGCTATAGGAACGACTTTCCATGACCGCGGACCAACGGGGTCGGTCGCTCTCTCCTCTGAGAAGAAGAATTGGGGACGTCCGTTGATCCATGAGATGGAAGGACCACAATGTAGCGCTTCATCAGGCCAGGTCGTCCGGCTGCGACCTTGAACGAGCCCCCAAGCAGGAGAAAAGATGACAGAGCTCCTGCAATCGGTCGGCGACGTGTTGAGGTTCTGGCGCAAGCGCCGACGGCTGAGCCAACTGGCCCTCGCGCTGGAAGCAGACGTATCGGCGCGCCACCTCAGCTTCGTGGAAAGCGGCCGGTCGTCCGCCACACGGGACATGTTGCTTCGCCTGGCCAGGTCGCTCGATCTCAGTCTGCGCGAGCAACACCGACTGCTACGCGCCGGAGGATATGCGTCGCCGCTTCAGGAACGCCCGCTGGAGACCCCGGAACTGGCGGAGGCCCTGTCCGTGGTGAAGGCGGTTCTAGCAGCCCACGATCCTTTCCCGGCCGTCGCGGTGGACCGTCACTGGACCCTGGTCGCCGCCAACGAGGCTCTGCGTCGGCTGATCAGCGGCGCGCGTCCCGAAATGCTGGAAGCCCCTGTGAATGTGCTGCGCCTCAGCCTGTCGCCCCGAGGGCTGGCGCCCGCCATTCTAAATCTTCCGGAATGGCGGGCCTATGTCCTCCATCGACTTCGGAGGGAAGCCGATATTGCGGCGGATGAGACGCTGGAGCGCCTTCACGCCGAGCTGGAAGCCTCTGCAGGCCCGACGCCGTTGCAAGCACCGAGCAAGGCCCCAGGCGTGGCGACGCTTCTCGTCATCAAGGATCCCGCCAGCGGTCGGCCTCTGTCCTTTCTGTCGACCACGACGGTGTTCGGCTCTGCAACAGACATCACCCTGTCTGAACTAACGCTTGAAGCCTTCTATCCGGCGAACGAGGAAACGCGCTTCGCACTGTTGGAAAGTCGGTCAGCCCTTCAGGCGCGTTGATTGGCCTGACGCCGTCGCTTGCTGCCGCTTGGCGACAGTCGAACCATGGAATTCATGATCAGCGATTTCATCGAACACGCCTATCGACTGGCGAGGCGGGGCAGCGAGAATCTCAGGCCCGAAGCCTCAACGCCGTGATCCATTTCAACGGCGAACCGATCCTGCGCGTGAAGCGCGCCCTCGAAAGCTGCGTTGTGGACGCCGCTGGCTTCCTGGGCATGTCCGCCACTAGAGGCGCCATCGATCAAGCTTTCAGGACGACGTTCGGAACCGGTTCGGCTCCACCAAACCGGGGACCAACTCACTAGAAAAGCCGCGCCACCTTAAGGTAGCCTAGTATTTTCAATGAGTTATGATGGTAGGCGGCGACGGGTTCGAACCGCCGACCCTCTCGGTGTAAACGAGATGCTCTGACCAGCTGAGCTAGCCGCCCACATCATCCGACTCAGCGTCGGGACAGGCTTCATGCCCTGTGGCGGTCAGCCGTTCAAGGCGCTTTTCAAGCCTTCGCCGGGACGAAAGCGCGCGGTGCGCGAGGCCGGGCGGGCGATCTCCTGGCCGGTCTGGGGGTTTCGGGCCACGCCCGCCTTGCGGTCCACGGCGACGAAGCTGCCGAAGCCGACCAGCCGCACGTCGCGGCCCTGAACCAGCGATCCTGTCACCTGATCGGTGAAGGCTTCCAGCGCCAGCTTGGCCTGATCGCGGCTGATGCCCGCCGCCTCGGCCATACGGCCGATCAGTTCCGTCTTGGTCATGTCTGCGGCTCCCCTCGCGAACGAAGCGCGCACTTAAGCGACAGTCCGCTCCCAGGTCAAAAAGAAGGCGGTCCGGGTCGCCCCGAACCGCCGTCCTTCATCTGGTCAGAACCCGGCGTCAGTGGCTGACGCTGGCCCCCTCGCCCGCCATCGGCGCCGGAGGCGTCGGCGACATGGGCTCAGTCGCCTCGTCCCACTCGACGGGGGTCGGCGTGCCGGTCAGGGCCCACTTCAGCGCCTCGTCGGCGGTGGAGATCGGTACGATCTCAAGGGCGGCCTTCACATTCTCCGGCACGTCCTCCAGGTCCTTCTCGTTCTCCTGCGGGATCAGCACGGTCTTCACGCCCGAACGCAGCGCCGCCAGCAGCTTCTCCTTCAAGCCGCCGATGGCCGTCACCCGGCCGCGCAGGGTGATCTCGCCGGTCATGGCGATGTCCTTGCGGATCGGAATGCCGGTCAGGACCGACACCATGGCCACCGTCATGGCCACGCCGGCCGAGGGGCCGTCCTTGGGCGTGGCGCCGTCGGGAACGTGGACGTGGATATCGGTCTTCTCGAACACTGGCGGCTTGACGCCGATGCTGAGGGCGCGGCTGCGGACGTAGGACGCCGCCGCCGAGATCGACTCCTTCATGACCTCCTTCAGGTTGCCGGTCACGGTCATGCGGCCGCGGCCCGGCATCTTCAGGGCCTCGATGGTCAGGATGTCGCCGCCGAACTCGGTCCAGGCCAGGCCGGTGACGATGCCGACCTGATCCTCGGAGTCCGTCTCGCCATAGCGGAACTTCTTCACGCCCGCATATTCAGCCAGCTTGGCCGCATCCACGGTGATCGAGGCGGCCTTGGTCTTGGCCATCTCGCGTACCGCCTTGCGGGCCAGACCGCCCAGGGCGCGTTCCAGCGAACGCACGCCGGCTTCGCGCGTGTAGTAGCGGATCAGGTCGCGGATCGTCTCGTCGGGGACGATCAGTTCCTCTTCCTTCAGGCCGTGGTCCTTGAGCTGCTTGGGCAGGACGTGGCGCTTGGCGATCTCGACCTTCTCGTCCTCAGTGTAGCCCGAGACGCGGATGATCTCCATGCGGTCCAGCAGGGGCTGGGGCATGTTCAGGCTGTTGGCCGTGGTGACGAACATCACCGGCGACAGGTCGTAATCGACCTCCAGATAGTGGTCGCCGAAGGTCGAGTTCTGGGCCGGGTCCAGCACTTCCAGCAGAGCCGACGACGGATCGCCGCGCCAGTCGGCGCCCAGCTTGTCGATCTCATCCAGCAGGACGAAGGCGTTGGTGGTCTTGGCCTTCTTCATCGACTGGATGATCTTGCCGGGCATGGAGCCGATGTAGGTTCGGCGGTGGCCGCGGATCTCGGCCTCGTCGCGCACGCCGCCCAGCGACATGCGGACGTATTCACGCCCCGTCGCCTTGGCGATGGACTGGGCCAGCGAGGTCTTGCCGACACCCGGAGGGCCGACCAGGCACAGGATCGGTCCCTTCAGGCTGCCGGTGCGCGCCTGAACGGCCAGATACTCGATGATCCGTTCCTTGACCTTCTCCAGGCCGTAGTGATCCTCTTCGAGGATATCCTCGGCCTTCTGCAGGTCGATGGCCTTGGGCTTGGTCTTGGACCACGGGATCGATAGCAGCCAGTCGAGATAGTTGCGCACCACGGTCGATTCCGCCGACATCGGCGACATATTGCGCAGCTTCTTCAGCTCCGCCTCGGCCTTGATGCGGGCCTCCTTGGACAGGCGCGTCTTCTTGATGCGCTTTTCCAGCTCCAGCAGTTCGTCACGCGCGTCGTCGGTTTCGCCCAACTCGCGCTGGATCGCCTTCATCTGCTCGTTCAGATAGTACTCGCGCTGGGTCTTCTCCATCTGCCGCTTCACGCGGCTGCGGATCTTCTTCTCGACCTGCAGGACGCTGATCTCGCCTTCCATCAGGCCATAGACCTTCTCCAGCCGCGCCGGGATGACGACGGTTTCGAGCAGGGCCTGCTTGTCGGCGATCTTGACCGACAGATGGGCGGCGACCGAGTCCGCCAGCTTGGACGGATCGGTGATCTGGGGAATGGCGCTGAGGGCCTCGGGCGGAACCTTCTTGTTCAGCTTCACATAGTTTTCGAACTGCTCAATCACGGCGCGCAGCAGGGCTTCGCTCTGCGACGGATCGCCGGCCTCGTCGTCGATCTCGACGGCTTCGGCTTCGTAATAGTCCTCACGGTCGGTGAAGCGGGTCAGGCGCGCGCGCGACTTGCCCTCGACCAGCACCTTCACGGTGCCGTCCGGCAGCTTCAGCAGTTGCAGCACCGTCGCCAGCACGCCGGTCGAATAGATGGCGTCCGTCGCCGGATCGTCGTCGACCGAGTTCATCTGGGTGGCGAGCAGGATCTGCTTCTCGCCCTTCATGATCTCGTCGAGGGCGCGCACGGATTTTTCGCGCCCGACGAACAGCGGCACGACCATGTGCGGAAAGACGACGATGTCTCTCAGCGGCAGGACAGGGAGGATTTTGCTCTCGGTCATGATGCGTACTTTCCGGGGCCCTCGTGAATCTCAGGCCCGCCGAACCGATCCGACTTGGCGTTACTGCCGCCTCGTCTCGACTCGACCCGCTATTTTGAGCGGCTTTCGTGTGAGTATGTGGTTCTGTCTGGACGCGGTTCAAGCGTAACGGGGCGGCGGCCCACAGAAGCGTGAAAAAGCGTGTGATTTCAGACGAGCTGTTCAGCCGAACCTGAAACGATGAAGGGGCGGCCCGTGGCGAGCCGCCCCTTTTTCGCTTGGATCAGGCCGAGGCGTCAGGCGGCGCCGTCGGCGGTCTTCTTCTTGGTTTCCGAATAGATCAGCAGCGGCTGAGCCTTGCCGTCGATCACCTCGGCGTTGACCACGACCTCTTCGACACCCTCGAAGGTGGGCAGCTCGAACATGGTCTCCAGCAGCACGCCCTCCAGGATGGAGCGCAGGCCGCGGGCGCCGGTCTTGCGGGTGATCGCCTTCTTCGCCACCGCCGACAGGGCGTCGTCGGTGAAGGTCAGGGTGACGTTCTCCATTTCGAACAATCGCTTGTACTGCTTGACCAGAGCGTTCTTCGGCTCGGTCAGGATGGTGATCAGCGCCGCTTCATCCAGATCTTCCAGCGTCGCCAGGACCGGCAGACGGCCGATGAACTCGGGGATCAGGCCGAAGCGCATCAGATCGTCAGGCTCGACGCCCTTGAGGATGTCGCCGGTGCGGCGCTCGTCGATTTCCTTGACCTTGGCGCCGAAGCCGATGGAGGCCCCTGCCCCGCGCGCCGAGATCACCTTCTCAAGGCCGGCGAAGGCGCCGCCAACGATGAACAGGATGTTGGCGGTGTCGACCTGCAGGAACTCCTGCTGCGGATGCTTGCGGCCGCCTTGCGGAGGCACGGAGGCGACCGTGCCTTCCATGATCTTCAGCAGGGCCTGCTGCACGCCTTCGCCCGACACGTCGCGAGTGATCGACGGGTTGTCCGACTTGCGCGAGATCTTGTCGATTTCGTCGATGTAGACGATGCCGCGCTGGGCCCGCTCGACGTTGTAGTCCGACGCCTGAAGCAGCTTCAGGATGATGTTCTCGACATCCTCGCCCACATAACCGGCTTCGGTCAGGGTCGTGGCGTCGGCCATCGTGAACGGCACGTCGATGATGCGCGCCAGCGTCTGAGCCAGCAGCGTCTTGCCCGAGCCGGTCGGCCCGATCAGCATGATGTTCGACTTGGCCAGTTCGACGTCGTTGTTCTTCGTCGCGTGATTCAGGCGCTTGTAGTGGTTGTGAACGGCGACGCTCAGCACCTTCTTGGCGTGGCTCTGACCAATCACATAATCGTCGAGGACGTCGCGGATCTCCTTGGGCGTAGGCACGCCGTCCTTGGAGGTCTTGAACGCGATTTTGTGCTCTTCGCGGATGATGTCCATGCACAGTTCGACGCATTCATCGCAGATGAAAACGGTCGGTCCGGCGATCAGTTTGCGGACTTCGTGCTGGCTCTTGCCGCAGAACGAGCAGTAGAGCGTGCTTTTGGCGTCTGTGCCGGCGGCTTTGGTCATAGACCCTTCTCACTATCCGCGATCCGCCCCGACATTGGGACGAAAGGCGCTTCCTTCACGATCGATCCAAGGAATCTATCATCGAAGGTCTTCAAAAAATGACAATCACCCATCACACGTTCCGCCACAACCCCGTTGCGGCGCCGCAGCGCGCTTCGGGGAGCAGACAGGACAGATAATATGGGGATCACGGCTAATGTCTGACATGGGAAGCGAAAAGGCCTTTCACCAGTCCCCTGCCCCCGGCCAGGCCATCGTCGCCTTTGATTTCGACGGCACCCTGACGATTCGCGACAGCTTCACCGAGTTTCTGAAGTGGCGGGCCGGTCCCCTGCGCTGGGTTCAGGGCCTGGCGCGTCTGATCCCGGCCGTCTTCGACTATCTGAGCGACAAGGATCGCGGCCGGATCAAGGTCGCCTCGGTGCGCGAGTTCCTGATGGACGCCGACCGCAAGGCGCTTGAGGCCGAGGCCGAACGCTTCGCCACAGACATCTGGCCGCGCTTCATGCGACCCGACGCCCTGGCGACGTGGGAAGACTGGGGCCGTCGCGGCGCCCACCGCGTCATCGTCACCGCCTCGCCCGAAACCACCGTCGCCCCCTTCGCCCGCAAGCTGGGCGCCGAGAACCTGATCGGCACCCGCCTGGCCTTCGACGACCAGGATCGCGTGCTGGGAACCTTCGTTGGCGGGAACTGCCGGGGCGAGGAGAAGATGCACCGCCTGCGCGCCGTCTATGGTGCGGACATGCAGTTGGCCGCCGCCTATGGCGACACCTCGGGCGACGCCCAGATGATCGCGGCGGCCGAGGAAAAGGGCTACCGCGTCTTCACTGCCCGTCCCTGAGCGCACCTAAGCAAGCTGGCGATCGCGCCCGGCGCCCAGCCCCAGCACGACCAGCAGAATGCACAGGGCTCCACACACCGCCAGAGCCGGCGCCCAGGCGCCGACGGCGTCGTGCAGGGCTCCAATCGCAATCGGGCCGCAGGCGGACAGCAGATAACCCACCGACTGGGTCATGCCTGAAAGCTGCGCGGTCTGCTCGGCCGAGCGGCTTCGCAGACCGATGAAAGCCAGGGCCAGGATGAAGGCGCCGCCGATGGCGAATCCGAACAGGGCGACCCAGATCATCGCCAGTCCCGGCGCGACGTACAGACCCGCCAACGATATGAGGCCCAACAAGGCGAAGCCCGCGGCCAAAGCCCGCTGATCCTTCATCCGGCGCACCAGAGGAATTAGAACCAGACCCGGCGCCGCTGTAGCCAGTTGCATCACGCCGTGCAGGCCGCCTGCGACCTCCGGCGACATGCCGGCGCTCGTCAGGATCGACGGCAGCCAGGCCGCCACCGCGTAATAGACGAAGGAGTTCACGCCGAAGAAGAGCGTCACCTGCCACGCCAGGCCCGACCGCCACACCGAGACGCCGCTCAGGCTCGTCGTCGCCGCGGCCCCCGGCGTGGAACGGCGTCGCAACTGCGGAACCCAGACCAGAGCCGCCGTCATCGGCAAGACGATCAGCGCCGCCAGCGCCCACCTCCAGTCGAACGCCTGCGCCAGGGGAACCATCACAGCCGACGCCCCGGCTGAGGTCACGCCCATGGTGATGGCGTAAAGGGTGGTCAGCTTGGTGATCTGATCGGGAAAGTCCCGCTTCAACAGGCTGGGCAGCAGGGTGTTGCCGATGGCGATGCCCGCGCCGAGCACCGTCGAGCCCAGATAGAGCGCCCACAACGGCCCGGCGGACCGGATCGCGACGCCCGCGATCATGGCCAGCAGCGCCAGGAAGATCGCTCGTTCCAGTCCCACCGCCCTGGCCAGCCGCGCCGCGAACGGCGAAACGACGAAGAAAGCCAGCAGCGGCAGGGTGATCAGGAACCCCGCCTGGCTCGCCCCCAGGCCGAACGCCTGGCCGATGTCGCCGAGCAGCGGCCCCGCCCCCGTGAACGTCCCGCGCAGGGTGCTGGCCACCAGCAGGACGCCGGCGATGATCCAGAAAGGATGCAGGGAAGCACGCGAAGTCATGACAAGCCGCCGGGGAGAGATGCCTCGAGGAGGAAGGCCGGCCCACACTAGCGATGGAGCAATCGGCGAACTTCGGATATTCAGACATGAAGTTTCGACAATCGGTCAGATCGCCATGACCTCGCTGCACGCCTGCTTCCAGAGCTTCGATCCCGACGCCTTTCCTCAGGCCGCCATCGCCGTCAGCCTGGGCGGATCGGCCCATGACGTCGAACTGCCCCTGCACACCCATCGCAAGGCGCAACTGGTCGTGGCGCTGCAGGGCGGGGTCATGTGCCGGACGCAGGACGGCCTGTGGATGGCGCCCCTGGGCGGCGGCGTCTGGGCGCCTGGCGGCACGCCGCACAGCAACCGCGTCACCGCCAACGGCCGCGTCTGCATGCTGTTCGTAGAGCCGGACGTGCCCGGCCTACCCGACCGCTGCTGCACCCTGTCGCTCAGCCCCATGCTGATAGAGATGATCCGCCATCTCGCCCGCCAGCCCACGCCCGACTATGCGCCCGGCGGCCATCTGGACCGGATCGCCCAGGTCGTTCTGGAAGAGCTGCGCCGGACGGAGATCGCGGCCCTGCACCTGCCGATTCCCGCCTCCCCCGCCTTGCGCCGCATCGCCGAGGCCCTGATCGAGACCCCCGGCGACCGATCCACCGTGGGCGAATGGGCGCGCCGCGTCGCCATGAGCGAACGCACCCTGACCCGGCTGGTCGTGCGCGAGACGGCCATGAATTTCAGCCGCTGGCGTCAGCAGTTGCAGATCGTCCTGGCCCTGCAGCGATTGTCGTCCGGCGCCTCGGTTCAGAGCGTCGCCTATGACCTGGGCTATGAGTCCGCCAGCGCCTTCATCACCATGTTCAAGGCCACCATGGGCAAGCCGCCCGCCAAATACATTGCGGCGGCCGACCCTCGCGCGCTCGACGAGGCCTGAACGTCGAAAGCAATCAACGTATATTGTATCTGATTTATAGGCGTGTTTTCCTTCGGCTCAAACCGTCCGGCAAGGGCGGCGAGACCTCGGGGGAGGGAAAACATGATCGTAGCCGTTCTATTGACGGTGCTGGCCCTGCTGGCCGCCTATTACGCCGTGCAACTGGTCCGCACCGCCAGGGCGCGCGGCGAGCTCAAGCCCAAGGCCGAGGGTGTGGCCATCGGCGCGGTCGCCAACTTCTTCGACGCCCTGGGCATCGGCTCCTTCGCGCCGACGACGGCCTGGCTGCGGTTCCGCAAACTGGTCCCCGACAGCTTCCTGCCCGCCGTGCTGAACGCGGGACATTGCCTGCCCACGGTGATGCAGGGGCTGGTGTTCATGAAGCTGATCCAGGTCGATCCGGTGCTGCTGATCGCCTGCATCGGCGCCTCGATCCTGGGCGCCGTGATCGGCGCGCCCATCGTGCTGCGCCTGCCGGTGCGGGCGGTGCAGATGGTGGTCGGCGCGGCCCTGCTGATCGCCGCCGCCCTCTACGCAATGACCAATCTGAACCTGATGCCTGCAGGCGGCGAGGCGGTGTCGCTGGAGGGAAATCTGTTCATCGTCGCCGTCCTCGCCCACCTGGTCATGGGCGCGCTGATGAGCTTCGGCATCGGCCTCTATGCGCCGTCCTTGATCATGCTCAGCCTGATGGGGATGAACCCGACGGCGGCCTTCCCCATCATGATGGGCGCCTGCGCCTTCCTGATGCCGGTGTCGAGCCTGCGTTTCATCAGGAGCGAGCGCATCGACCTGCGCCTGGTGCTGGGCATGGCGATCGGCGGGATACCGGCCGTGTTGCTGGCGGCTTTCGTCATCACCTCCCTGCCGCTGACAGTGCTGCGCTGGGGCGTGGTGGTCGTGGTCCTCTATGCCGCCGCCAGCCTGCTGACGACTGCCCTGAAATCAGCGCGGCCCGTCGCCGCCTCCGCAGACATCAAGGAGAGCTAAACCCCTCGATCAGGAGGCCTTGCGTTCGACGGCTTCGGCCGCCTCAAGCTCGAACTCCTCGCGCAGGTCGCGCAAGGTGTGCGCGAGGTGAGCGTTCGCCAGACGACGCACGGCGTCAGCGTCCCGGTCCAGCCACGCCTGCAGGATGTCGCGGTGCTCGGCCTCGGCCGTCACGTGACGGCCCTTGTGTTCCAGGTGCTTGCGAACGTAGCGGTCCGCCATGACATGCAGACGGGCGGTGATCTCGGCCGTCAGCACTCGCTGGCCCGGCTGCACCAGGGCCATGTGGAAGGCGCGATTCAAAGGCCCGACGCTAGGCAGATGAGCGGCCGCCGCCGCATCCAGTTCGCCCAGAACGCGCTGGGCCGTGGCGCGCTGCGCATCGTCAGCGATGAGGCAGGCCTGGGCCGCCGCTTCCGGCTCCAGCTGCAGGCGCAGCTCATAGATTTCCTCAGCCTCGGCCGCGCTCATGCCACGCACGAAGAAGCCCCGGTTGGCGTGCGACACCACCAGACCGTCCTGCTCCAGCCGCACCAGGGCCTCGCGCAGGGGAATCTTGGAGACATTCAGGTCCGCCGCCAGCGAATCCTGCCGGATCGGCACCTCAGGCGCGATCGCACCCGACAGGATCATGTCGCGCACCACCTCCGTCAGGCGGTCGGACAGGGTGCGGACTTCAAGCGGAGCTGCGGCCATGCGGTTCATCAAATGGAAAAGGCTGGGCCGGTCGCCCAGCCCAGCCATAACCCGCAAAGTCCGCAATTACGATGTGGAATACGTCACACCACCTGGAAGCCGGCCCAGAAGGGATCGCGCCGATCCACCCAGATGGTGTTGAAACCCGTAGCGATCGCCGATCCCTCGATCGAAGGCACGATCGCCTTGTAATCGCCCACCGTGGTTTCAGCCTCGACCCGGCCGATGAAGCGGCTGCCGATATAGCTTTCGTGAACAAAGGCGTCGCCGACCTTCAACCGGCCCTTGGCGTGCAGATGGGCCAGCCGCGCCGAGGTGCCGGTGCCGCACGGACTGCGGTCGATGGCCTTGTCGCCATAGAAGACGGCGTTGCGGCCGTCGGCGCCCTGCCCCTTCGGCCTGTCGGCCCACAGGACATGGCTGACGCCGTTGATCGACGGTTCGTCCGGGTGGACCGGATGGAAGGCCGCCCGCACCCGCTCGCGCACCAGACCGCTCAGCTCGATGATGCGGCTGGCGCCCAGATCATCCAGTCCGGTGTAGGCGCCCTGCGGCTCGACGATGGCGTAGTAGTTGCCGCCGTAGGAAACATCGACCGTCAGCGGGCCGAGGCCCGGCACGTCGATCTCGATCCCCTCCGCCGCCAGATAGGCCGGGATGTTGCGGATGCGCACCGAGGTCACGCGATCGCCCTCGGTCTCATAGGCGATGTCGAGCACGCCCGCCGGAACCTCGACCTTCAGTCGCCCCGGCGTGCGCGGCCGGATCAGGCCGTGCTCGATTCCGAAGGTGATCATGCCGATGGTCCCGTGGCCGCACATGGGCAGGCAGCCGCTGGTCTCGATGAAGAGAATGCCCGCGTCCGCGTCCGGCAGGGTCGGCGGATAGAGGAAGCCGCCGCTCATCATGTCGTGGCCGCGCGGCTCGAAGCACAGCGAGGTGCGGATCCAGTCATAGCGGCTGAGGAAATCCAGCCGCCGCTCGGCCATGCTGGCCCCTGACAACAGGGGCGCGCCGCCGGCGACCAGGCGAACCGGGTTGCCGGCGGTATGACCGTCAATACAGAAGAAGACGTCGCGCATTCAGTGTCCCGATCAGACGATCTTCACGGCCTTGCCCGAGCCGATCGGGCGCGTTTCCGCCGCCTTCTCGACCATGGCGATGACTTCGGCACGGCGCGCGCCCGCCAGCGGCATACGCGGCATACGGACCCGCTCGCTGCCCCGGCCCATGATCATTTCGGACAGCTTGATCGACTGAACCAGGTCCGACACCGAATCCAGGTGCAGCAGCGGCATGAACCAGCGATAGATCTCCAGCGCACGGGCGATATCGCCGTCCTTGACCGCCCTGACCAGGGCCACGGACTCTTCGGGGAAGGCGTTGGTCAGGCCCGAGACCCAGCCCTTGGCGCCCAGGATCATGCCTTCCAGCGCCACATCATCCAGACCGACCATGACCGCATAACGGTCGCCCAGTTCGTTGAAGATGTCGGTGATGCGCCGCGAATCCGGGGCGCTTTCCTTCAGGGCCACGATGTTCGGCACGTCTGACAGACGACGCAGGTCGTCGTTGTTCAGCGTCTGACGATACATCAGCGGGTTATTGTACAGCATGTTGGGCAGGCCGCTGGCCGCCGCCACCGCGCGGAAGTGCGCCTCAAGCTCCGCCTGCGTCGGCACATAGACCATGGCCGGCAGCACCATCAGGGCGTCCACGCCGATATCCTCGGCGTCCTTGGCGTAGCGTTCGGCCCGCGCCGTAGTCAGTTCGCTGACCCCGGTGATAATCGGCACACGGCCGTCAGCGACCTCGACCGCCGCCTTCAGCACGGCGCGCTTTTCTTCCGGTTCCAGCGAGTTGTTCTCGCCGACCGTGCCCATGACGATGATGGCGTCGACGCCGTCCTTGATCAGGCCGTCCAGCACCGTCTGGGTGGCGTTCAGATCAACCGCCAGCGCCTCATCGAATTGCGTGGTCGCCGCCGGGATCACCCCGCTCCAGTCCAACTTCGCCCCAGCCATAAGCCACTCCTCCTAAAGCGATATTATTATCGTATACGATATCTGATTGTATACGATGTCAAGCGAATAGCGCCCTATCCGGCGCTGTAGCTGGTCTTGGTCAGGGTGAAGAAATCGGCCGCCGCGAAGCCCTGCTCGCGCGGGCCGTAGGACGAAGCCTTCGTGCCGCCGAACGGCACATGATAGTCGACGCCCGCCGTGGCCAGATTGACCATGGTCATGCCCGCCTTAGCGCGGCGCTGGAAGTCGCGCGCGTGCTTCAGCGACTGGGTGACGATGCCCGCCGACAGGCCGAACTCGACCCCGTTGGCGACAGCCAGCGCCTCTTCGTAGTCCTTGACGCGGATGGTCGAGGCGACCGGGCCGAACACCTCTTCATTGTTGATGCGCATGGCCGGGTCGGTGTCGGCGATCAGGGTCGGTTCGACATACCAGCCGGGCGCCTCGCGGTTCAGGCGACCGCCGCCAGTGACGACGCGCCCGCCTTCCGAAGCCGCGATGTCGATGTAGCGGTACGATGTCTCGCGTTGCGCCTCGCTGACCGCCGGGCCGACCTGGGTGTCGGGATCGAGCGCGTCACCCACGCGCAGAGCAGCGACCTTTTCGGCCAGCGCCGCCACGAAGCGATCGTGGATGCCATCCTGCACGATCAGGCGGCTGGACGCGGTGCAGCGCTGTCCCGTGGCGAAGAAGCTGCCGTCCAGCGCAATGTTCACCGCGCGATCCAGATCGGCGTCGTCCAGCACGATCAGCGGATTCTTGCCGCCCATCTCCAGTTGCACCCGCGCCTGACGCGCCGCGGCCCCGGCGGCGACGCCCGCGCCGACCCCTTGCGAGCCGGTGAAGCTGATGCCCGCCACATCCTTGTGGTCGACGATGGCCTGACCCACGCGGCCGCCGCCGATGACCAGGTTCAGCACACCCTTGGGCAGCCCCGCCTCATGCAGGATGGCGACCAGGGCCTCGGCCGTCGCGGGCGTATGGCTGGCGGGCTTGATCACCACCGTATTGCCGAAGGCCAGCGCCGGCGCCGCCTTCCACGCCGGAATGGCGATGGGGAAGTTCCACGGCGTGATCAGCCCGAACACCCCGACAGGCTGGCGATAGGTCTGCACCTCCACCCCCGGCCGGGTCGAGGCCAGATTCTGACCGTGCAGGCGCAAGGCCTCGCCGGCGAAGTATTTCAGGATGCGGGCGGCGCGCGCCGTCTCGCCGATGCCCTCGGCCAGGGTCTTGCCCTCTTCGCGCGACAGCAGGCGACCAACCGCCTCGCGCCGCTCCATCAGGAGGCTT
>NZ_DAMCNG010000008.1:0-14863 GCF_032107865.1 Brevundimonas sp.
GGCCCCGGCGTGGGCGACGGCCCGCCGCGCATCATTCGCGGCCCTACGGTGGGGGAACTGCGGACGCTGCACCCTCGCGAGGCCTTCCGCCAACGGCGAGGCGGCCAGGCGACTCTGGCCTGCCGCGTTCGCCTCGACACCACGCTCAGCGACTGCCGCCTGATCGACGAATCGCCGCCGGGGATGGGATTCGGTCAGGCGGCCCTTGCGGCGTCGCGTTATTTCCGCTTTCGTCCTGCGACGCAGAACGGAGCGCCGCTTGATGGTCGAGAGGTCCGGGTGGGGGTCGAATGGCCCTGAGCCAGCCTGCTCACGGCGCTTGCCCGTTGACGCATTGGGAATCCCCTGTATAAGGGCGGCCTTCCGCGAAGGGCGTACACGTTCCAGGTCTGTTGACCGGAGCGGTTTCTGCGTCTGAATTAACGCGTACTTGGAGAATTTCGTGGCCCGTATCGCAGGCGTCAACATTCCGACGAACAAGCGCGTTGAAATCGCGCTTCAGTACATTCACGGCATTGGCGCGCACAACGCCAAGGAGATCACGGCCAAGATCGGCATCGAGCCGGCCCGCCGCGTGAACCAGCTGACCGACGCGGAGATCCTGCAGATCCGCGAAACCATCGACCGCGATTTCACCGTCGAAGGCGACCTGCGCCGCGAGACGTCGATGAACATCAAGCGCCTGATGGACCTGGCCTGCTACCGCGGCCTGCGTCACCGTAAGGGCCTGCCGGTCCGCGGCCAGCGCACCCACACCAACGCTCGCACCCGCAAGGGTCCGGCCAAGCCGATCGCCGGCAAGAAGAAGTAAGAGAGAGGCCTGACCGATGGCTAAGGAACCGGGTCGCGTTAAGCGCCGCGAACGCAAGAACATCACCTCGGGCGTCGCCCACGTGAACGCTTCGTTCAACAACACCATGGTGACGATCACCGACGCTCAAGGGAACGCGATTTCCTGGTCGTCGGCCGGTCACATGGGCTTCAAGGGCTCGCGCAAGTCGACGCCGTACGCCGCTCAGATGGCTGCGGAAGACGCTGGCAAGAAGGCCGCCGAGCACGGCGTCAAGACGCTGGAAGTGAACGTCTCGGGTCCGGGTTCGGGCCGTGAGTCGGCCCTGCGCGCCCTGCAGGCCGTCGGCATGACGATCACGACCATTCGTGACGTGACGCCGATGCCGCACAACGGCTGCCGTCCGCCGAAGCGCCGTCGCGTCTAAGGTTCACGCCGCCTAACCCTTCTCCCGGCGGCTCCTGTTGTTCTGAACGTGAGAACACGGAGCCGTCGAAACCCGTTCGAGGGACTTTATGATCGAAAGAAACTGGCAAGAGCTGATCCGTCCCGAGAAACCGCAAGTCGAGGGCGGGTCTGACCCGCAGCACAAGGCGCGTCTGATCGCCGAGCCTCTCGAGCGCGGTTTCGGTGTGACGCTCGGCAACGCGCTTCGTCGCGTTCTGCTCTCTTCGCTTCAAGGCGCGGCGGTCACGGCCATTCAGATCGACGGCGTTGTGCACGAGTTCTCGTCGCTGGAAGGCGTTCGCGAGGACGTGGTCGACATCGTTCTGAACATCAAGCAACTGGCCCTGCGTATGCACGCAGAAGGTCCGAAGCGGATGACGCTGCGCGCCACGGGCCCCGGCCCGGTGACTGCGGCTCAGATCGACCTGCCGGCCGATATCGAGGTGCTGAACCCGGATCACGTGATCTGCACCCTGGATGACGGCGCGTCGGTCCGCATGGAACTGACGGTGCAGAACGGCAAGGGCTACGTCGCCGCCGAACTGAACCGCCCGGAAGACGCTCCGATCGGCCTGATCGCCGTCGACGCCCTGTATTCGCCGGTGAAGCGCGTCGCCTATCGCGTCGAGCCGACCCGTCAGGGCCAGTCGCTGGACTACGACAAGCTGATCCTGGAAGTTGAAACCAACGGCGCCGTCTCGCCGGTTGACGCCGTGGCTTACGCCGCGCGCATCCTGCAAGACCAGCTGCAGATCTTCATCACCTTCGATGAGCCGACCAAGGCTGTCGAGCAGTCGGACGGCAAGCCCGAACTGCCCTTCAACCCGTCGCTGCTGAAGAAGGTGGACGAGCTGGAGCTGTCGGTCCGTTCGGCCAACTGCCTGAAGAACGACAACATCGTCTACATCGGCGACCTGATCCAGAAGACCGAGGGCGAGATGCTTCGCACCCCGAACTTCGGCCGCAAGTCGTTGAACGAAATCAAGGAAGTTCTGGCGTCCATGGGCCTGAGCCTCGGCATGGATGTGCCGAACTGGCCGCCGGAAAACATCGAAGATCTGGCCAAGAAGTTCGACGACCAGATCTGATCATCAACCCTCCGCCCAGGTCCGTTGGATCGGTTGGGGCGGTTAGAATGAGAGGCCCCAGGTCTCGTCCGCCAAGTAGGGACGGGAAACCAGGGTTGAGTAGGAGAGACCCCGATGCGCCACGGCGCCGCCTATCGTAAGCTCGGCCGTACGGTCAGCCACCGCCAGGCCATGTTCGCCAACATGGCCGCCTCGCTGATCAAGCACGAGCAGATCACGACCACCCTGCCGAAGGCGAAGGAACTGCGTCCCTTCGTCGAGAAGCTGGTCACCCTCGCCAAGAAGGGCGACCTGCACGCTCGTCGTCAGGCCATCAGCGCCGTTCGCGACGTGCCGCAAGTCGGCAAGCTGTTCGACACGCTGGCCCCTCGTTACGCCGAGCGTAACGGCGGCTACATCCGCATCATGAAGGCGGGCTTCCGTCACGGCGACAACGCCGCGATGGCCGTGATCGAGTTCGTCGATCGCGACGTGGCCGCCAAGGGCCTGGACTCCGGTCCGGTCTTCGCCATCGAAGGCGACGACGAGGCCTGATTTCAGCTTTATGCTGACGGTATCGAAAGGGCGGCTGGAGCAATCCCGCCGCCCTTTTTCTTGGTCAACCGGCAGAAGGAAGGCTCGATGACCCGCCTGGAAACCTGGAGCGGCCTCGTCGTGGCCGTGTGCGAGCCGGAGGGCCCCCAGTTGGCGGGCACGGCTGACATCAATGACTTCCTGTCGCTGGCTTTTGAAGCGAACGCTGATTGGCTGGCCGTTCCGGTCACGCGGCTTGGCGCGGACTTCCTACGCCTTCGCAGTCGGTTGGCGGGTGAGGCCACGCAGAAGTTCGTGACCTACCGAGTCGGCCTGGCGATCATCGGCGATATCAGCGCTGAAGCGGCGGGGTCTGGGGCGCTGGCGGACTATGTACGGGAGTGCAATCGAGGCCGATCCGTATGGTTTCTGCCCGATCTGAACGCCTTGAAAATGAAGCTCGAAACGGGACGGAACGAGGCATGACGACCCATCTGGTGCGAGAAATCGATCTGGCGTCTGCGGCGGACAGCGCCGCTTGGCGCGCGCTGAACGAAGCCTGGCTGGCCGAAGGCGGCTTCGCCATCGAGGCCAAGGACCGTAAGGTTCTGGACGATCCGCAGGGGCAGATCCTGGCGCCGGGCGGCCGCATCTTCTTCATCGAGCGGGCCGGCGAGGCGGTCGGGTGCTGCGCCTTGATGGCCATGGACGACGGCGGGTATGAGGTCGCCAAGATGACGATTGCGCCTGCCGCGCGCGGTCGGGGCCTGTCGCGACGTCTGCTGGAAGCCTGCGAGGCGGCGGCGCGCGAGGCGGCCGCGCCGCGTCTTTATCTGGAGACCAGCTCGACTCTCGGCCCGGCGCTGGCGCTCTATGACAGCTTCGGCTTCGTGCGCTTGTCGCCGCGCGAGACGCCCTATGTTCGCGCCGATGTCTTCATGGAGAAGAGGCTGGGCTGATCCGGCCCTATTCCTTCGACAGATCCTGTCGCTGGAACCACCACAGGGCCAGGAAGAAGGGCGCGAAGCTCCACAGCGCCAGTCCCGCGACCGCGCGCCAGGCGGCGCCTGCGGGCACGAGCGCGGCTTCCATCCCGCCCTTGATCAGGACTTTCAGCACCTCATAGCCCTCGCCGGGGAAGAGCAGCATGGTCGTCCAGTCGCCCATCTGCCAGCCGAACATTGGGCTCATCTTGGCCAGGAAAAACTGCCCGACGCCGATGACCAGAGGCACGAACAGCGCCGCCAGCAGGGAGCGCGTCACCGTGGCCGCCAGCAGGCTGAGCAACAGGAACTGCACCACCCGCACATAGGACAACAGGGCCAGCAGACCGAAAGCCCGCGCCTCGTCCCCACCGAAGCCGAAGGCGAAGCTGCGTCCGAAGATCAGTCCCTTGGCGACATCGGCGCCCATGCTGGCGACCAGTAGAAACGCCAGCCCGGCGAGGGTCAGCAATTTGACCGCCCCAGCCTTGCCCATGATCAGATTGGGGCGGCTGTTGCGGGCGGTGATCAGACGCCAGGTCTCCCAGCGGTAGTCGCCGGCGAAGACGGTCGCGGCGCCGATCAGCAGGAAGGCCAGCACGCCGGGATGGGCCAGGCCGCCCGCCGCATCGACGAGAGACTGGCCCAGGTCGACGGCGCTGGCGTTCAGCTTCAGCTCGGGCGGCAGGGTTTGCATCGCTCCGTCCATCTTGGACTGGAGGAACAGAAAGCCTCCGATCGCCAGCACGAGCGAGATCACGGGCACGAAGATGATGCTCCAGAACACGGCCGTGCGGTTCTGCACCAGGCGCCAGGTTTCGGAGCGGATGGCGTCGGCCAGCATCATGCGCGGCCTCCTGCAGGCGAAGAGGTTTCGGTCATGAAGACGCTTTCCAGATCGGCGCCGACCCAGCGGGCCTCGTCGATGTCGACGCCTTGTTCGATCAGGGCGCGCAGCAGGGCGGGGGCCTCGGCGCGCGGCACGGCGGCCATGACGGCGTCGTCCTGAACGCTGCCGCGTTCGCCCAGCACGGCCATGACCTTGGCCAGAGGCGTGGCCGACAGTCGCAGACGTTCGCCCGAGGCGGTCAGGTCGCTGACCTTGCCCTCGGCCGCCAGCTTGCCCCGGTTTAGGATGGCGACGCGGTCGCAGACGCGCTGGACCTCCAGCAACTGGTGGCTGGCCAGGATGATGGTCACGCCGTCGTCGTCGGCCAGGCTGCGGATCAGGCTGCGCATCTCCTGGATGCCGGGCGGGTCCATGCCGCTGGTCGGTTCATCCAGGATGACCAGATCGGGCCGGGTCATCAGGGCCGCGGCGACGCCCAGCCGCTGCATCATGCCGACCGAGAAGCCGCGCACCTTGCGATCCGCCGCCTCGGTCAGGCCGACGCGCGCCAGCCATCGGTCCATTTCGGCCTCTGCCCCCATCCCATGCGCCAGCGCCAGCCAGCGCAGCGCCTGACGCGCGGTCAGATAGGGCGGATAGCGCGGCGTCTCGATCATCGAGCCCATGCGTCGGGTCACGGCCGGATCGCCAGTATGCTGGCCCATCACCCGCACCTCGCCCGCCGTGGGCCGGATCAGGCCCAGCAGGATGCGGAACAGGGTCGACTTGCCCGCGCCGTTCGGCCCCAGCACGCCATAGACCCCGCCGCGCGGTATGCTGAGACTGAGGCCGTCCAGGGCGCGCACCGCGCCATAGGTCTTGGTCAGGCCGTTCGTTTCGATAACGCTGGTCATGAATCACAGCGTGGCCCGGCGGTGGAAAACCGGCAAGCCGTCTTCTGTCTGTCGCGGATTAAGCTTAGGCAACATTCCTGAAAGCCTATGTCGGGAGCACTTCATGTTTGATCGTCTGTTCGGACTGGCGCGCGTCGCCGTCCTGATGTTGGCCGTCGCCGCCTGCGCCACCACGCCGCCCGCGCCGCCGGTCGAGACGGCCCAGGCGCCGAACGTCATCCTGATCTCCATCGACGGCTTCCGTGCGGATTATCTGCAGCGCGGAGCGACGCCGGTGCTGGCGCAACTGGCGGCCGAGGGCGCATCGGGGCCGATGAAGCCGTCCTTCCCCAGCGTGACCTTCCCGAACCACTACACCCTGGTCACGGGCCTGCATCCCGATCACCACGGCATCGTCGGCAACAACATGGTCGACGCAGAACTGGGCCGCTTCTCGCTGGGCAACAAACAGGCCGTCACCGATCGCCGCTGGTGGGACCAGGGCGAGCCGATCTGGGTCTCGGCCGAGCGGCAGGGCGTGAAGACCGCCACCATGTTCTGGCCGGGGTCCGAGGCCGACATCCGCGGCGTGCGGCCCAGCTACTGGACGCCCTTCGACCAGTCGATGCCCGGCGACGCTCGCGTGGATCAGGTGCTGACGTGGCTGGACCTGCCCGCCGCCCAGCGCCCGGCCCTGACCACCCTCTATTTCGATATCGTGGACACCATGGGCCACCACCACGGTCCGGATGCGCCGCAGACGCTGGAGGCCATGCGCTCGGTCGACGCCTCCATCGGCCGCCTGGTCGATGGGCTGAAGGCGCGGGGCCTGTATGAGAACACCATCCTGGTCGTGGTGTCGGATCACGGCATGGCGGCGACCTCGCCCGACCGCGTGACGGTGCTGGACGACATCATCGATCCGGAAGCGGTGCAGATCGTCTACGGCGGCCCCGTCACCTTCCTGAACCCTGTCGCCGGGCGCGAGGCCGAGGTGGAGCAGGCGCTGCTGGGCTCGCGTCCGCACCTGGATTGCTGGCGCAAGAGCGAGATTCCGGCGCGTCTGGTTCTGGGCTCCAACCCGCGCGTCTCGGCCATTGTCTGCGCCTCCGAGCCGGGTTGGCTGCTGGCGACCCGTGCGCGTCCGGTGACGAAGCCGGGCGGCGCCCACGGCTATGACAACGCCGCGCCGGAGATGCAGGCCGTCTTCATCGCCCACGGACCCAGCGTCATCGCCGGACGACGGCTGCAGAACCTGGACAGTGTCGATGTCCAGCCCTTCCTGGCCCGCCTGCTGGGCGTGACGGCGCCGCGAAGCGACGGTGATCCGAACGATACGCTGCCGGTGACGCAGCGCTGAGATTGTCGCCAACGTCGTCACCTTCGTGACAAGCCCGAGGGTGACGAATAGGAGGTCGCCGTCTAGAACGGCGATCCACCTCCGCGAGCCTTCATGTCCCTGCATCAGCCTAAGGTCCGCCGCGCGGCGATCGCCTTCATCCTTGTGACTGCGGTGCTGGACATCGTGGCCATGGGGATCGTCATTCCGGTCCTGCCGCACCTGATCGAGGAGTTCGTCGGGTCGAACGCGCGCGCGGGCCTGCTGAACGGGGTGTTCGTGGCTCTGTGGGCGGGGATGCAGTTCCTGGCCTCGCCGGTCATCGGCTCGTTGTCGGACCAGTACGGGCGTCGCCCGGTCATTCTGATCAGCTGCGCCGGGCTGGCGGCGGACTATGTGCTGATGGCGCTGGCGCCGAACCTGTGGTGGCTGGCGGTCGGGCGTCTGATCGCGGGCGTCACCTCGTCCAGCTTCACCACCATCTACGCCTATATGGCCGACATCACCGAGCCCGAGAAACGCGCCCGCGCCTATGGCCTGATCGGGGCGGCCTTCTCGGGCGGTTTCGTGCTGGGGCCGGTTCTGGGCGGGTTCCTGGGCGAGTTCGGGCCGCGCGTGCCCTTCTGGGTGGCGGGCGCCCTGTCGGGCGTGGCCTTCCTGTACGGCCTGTTCATCCTGCCGGAGAGCTTGCCGCTGGAGAAGCGGATGCCCTTCAGCTGGCGTCGCGCCAACCCGGTCGGCGCCATGATCCTGCTGAAGCGTCACGCCGAGTTGGCGGGCCTCGCGGTCGTGAACTTCCTGCTCTACTTCGCCCACCACGTCTTTTCAGCGGTCTTCGTCCTCTACGCCGGGCTCCGTTATGGCTGGGGTCCGTGGCAGGTCGGGGCCTTGCTGGCCATGGTCGGGGTGCTGGACATGATCGTTCAGGGCGTGCTGGTCGGCCCGGCGTCCAAGCGGTTCGGGGACCGAGCGACCATGATCTTCGGCCTGTGCGGCGGGGCGGTGGGCATCGCCCTGATGGGCTGGGCGCCGACGGGCGTCGCCTTCATCGTCGCCATGTTCCCCAACGCCCTGTGGGGCCTGGCCATGCCGACGCTTCAGTCCCTGATGACCCGCCGCGTCGGTGAGAGCGAGCAGGGCCAACTTCAGGGCGCGAACATGAGCGTCGCCTCCATCGCCGGGGTGGCCTCGCCCCTGTTCTTCGGCTGGATCTATTCGGTTTCGGTGGGCGAGGGCGGCGGGCGGGCGGCGGCCTGGTTGTCGGAGCGGGGGCTGCCCGCAGTGTCCGCGGCGGCCGACGCCATGCTGTCCGAGCCGGGGCTGGCCTTCTATCTGGCCTCCGCCGTGCTGGCTCTGGGCGCCCTGATCGGATTCCGGACCGCGCGTCGGGCGGAACGGGACGAGGTCACGTCCGTTTGATCGCCGCCGCGCCTCGGACTGAAAGACGGCCTTGATCCTGTCGAAAAGCCGAGGCGGAATGGATGCAACGCCCAAGCTTGTAAAACCGGGACGAGATGAAGACTTCCAGACTGGCCATCGCCGCCGCCCTGATCCTGTCCGCCTGCGGTCAGCCGCAGCCCTCCAAGGCGCAGGAAGGCGTCTTCGCCGAACAGCCCCGCGCCGCCCCGCGCGACGCCGGTTCGCTGAAGACCAGCTTCGCCCCTGTGGTGCGCGAGGCCGCGCCCGCCGTGGTGAACATCTCGGCGCGGGGCGTCCAGCGCGTGCGCGACCCCTTCTTCGAACTGTTCGGCGGCGGGCCGCAGTCGCGTGTGACCGGCTCCATCGGTTCGGGCGTCATCGTACGCCCGGACGGCATCGTCGTGACCAACAATCACGTCATCCAGAACATGCAGGAAATCCGCGTCACCCTGAACGACCGGCGCGAATATCCGGCCAAGGTGCTGCTGGCCGACGAACGGTCCGACATCGCCGTGCTGCAGCTGGAGAATCTGGACGGCGATCTGCCGGTCCTGCGCATCGACGATCAGGAGCAGCAGCAGGTCGGCGACCTGGTCCTGGCCATCGGCAATCCGTTCGGCGTCGGCCAGACTGTGACGAACGGCATCATCTCAGCCCTGAACCGGACCGAGACGGGCATCAGCGATTCCGGCTCCTTCATCCAGACCGACGCGCCGATCAATCCGGGCAACTCGGGCGGCGCCCTGGTCGATATGGACGGCGATCTGATCGGCATCAACACGGCCATCTTCTCGCGCACCGGCTCGTCCAGCGGCGTGGGCTTCGCCGTCCCGGCGGCCATGGTCAAGCGGGTGGTGGATTCCGCCGTCGGCGGCGCCAAGTCGGTCGAGCGCGCCTGGTTGGGGGTCAAGGGCGACTCGGTCAGTTCCGACATGGCGCGCAGCCTGGGGCTGGATCGGCCGCAGGGCCTGATGGTCACGGACGTCTACGCCGGAGGCCCCGGCGCCCGCGCGGGCATCGAACAGGGCGACGTCATCACCGCTATCGACGGGGCCGAGGTCAATGATCAGGGCGGTCTGAATTTCCGCGTCGGTACGCGCTCGCCGAACGACACCGTGGCTGTGACCGTCCTGCGTGACGGCCGGACGCAGACGCTGAACGCGCGTGTCTCGACCCTGCCCGGCGACGCCGATCCTGGACAGGGCTCGGTCGTGGGGCAGGGCGCTCTGGCCGGGCTTCAGGGCGTGGCGCTGAACCCGGCGCTGGCCGATCGTCTGGGCGGCGATCCCTTCACCAGCGGCGTGGTGGTCACGGGCCTGCAACGCAACAGCATCCCGGCTCGCATCGGCCTGCGTCCCAACGACCTGGTGGTGCAGATCGACGGCCGCGCCGTCACCACGGTCGCCGCCCTGGGCCGCGCACAGCGGGGTTCGGAACTGACCATCGTCCGCAATGGTCGCCGCCTGACGGGCCGTCTGCCTTAAGGCGCGGCGTTCGCCGCAGAGGGGGTCCTACCCCTTCAGCGGTCCGCCGATGGACCAGGTGTGGCCGAACGGGTCGCGCACCTGGCCGTAGCGGTCGCCCCAGAACTGGTCCTCCAGCGGCATGACCGGAATGGCGCCGTTGACCAGGGCGCGGCCCCACCATTCATCGGCGTCGTCGACCTGAAGATGCAGGCTGACCCCGACCGGCTTGATGTCGGCCTCGCCCGTCCATTCGGGGAATTCGTCGGCCAGCATGACGCTGCCGCCGTTGATGCGCAGATGGGCGTGCAACAGGCGCTCGCCGTCCTCGGCCGGCATCCGCATGACTTCCTCGGCCCCGAAGGCGCGAGCGTAGAATTCGATCGCCGCGGCGGCCCCGCGCGAGGGAATGGTCAGGTGGGGCGTCACCCCGCCGCGCGGTCCCTGGTCAGGCTTGGCTTCAGTCATGCGATTCCTCCTCAACGAGGCGTTGTAGCGGGTGCAGTCGCCCGAACGAACGCCTATCTAGAGCGTTCCATGACTGATTTGTTCGAAGCCTCCGGCATCCATCCTCCCGACGCCCCTCTGGCCGACCGTCTGCGCCCGCAGGCGCTGGATCAGGTGGTGGGCCAGGACCATCTGCTGGGCGAGGGCGGCCCGATCCGCCGGATGATCGAGGCCGGGCGCCTGGGTTCCATGATCCTGTGGGGGCCGCCGGGCACGGGCAAGACGACGATCGCCCGCCTGCTGGCCAAGGCGGCTGGCTATGAATATCAGTCGATCAGCGCCGTCTTCTCGGGCGTCGCCGACCTGAAGAAGGCGTTCGAGGCCGCGCGGATGCGCCGGGCGGCGGGCCAGCAGACCCTGCTGTTCGTCGACGAGATCCACCGTTTCAACCGCGCCCAGCAGGACGGCTTCCTGCCCTTTGTCGAGGAGGGGATCGTCACCCTGGTCGGGGCCACGACCGAAAACCCCAGCTTCGAGCTGAACGGCGCCCTGCTGTCGCGGTCGCAGGTCTATGTACTGAAAAGGCTGGACGACGCTTCGCTGGACCTGCTGCTGGGCCGGGCCGAGGCGCTGATGGGCAAGCCTCTGCCGCTGACGCCCGAGGCGCGGCAGGCCATGCTGGCGCTGGCCGATGGCGACGGCCGCTATCTGCTGACCATGTCCGAGGTGCTGTTCGATCTGACGGATGTCGCGCCGCTGGACGTGCAGGCTCTGGCGGGCGTGCTGCAGAAGCGCGCCCCCGCCTACGACAAGTCGCGCGAGGAGCATTACAACCTCATCTCCGCCCTGCATAAGTCGGTGCGCGGGTCGGACCCGGACGCGGCGCTCTACTGGCTGGCGCGGATGCTCAACGGGGGCGAAGACCCGCTCTATCTGGCGCGCCGCATCGTGCGCATGGCGGTTGAGGACATCGGTCAGGCCGATCCCCTGTCCATCCTGGTCGCCAATGCGGCCAAGGATACCTACGACTTCCTCGGCAGTCCCGAAGGCGAACTGGCGCTGGCTCAGGCCGTCGTCCACCTGGCGACCGCGCCCAAGTCCGTTGGTGTTTATGAGGCCTTCAAGGCGGCCAAGCGCGCGGCGCACGAGACCGGCTCCCTGATGCCGCCGGCCCATATTCGCAACGCCCCGACCAAGCTGATGAAGCAACTCGGCTACGGCAAGGGTTATCAATACGACCCCGACACGCCCGAAGGCTTCTCCGGCGCGAACTTCTTCCCCGACGAGATGGAGCGGCGCACCTTCTACAAGCCCAAGGGCGAGGGGCATGAGGAGAAGGTCAAGGCGCGCCTGGAACGATGGGCCGCGATGCGGGAGCGGGCGCAGAGGGAAGGCTGAGACACGGGCGGCGTTGAAGCGGGGCTGTAGGATTCCTAAGTCCTGTTTCCCTCAGTTGTGAAACGCCGAACGCCATGAATCTCAATCAGATCACCGTCGAGACGACGGACATCCCGCGCGCCAAGATCTTCTATCAGCGCTTGGGGCTGACGATGATCGTGTCGAGTGATCACTATGCCCGCTTTGTTTGTCCCGGCGACGGATCGGGAGCGCCCACGACCTTTTCCGTCCATTTGAGCGATCGAGTGACGCCCAGCGGCGGCGTCTATTTCGAGTGCGTCGATGTGGATGAACGGGTGGCGGCGTTGAAGGCGGCGGGCGTGGTTTTCGACCATGATCCGGTGGATCAGAGGTGGTTGTGGCGTGAAGCTTGGCTGCGCGACCCCGACGGCAATCGTCTGTGCTTCTACTGGGCGGGGGAAAACCGGATGAACCCGCCATGGCGCGTCGTGGGTTCGTGATTGCCGTTCATGGTTACGCATGAGGGCGAGCTTGGCCTGCTTCCATCGGCAGCTTGTGCAGAACTGCTGGCGGCCGTGCTGCTGTTGCGTCGGCGACGATGGTGTTCGCCATGAGCGACGTGGCGTGATCGTCTGACGGGCAGGCCGGAATCCTTGTTGCATAGGCCTGTTTCAGCGTAGTTTCGGCTCTCAAGGTCTTGGGGGAGGAATGATGGTCGATATTTCGAAGCGCTCGGCGGCGCCGTGGCACCTGTGGACCATCGCCGTGGCCTCGGTGGTCTGGAACGGCGTCGGCGTCTGGCAATGGTATCAGAAGGTGACGGGCGCGCCGGCCTATTGGAGCGCGCTGACGATGGAGCAGGTCTTCTATCTGCGCTCGGCGCCGATGTGGACCGATGTGGCCTTCGGCGTGGCGGTGTGGTGCGGCTTGCTGGGGGCGCTGATGCTGCTGCTTCGGCGGAAGCTGGCGTTCAACGCCTTCGTCGCGGGTCTGATCGCCATGCTGGCGCACGCCGTCTATGTGCTGGCGCTCAGCAACGGTCGTGAAGTCATCGGTACGGGCGGGGTGGTTTTCACCTTGGTCGTCACCCTGATCTTCGTCATCCAGATCGCCTATGCGCGCTGGGCGCGCCGCAAGGGCCTGATCCGCTGATCGCAAGCCTGATGGGCATGGCGAAGCGGGGCGCGCTCGGCTAAAGGCTCGGCGGGTGAAAACCCGCCAGCCCGTATCCTTGACCGAAGATGACATCGCCGCCGTCCGTTCCTGGGTGGTGCATGAAGACGCGCATCTGATCGCCTTCAACAAGCCGTCAGGCCTGTCCAGCCAGGGCGGCCGCATCCAGGCCAACACCCTGGACGATCTGCTCTGGGCCTTCGCCCGCTCGAACGGCAAGCGGCCGGAGCTGGTGCACCGGCTCGACCGCGACACCTCGGGCGTCATCCTGGCCGCCAAGACAAAGCCCGCCGCCGGCTTCTTCGGCAAGGCGATGCAGATGCGCAAGTTCCAGAAGACCTATCTGGCGCTGGTCGCGGCCGCGCCGGAGCCCAGGTCCGGCCGGATCACCTCCGCCCTGCGCCGCGAAGAGATCGGCCGCGAAAGCTATATGCGCGTCGTGGACTTCGATGCGCCGGGCGCGCAAGGCGCCGCCAGCGGCTATCGCACTCTGGCTTCTAGTGAAGTCGGGGCGGTGGTCGAGTTGTCGCCTGAGACGGGGCGGATGCACCAGCTTCGGGTCCACATGGCCTCCATCGGTCGTCCGCTGGTCGGCGATGTCCGCTATGGCGGCGCCCTGACCTTCGCCGGGCGTGCGGCGCCGCGCCTGATGCTGCACGCGGCGAAACTCAGCTTCCCGCATCCCGACGGCGGCCGTGTGACAGTCGAGGCGCCGGAGCCGGAGGATTTCGCGGCCCTGCGCGCAGCGGCGGGGCTGTAGCGGCTTCATCCCCTGTTCAGCTTCACTGCGGAACAATCCAACTCGCCCGTGCGCTGTTCGGGCGTGGGAGACACGCGCATGAAACGCCTCGCCATCGTTACGATCGCCGTCTCGGCCCTGGCCCTGACAGCCTGCGCCAGCCTGGCGCCCTATGGCCGTCAGATGGGGCCGAACGGGCAGGGCTATTCCGAGCAGCAGATCGAGCGCGATCGTTTCCGCGTCAGCTACAACGGCGTCGGCGCGCCGGGTCCGGTCGATGGGATGGCCCTGCGCCGCGCCGCCGAACTGACGGTCGAACAGGGCTACGACTGGTTTGAGGTGACGCAACGCTGGATCGACGGCCGCCCCGGGGGCGCCGGCGGTGTGCGGCCCAGCGTGTCCGTTGGGGCGGGATCCGGCCGCTACGGCGGCTATAGCTCGTCAGGCGTCGGCGTCGGCCTGGGCTTTGATCTCAGCGGCCCGCAGCCGACTTCGGCGACGCTAGAGATACTCATGGGGCGCGGCGCCGCGCCGCGCGGGCCAGAGGCCTATGACGCCCGTAGCGTGCTGGATTCGGCCCGCCGCTATAACTGACCTTAGAACGGCCAGCGCGCCATCGCCGCCGCGAAGGCCAGCAGCGGAATCAGCAACAGAATCTCCAGCCCGACCGCGCGTCGAGCCGCAGTCAGCTCGGCCAGCGGCGGGACATAGCCGGGCGCGGCCCGCGCCGCCTTGCGCCACTTCAGGATCGCCAGCGTCGGCCGGATCGAGATCAGGCCGATCAGGGCGAAGGTCGCGATCTTGGCCCAGAAGAAGGGGTTGGCTTCATAGAAGGCCCAACCCTTGCCGCCCATCACCCGTCCGACCCCGACCAGCACGATCAGCAGGGCCGTGACCCCATAGCCCGCGTCCAACCCGGCCAGCCGTTTCAGGGGCGGTTCCGGCGTTCGCAGCAGCGCCAGCTCTGACGCCAGCATGACGATCAGGCCCAGGAACAGCAGGTGATGGAGGATGGCGAGAACGAGGTCGTGCATGGCGGCCTTCGCAAATGAGGTCGGAACAGTATAAGCCGCCAGCATGACACACTTCTTGCTGGTTGCGATCGGCGGCGGCCTGGGGGCGATGGCGCGCTATGGGCTGGGGCTGGCCGTGGGCCGTCTGGCGCCGGGCGCGGCTTGGCCGTGGGCGACCCTGACCGCCAATGTCGCGGGCGGTTTGCTGATGGGGCTGCTGGCCGGTTGGCTGGCGCTGAAGGCCGGCGCGGGCCAGGAGAGCATCCGCCTGTTCGCCGCCGTCGGCGTGCTGGGCGGCTTCACGACCTTTTCGGCCTTTTCATTGGAAGCGGCCCTGATGATCGAACGCCGTGAAATGGTCTCGGCTT